>CAZOJP010000017.1:22300-37242 GCA_964580155.1 uncultured Intestinibacillus sp. | reverse complement strand
CGCGATATAGTCGAGGAAGAACATCGGCTGCGCGCCGCAGCACGCGATGTCATTGACGCACATAGCAACGCAGTCGATGCCGACCGTGTCATGCTTGTCCATCAGGAATGCAATTTTGAGCTTGGTGCCCACACCGTCGGTGCCGGACACGAGAATGGGATCTGCCATACCTGCAAATTCGGGGCGGAACAGTCCGCCGAAGCCGCCGAGGGAGCCGATCACGCCTTTGGTGAACGTGCTTTCGACGGCGGGCTTCATCAGCTTGACAGCCTCATATCCCGCGGTAACGTCTACGCCTGCTGCCTTGTAGCTTTCTGAACGGCTCTCACTCATGATTCGATCTCACTTTCAAATAGTTTTTTTTCTGCCTGACAAGGCACCTCGATGGAATAATTGCCCGAGAAGCAGGCATCACAGAAGCCCAGCTTGCAACCGAGCGCTATTTTGTGGGTCGCTTCGAGCGACAGGAAGCCCAGAGAGTCCACACCGATGATCTCGCGCATTTCCTCTACCGTGCGGTTGTGCGCAAGCAACTGGGAACGCTCGGGAATATCCGTGCCGAAGAAGCACGGATGACGAAACGGCGGCGCGGAAATGCGCATATGCACTTCCTCCGCACCTGCATCGCGGATGAGCTTGACCAGACGCGCGCAGGTTGTGCCGCGCACGATGGAATCGTCCACCATGATGATGCGCTTGCCCGCGACCGCCTCGCGCAGTGCGTTGAGCTTCAGGCGCACCGACCGCTCACGCTTTTCCTGTCCGGGCTGGATGAAGGTGCGTCCGATGTATCGGTTTTTGATGAGCCCCACGCCGTAGGGAATGCCCGAACACTTGGCATAGCCGATTGCGGCAGGGATGCCGGAATCCGGCACACCGATGACCAGATCCGCGCCGACCGGATGCTCAATGGACAGATACTTGCCCGCTTCCTGGCGCGCAAGCTCCACGCTCGCGCCGTCAATGACCGAGTCCGGACGCGCAAAATAGATGTACTCAAACACGCACGCTGAGGTCGGACACTGGATGCCGCAGTGCATCGAGCTTAGCTCGCCGTCCTTGACGATGCACACCTCGCCCGGCTCGACATCGCGCACGAAGCTCGCGCCGAGCGCGTCAAGCGCGCAGGTTTCGGAAGCGAACACCCAGCCGCCGTTTTCCATCCTGCCGATGCACAGCGGACGGAAGCCGTGCGGATCGCGCGCGGCAATGAGCTTGCGAGGCGACATGATAACCAGAGAATACGCGCCTTCGACAATCTGCATCGTGTTCACAATCGCCTCTTCAATGGAGCCGCACTTGAGGCGCTCGCGCACGATCGTGTAGACAAGCACCTCGGTGTCGTTTGACGAGCGAAAAATTCCGCCGTTCATCTCGATCTCGTGCCGCAGCTCACCTGCGTTGACCAGATTGCCGTTGTGCGCCACCGCCATATTGCCCTTGACATGTGTGATGCACACGGGCTGGGCATTTTCGCGGCTCTGCTTGCCGGTTGTGGAATAACGGACGTGGCCGATTGCCATTTCGCCCGGCATACCGTCAAGAATCTCCTGATCGAACACGTCATTGACCAGTCCGACGTCCTTATGGCAGCGGATTACACCGCGGTGGTTCACCGCGATGCCTGCCGCCTCCTGCCCGCGATGCTGCAGGGCAAACAGTGCGATATACGCCTCGTGCGCCGCGCTCAGCTCGGCGTTTTCGGGCAGCGAGACGCCAAACACGCCGCACTCCTCATGCACCGCGTCGCCATCGAAGGGCGTGCGCGGCAGTTTGTTCATTCGATATTTCATTGCTACCTCTATTTCAGAAATTCAAAGGTGAACGGGAGGCTGCCCCCCGGGCGCAACCGCAACTTGGTGTGCTGTTTCTCACTTGCCTGCGATGCGGCGCATGATCTCGTTGTATGCGTCCTCAACACCGCCCATATCGCGGCGGAAACGATCCTTGTCCAGCTTTTCCTTGGTGGTCTTGTCCCACAGGCGGCAGGTATCGGGCGAAATCTCGTCCGCAAGCACGATTGTGCCGTCCGCGGTCTTGCCGAACTCGAGCTTGAAGTCGACGAGGATGACGTTCAGCGAATCGAAATACTGCTTCATCACCTCATTGACCTTAAATGCCATGGCCTTGATGCACTCGATTTCCTCCACAGTCGCGAGCTTGAGCGCGAGCGCATGGTAATCGTTCATCAGCGGATCGCCGAGATCGTCGTTCTTGTAGGAAAACTCGATGGTCGGCGCGTCAAACACGATGCCCTCTTCCACGCCGTAGCGCTTGGCGAAGGAGCCTGCGGAAATGTTGCGGATGATGACTTCCAGCGGCACGATGTCCACCTTCTTGACCACGGTTTCGCGCTCGGAAAGCTGCTCTACAAAGTGCGTCGCCACGCCCTGCTGCTCAAGAATTTGGAACATGTGGTTGCTCATCACGTTGTTAATAACACCCTTGCCTGCAATCTGACCCTTTTTCAGGCCGTTGAAAGCGGTTGCATCGTCCTTATAATCCACGATGACGAGAGCGGGATCGCTCGTTGCAAAAACCTTTTTTGCCTTGCCTTCGTACAGCTGCTCTTGTTTCTCCATCATGCTATTCCTCCGTTTTTCACATTGTCGGTTGATTCTTTTTGATGATTTTAGGGGCTATCGGATCGGCTCACGCAAACTGTGCGCGCACCGTTTCGTCCTTTTGCGCGACCTCTGCCGCCATGTCCGCCTTAAACTGCGCGAGCTTGCCCGAGAGCGCCGCGTCGCCGACGGCGAGAATCTGCGCGGCGAGGATGGCGGCGTTGTCCGCGCCGTCGACCGCGACACACGCGACCGGAATGCCCTTGGGCATTTGCACCATGGAAAGCAGGCTATCAAGTCCGCCCATCATGCTGGTCTTAATCGGCACGCCGATAACAGGCAGCGTTGTGTAAGCCGCCAGCACACCGCCGAGGTGCGCTGCCTTGCCCGCCGCCGCGATGATGACACCGAAGCCGTCCGCCGCTGCATTTTGCGCGAGCTGCTCCGCCGCTGCGGGGGTGCGGTGCGCCGAAATCACGCGCACCTCGTACGGAATATCAAAGCTGCCCAGCCGCTTCGCGCACGCTTCCATAACGCCGAGATCGCTGTCCGAACCCATTACGATACATACTTTTTTCATAGGTTTCCTCCTGTTTGCCGCAAGTAAAAAACAAAAAGCAGGTGGCTGCATAACCATCCTGCTTATTTTTTATACACTGGTACCCTGGGATGCAGAACGCTTACGGATGCGCGAATGGCTGCAAGAGTGCCCTGCGTTCATTGTTGTTAAAAAGACCGCCTGTGCCATGCTGCCACTCCTTTCCGTAAGCTTTTTGCCTTCCATCGGGAATACATTATTATTTTATATGACCTTGGACGCGCTTGCAAGCATTTCCGAGCGCTTTTCAAAAGATTGTGGATTGTGTGGAATTCTCACGCTTGTTGCGCGTCTTTTTGTCGACTTTTCGTTCTCATTCCGCGTGTAAGATCTGTGTGCGGTACAAGGTGTCCTCCATCTGGTGCACGCGCTCACTCCACGAGCACTGCGCGCCGTAAGCCAGCCGCCGCGCGACCTTGTCCGGATCGTTCTCCTGCGCGGCGACATTGCACAGCAGAAGAAACGCCGCCTTATCCTGCGCGATGTATACAACGTCGCGGAAATCCTCGACTTGCAGCGGCTCGCGCGTGGAGACAATGGGTTTTCCGGTTGCGAGATACTCATAAAACTTAAGCGGTGACACGTCCTTGGACAGCGCGCCCGCGCGGAACACGTTCAGACACACATCGAACTGCGCGATATACGCAGGCAGCTCGGTCTGCGGCACCAAGCCGTTGAAAATGACGTTCGGATACGGCTTGAAGCGCTCCAGACTGACGCCGGGCAGCGTGCGTCCGATGCAGAAAATCGTCGCGTCCGGCTGTTCCTTTGCGAGCGCTTCGAGCGCGTCATAGTCGATGCATTCCTGCAGCATGCCGACAAAACCGTAAATGGGACGGGGTGCTCCCTTCAGCTTGTCCGGACAGATTAGCGTGTCCTTTTCGGTTTGCACGCGCGAAAAAATCTCATACGCTGCGCCGTTCGGGATCATCTGCGCGGATGGATTATACTTCTTGAGCGTTTCATCCAGCCCGACCGCGGTTGAAAACACCTGATCCGCACCCGTCGCGAGGTCGCGCTCCATACCGTCCACGACCGCGGGCGTGATGTGGCCCTGATACGCCGAGTGGCGATCTACGCAATCATAAACCAGCTTGGCATGCGGCACATGGGGCACGATATCCGCCGAGGACGGCGAGTAGCACCACAGCACGGTCTCTTTTCCGAAGCCGTGCGCCTGCATTTTTTCGCGCACAAAACGCGCCTGCCGTTTTTGGTTTAAACGGTTAATCCAGCGAAATTTATTGAAAAACGGCAGCACGGGCGGCAGGGCATAGACCGTGATATTGTCCTGCGGCTTTTCTCCCGCGCACTTGTACATGGACAGCCGCTCGCGGCACTTTTCGTCCTTGAGCGGCGCGATAAGCGACACCGGCGGATCAAAATACAGGATTTCCGCATTGCGCAGCCGGCTCATCACATTCTGCTTGCGTGTGGGCAGCGGATGATAATTCGTGGTGGAAAGACATACAATGTGGTTTTTCATGGCTTCTTCGTTCCCCTAATTATAATTTGCGTCAGGTCGTGCCCAGCTCGAGCAAGCGGCGCGCGCCCGCGGTGTTTTCATGCTCCCGCTCGCGCAGCAGCTCCGCCATGCGCTTGACCTCGGGATCCAGCGCGCCCGAAACGCATTCGTCGATGAGCGGAATGAGTGCATCCGCCTTGACCTCACCGAGCTGGATGCAGGTGCGGCTGCCGATATACTTGAGGAAGCCGTCCACCTTGATGTCGTAGCTCATGCCGATCACCGGCACACCGTGCCCTGCGGCGAACATAAGCGAATGCAGCCGGATGCCCACGACGGCTTCCATGCGGGCCAGAATTCCGATGGTGGTTTCGATCGGCTGCCGCGCGCCGATGGTGTGATACGGACAGTGCAGCCTTTCCGCGACGCGCTGCGCGGGATAGAGATCGTTCGGATATTCGATGGGCACGAACACCGGAACCAGTCCGTGCTTTTCGTATGCATAATCCGCCGCGCGCGCGATCTCCTGCAGCACCTCGTCCAGCCCCTTCCAGTTGCGCAGGCCAAAGCCGATGTATCTGCCCTGCGGCGCAATGCCGAGCGACTCGAACGTCAAATCGACGCTTTCGCGCGCGGCAGGCTGAAGAATGATGGTCGGATCGGCGGACAGGCGGACATCGGGCTTTGTGATGCCCATGCGTGTCAGCTCTCCGCGCGACAGGTCGTCGCGCAGCGTGATCAGGTCGACCGCACGGTTGATTGAGGCGGCCGCAGCAGCGCGGTTTTTCGGGCGGTTAATCGGCCCGATGCCGCAGCCGTACATCATCACGCGGCAGCCCATGCGCTTGGCGGCGCGCAGCGTATAGAGATAGTAGTGCAGTGAGCGCGTGGAGGTGACATCCTGCATCAGGCTGCCGCCGCCGTTAATATACAGCGCAGAGCGCCGGAAGCGGTGCAGCACCATGGGCATATTGAAGGTGTACATCGCATTTGTGCGGTACACCAGGCGCGTTTCCTTGGGGCGGCGCGACATGACCCAGAGCGGACGGGTTGGATCGAGCGCGCGCATCTCCTGCACAATCGCCTTGAGAATTGCGTCGTCCCCCGCGTTGCCCTTGCCGTATGCGCCGCAGATGACAATGCCCGCGCGCTGTTTCTTGGGGCGCGCAAACAGCGTGAGCACGCGCTCGTAGTTTGCAACCTGCATATCGCACATGCTGCGCAGAGAGAAATCCCGTGACGCTTTTTCATACAGCGCATCTGCAAACCGCGTGCGCAGGGACGCATCGTTTGCAAGGCGCGCGAGGTGCTTGGCGAGCATGCCGTCATCCCCCGGCTGGAAGATATAGCCATTCTCCCCCGAGGTGATGAGATCGGGCATGCCGCCGACATCCGAGCACACAGTCGCGCAGTGCTCGCGCACGCCCTCCAGAATGGAATACGGGAAGGTTTCGGACAGTGAGGACAGCAGATTTACGTCCATACACGCAAAAAACTGCGGCACCTCGGTCACCCAGCCGCAAAACGTGATGCGCTCCGCCGCGCCGAGGCTCTTTGCGAGCTTGCGCAGCATGTCCTCGTCCTCGCCCTCGCCCGCGATGAACAGGCGAAGCTGCGGCGCATCCCGCAGCGCTTTTGCGAAGGCGCGCACGGTCGTTGCAATGTCCTTGACCGCGGTCAGGCGCGCGGCGATGCCGCACAGCACATCGTCGAGCGCGACATCCACATCCCACTTTTCTTTGATGTATGCCGCGCGGTCCATGCCCTCAATTGAGCCGCCGAAGTCCATGCCGTTATAGATCGTAACCATGCGTTCGGGGTCAAATCCGCGTGTGATGAGTGTGCGCGCCATGCGATCGGCCACCGGCTGGTAAAAATCAAGAAAGCGCAGCGCAATCGCATTGATCGTGCCGCGTGTCGCCTGCTTAAGCGGTGAGCCGAGATAGTCCAGGCGGTAATCCGAGTGCACAGTCGTCATCACCGGAATATGGCGCGCGCCGCGCGTCATCGCGCCCATGAGGTTGGCCTTTGCGCCGTGACAGTGGATCACATCCGGTGCAAAGGCATCCACGACGCGCAGCAGCTCGCGGCGGCACTTGAACGGGCTGACGTGCTCAATGACCGAAACCGGTATGCCGCGCGCCGCTGCCTCCTGCGGAAACGGCCCGTCGCGGAACGAGACCAGATGCACCTCGTGCCCGCGCGCACGCAGCGCGAGAATAATCGACATGATATGGGTCTTGGCTCCGCCGACATCGCCGCCGCCCATCATATGCAGTAATTTCATGTTTTCCTCCCTGCGGCGGCAGGCGTGCGCGCCCACCGCCGTTTGTTACCCTGCTATTATACACCTTTTCCGCATAGTTGCATAGCCCACGGCAGGTATGATATACTATTTTATACAAATTTCGTACGGCGGGAGGGCGGCTGTATGTCAAACAAAAAGGATCGCGGACAGCTTGCCGGCGCGACGGTGCTCGCGCTCGGTGTGCTTGTGCTGTGCGCGCTCGGCCTGTTTTGGCCGCGCCGCACCGCAGACGGCCGCGCACCCGACACCCTTTCCTTCACCGTTGGCACGCGCACCTATACGCTGACGCTTGAGGGCGCTGCGGCAGGCGCGCCGCGCATGGACGCGCCGGAGGTGCGCCCGCTTTGCACACGCACGCGTATGGTTCTGCCGCTGCTCGGCAGCGCAGCGCAGGGCGAAACCCCGCCCGAGGTCGGCACGGTTGCGCTGACCGTGGACGAAACCGACACGGGCACGGTGTTTTACCTGTCCTCCGACTCTCCTGCGGGCGTGCGCGCGGTTCTGACGACGCAGGACGATGACGCGCTGACCGTGCGCGCCGTCGATCCCGACGACACGGAAACTGCGGAGCCTGCCGCGCCGCGCTTTGGCACGGCATACAGTCCGGGCAGCGCGCTCTATCTGGAGGGCGACGCGGTGCATCTGTACCTATCGCGCCCGTCCACGCTGACCGCGCTTGGACAGAGCGTCTATGTGTGCAAAACGCCCCTTGTGGGTGCCTCGCTCGCGCGCGGAGAAGGCACACTTGCGCTCTCGCTCCCGCTGCCCGCCGGACTGGCCTCGTGCGCCGGTATCGTAACCGATCGCACGCTCGTCAACTGGGACAACCCCGATGCGCACACCAACGTGCGCAACCTCGACGCGTCCGTTGTCGGCTATCATTTGCAGGCGGACGGCGTGTATATCGCGATGCCGGACACCTACCGCCCCTTTGACGAACAGGCGGACGGCAGGCACATCTACCGCGCGGCAACCGCGTGGCTGCTCGGCCCGTGCACCTACGATACAAACGGCCCCATGTTCATCGCGCTTGGCCAATCGATTATTTATCGCTATCTGGACAGCGTGAATGCGCAGGGCTTTTTGCCGACCGAGCCGTCCTCGACATGGCTCAGCGAGGAATACGGCATCGGCGCAGGCTTTTACGATACGCGCTTCAACTTTGACACGATGAAGCGGCTCATGCACGCGGAAACCCTGTGGGACGATCCCCTGATCGGCGAAACCGTGCAGCGCATGGTGGACTTCTACCTCGATTTTGCCGACGCTGCGCAATTCAAGGCGCATGATGTGGCCTTTGTTCCCGATTACGGACATCCCGCGCCCGATTCCGTTGCGCCGTCCACGGCGGCGTGCTCGCTCAACCACTACCTGACCGAGGGCCTGCTGCTGCTGCGCGCCGGAGAACGCTACGGCGACGAACGCGCGGCGGCGCGCGGCTACGACATTCTCGATGCCATCAATGAAACCGCCGCGCGCTGGATCACCCCCGGGCACGACCTGTGGTATGCCGTCCGGCAGGATGGCGAGATGGAAAAGCCCGATTATATTCAGGTCACCTATCTGGATCTCGCGGATGCCGCGCATCTGCTCACCAAATACGGCGTGTGGGACGACTATCCCGGCATACAGGCGCTGCTCGCGCTCAAGGAGGAGTGGCTCCTCGATCACGGCTACCGCGATATGCTGACCCGCTTCCCCGAGTTCACCGCATTTGACTGATTGCATTTATCGTCGAAACATGATAGACTGAAAGCTACTTTATGACAAGGATTGGTTGATTTCATGCGCAAAAAAAACACCATGACGCGCGATGCCATGCTGTTCCTGCCCGCGAAAATCATAGAGGGCCTGCTCGTCATCGCGTGTTCGTCGCTCTATACGCATATTTTTCTTGAGGATACGGTCGGCGTATTCAATTTCATCAACTTCAACGTTCAAATCGCCTATCTCGTTCTCGCGGGATGGATGGCGAACGCGTCCACGCGCTACGTCGGTGAGGAATACCACAAAGACCGCGGTCAAGCGCTGTTTTCGACCGTTTCCGTGGTTTACGTTGTCATTCTTGCCGCAGTCTCCCTCTTTTGTCTCGTCGGCGCGGCACTGACGCGGGATCCGGTCTATCTGGGCAGCGCGCTCATGTTCGCATCCTATACGCTGTTCCAAATCCTAAACTCCGCACTCATCCAGCTCGGACGCATGCGCGCGTCGATTTCTCTCAGCCTGGCCTCGGCTTTGTGTAAGGTCGTTGTGGCCTACGCGCTGTGCGGCGGCAAGGCCGGCTACCCCTCGCCCTTTCCCGCGATCTTCGCGAACACGCTTGCGGACGGCGCGGCAGGCATCGGCGCCATATTCGCACTTTCCATTCCGCAGCTTGTGCGCCCGCGGTTTTTTTCCAAGCCGCTGTTTCAAAAGTTTCTCAAATACGGCGTGCCGCTCATGGGCGTGTCGATTTCGGTCTCCCTGCTCAACCAAATCGATAAGTACCTGGTTGTCGGCTTTTTCGGCAACGTGCAGTATGCCTATTACTCCTCCAACAACTCCATCGCAGCCGGCATCTTCACGATGATTTCAGTCGGCATCATGCGCGGTGTCTATCCCGCGGTGCTGCGCGGCTGGCGCGAGGGCGGCGTTGCGGAGGCGCAGCCCCTGCTCGATCAGGGTGTGCGGCTGTATCTGCTGCTCGCGGTGCCCGCGGTCGCGGGGCTGTCCGCGGTGTCGACCACGCTGTCTCAATTTTTGTTCAAAAGCGGCTATGAGGTCGGCGCGCCGGTCATCGCCTATACCGCGCTTGCCATGCTCTTCATGGGGCTGACCGAGTACGCAAACAAGGCGTATGAGCTTGAGCAGGCGACCGTCCATGTGCTGCAAAACAGCGCGATGGCGGCGGTTATCAAGGTGATTTCGAGCGTTTTGCTGCTGAAAACCTTTGGCTTTATCGGCGGCGCTATGGGCTCGGTCGTCGCATTTGCCGCATACTTTGCCATCACCTGCGTGCGCGTGCGCAGCCGCTTTCTGTTCCATATTCCTATGAAGCGTCTGCTGCGCATCCTTTTGTGTGCGGCGCTGTGCGGCGCGGCGGCATACGGCGCAACGCTGCTGCCGATCGGCAATCTCGCGCGGCTGTGCTGCGCGGTTGCGGCAGGCGGCGCGGTCTATGCGGTCACCATTGTCGCGTGCGGCGAAGCACGCGCGGAATTCGATGCGATCGCCGCAAAGCTGCGGAAAAAGTGACTTTTGGCTTGTATCTCCGCCCATTTGGTGGTATACTTTCTCCTATATAAAAATTTGTGAAACTGAAATAGAGAGGCGTAGGTTTACTATGGAATTCATCAGCGATCCCAAGCAGTATATAGACGCGGTCGAGCTTGCCGCCGCGAACATCGGCAAGGAAGTCACGTTCCGCGGCACGGTGCATCGCGTGCGCGATATGTCGGACTTTTCGTTTATCATCGTGCGCGTCAATCGCGGACTCCTCCAGTGCACGTTTCAGGGTGACACCCTCGGCGAGGTGCAGCGTGCGGATGTCAAGGATGGCATGGTGGTTGAGGTCACGGGCAAGGTGCACGAGGAGCCGCGCGCCGAGCACGGCTTTGAAATCGTGCTGAGCGCCATCACGATTCAGGCAAAGCCTGCCGAGGCGCTTCCCATTCCGCTCGGCAAGAAATATATGGGGCTGTCGCTTGACGTGGATCTGCCGCTGCGCCCGATTTCGCTGCGCCACCCCAACAAGCAGGCGGTCTTCCGCGTGCAGGCGGCGATTGCGGACGGCTTTGCGGAATACATGCTCAAGCAGGGCTTCACGCACATCCACACGCCGAAAATCGTTTCTGCCGGCGCAGAAGGCGGCGCAAATATCTTCAAGCTCGACTATTTCGGTCAGCAGGCATTTCTCGCGCAGTCTCCGCAGTTCTACAAGCAATACACCGCGGGCATTTTTGGCCGCGTGTTCGAAATCGGTAACGTCTACCGCGCCGAGCGTCACAATACCAGCCGCCACCTCAACGAATACATCGGTCTGGACTTCGAAATGGCGTACATCGACTCCATGAACGATGTCATGGAGATGGAAACCGGCATGCTCAAGTATGTGCTGGACTATGTTCGCACGCACTGCGCACCCGAGGTGGAGCTGCTCAAGGCGGATATTCCGGTCATCGACCGCATTCCGACCATTCGCTTCCACGAGGCGAAGGACATCATGCTCGAGCAGTATGGCCACAAGTCCAAGAACCGCTACGACCTCAACCCCGATGAAGAGGTCATGCTGTGCGACTGGGCGAAAAAGACCCACGGCTCGGACTTCGTCTTTGTCACACATTTCCCGTCCTCCAAGCGTCCGTTCTATGCCAAGGACGACGCGGAAGATCCCAAGCTCGCGCTGTCGTTCGACCTGCTATTCCGCGGCCTCGAAATTACAACCGGTGGGCAGCGCATCAATGACTACGACGAGCAGATTCAAAAGCTGCGCGATCGCAATATGGATGAGACGCTGTTCGAGTCCTTCACGATGCTGCACAAATACGGCATGCCGCCGCATGGCGGTCTGGGCATCGGCCTTGAGCGCCTGACCATGCAACTGCTCAAACTCGACAACGTGCGTCTGGCCTCGATGTTCCCGCGCGATATGACCCGCCTTGTTCCGTAAATCCTTCAAAAACGAAACAGAAAAGCCTGCGTTTCAGTAACGCAGGCTTTTGTTTGCAGACACAAAAAAGCGTCCGGCGAACCGGACGCTTTGAAAGGCGGACTTAGTCCTCGATTTCGAGATAGTCCGCAAGATCCTTGAACAGCGCGGTCGTATCGATGTCATCCTCAACGACAAGTTGCAGGGGCTCGTTCAGGCTGAGCAGGAACATGCCAAGCAGGCTCTTTGCGTCGACCATACCGCTCTTGCCGTGAATCCAGATGTCGAAGCCGTATCTGCTGACGATCTGATTGATCTTCTGGATGTCTTCCGTATTTTTTACTTTAATACCTCTGGTCATAGTGTTTCATCCTCCTGTGATTAGAGAGTTTATCATTCGATTTTCCGGTTTCTATATCCATTATAGCAAGAGCACCGCAAAAATGAAAGCCCTTTTTCGGTATTTTCTCCAAATTCATCTTTTTGGTGCTTTGGTGAAATTTCCTTCTTGGTTTTTAGTGCTTTTTGCTGAATCGTATGTCACTTCGCTGTGCATAATTACCTGTATTGAAAAGGAGCTGACCATGAAAAAAACCATGACCTCTATTACGCCCCGTTACAGCATGGGGGAGGAAATCTTCAGCGCGGTCACGCACGGTGTCGGCGCGGGGCTGGCGCTCGTGGGCTATGGCTATATGCTTGCGCTCACCACGCACTATGGCACGCTGCGCGGCACTGCCGCCGTGTCGATTTACTGCCTGACGCTGTTTACCATGTTCATCTGCTCGACCTGCTACCACGCGCTGCCCTATCCCACTGCGAAGCGTGTGCTACGCGTGCTGGATCATTGCGCGATTTATTTGCTTATCGCCGGCACCTATTCGCCGTTTACCATGCTGATTCTGTCTCCTGCGTTCGGGTGGACGATTTTTACGGTCATCTGGCTTGCGGCGATTATCGGCATCGTGCTCAACGCGGTCGATCTGGCGCGCTACGCGCGGGTATCGGTCGCGTGCTATATCGCGATGGGCTGGGCCATTGTGTTCTGCCTGAAGGCGCTGCTTGCATCGCTGCCGGCCGGCGGTGTGGTGCTGCTCGCCCTTGGCGGCCTGTTCTATACCGGCGGCGTATTTTTCTATGTCAACAAACGCAGGCGATACTTTCATCCGGTCTGGCATCTTTTTGTGCTCGCAGGCGCAATCGCACATTATTATGCGGTACTGCTTTATGTGCTGCCGACCGCGTTCCTCTAGAGGATTGTTTTGTCGATTCTGTCTATCGTTTTTTCTTTCTTCTTTTTGGATTTTAGTGAACTTGCTCTTGACCCCCATGCTTTAATCTGCTAAAATGTAAAATTGAGGTGGGAGTTTAATTCCGCCGCTCAACTTACATTCTAAAGGATGGGTAAACATGAAACTGAACAAGAGACTGTTGGCCGCACTGATGGCGGGCGCGCTGTCCGTGACGATGCTCGCGGGCTGCGGCGGCAATGCGGCGGATCATGGCGCAACAGGCGGAGATACGGGCAGCACAGGCACTTCCCTCGCCGGCAAGACCGTGCGCGTCGGCATTTGTCAGCTCGTGCAGCACCTTGCACTCGACGCGGCGACCCAGGGATTTCAGGATACGCTGACTGCACTTGTCGAGGCGGACGGCGGCAAGGTCGAATTTGACACCCAGAACGCTTCGGGCGACCCCTCGACCTGCCCGACCATCATCAACGGCTTCGTGTCCTCCAATGTCGACCTGATCCTTGCAAACGCGACCGCGCCGCTGCAGGCCGCGGCCTCCGGCACGGCTTCGATCCCGATCCTCGGCACCTCGATTACGGATTACGCGACTGCGCTCGATATTTCGGACTGGAGCGGCGCAACCGGCCGCAACATTTCGGGCACCTCCGATCTGGCGCCGCTCGATCAGCAGGCGGAGCTGCTGCACGAGATGTTCCCAGATGCAAAGAACGTCGGTCTGCTCTACTGCTCCGGCGAGCCGAACTCCGCATACCAGATTGGCATCATCAAGCCGCTGCTTGAAAATATGGGCTATACCTGCACGGAGTATTCCTTCGCAGATTCCAACGATCTCGCGTCGGTCTGCACCAAGGCGGCAGGTTCGAGCGATGTCATCTACCTTCCGACCGACAACACCGTGGCCTCCAATACGGAGATCATCAAGAACATCGTTCTGCCGAAGAAGATTCCCATCATCGCAGGCGAAGAAGGCATCTGCAAGGGCTGCGGTGTCGCAACGCTGTCCATCAGCTATGAAGAGCTGGGACAGACCACCGCACAGATGGCCTACGATATCCTTGCAAAGGGCGCAGACCTCACCAAAATGGAGGTGCAGTTTGCTCCCCATGTCACGCAGAAGTATAACAAGGCGATCGGCGATGCGCTTGGTCTGACCGCGCCGGAGGGCTTTGAGACAATCACCGAATAATCCATGCCCACGACCAAAAGCAGAGGAGCCGGCCTTGCCTCCCTCTGCTTTTTTGTCATTTTAATACACCTATGCTTTGGTCTAAATACATGAAATTGGGGGAATGAACTTGAATTTTGTCAATCTTCTCAATGCCCTGCCCGGCGCGTGTGCGCAGGGACTCATTTGGGGCATTATGGCAATCGGTGTTTTTGTCACCTACAAGGTGCTGGACGTTGCCGATTTGACCGTGGACGGTTCGATGACGACCGGCGCCGCGACCTGTATCATGCTCATGCTCGCAGGCTGGAACGTGTGGGCCGCAATGCTCGGCGCATTGATCGCCGGACTGGTGGCCGGACTTGTTACAGGGCTGCTGCATACCTTTATGGGCATACCCGCGCTGCTCGCAGGCATCCTGACGCAGCTTTCGCTGTATTCCATCAACCTGCGCATCATGGGCAAGGCCAATCAGGCGATTTCGGTTGATAAATACCCGCTGCTTGTGTCGCTGCGTCACATTCCGCAGGCGATCATTTTCGTCTTTGTCCTTGTGCTGATCATCATCGCCGTGCTCTACTGGTTCTTCGGCACAGCACTCGGCTGCTCCATCCGTGCGACGGGTGCAAACCCCGATATGTCGCGCGCGCAAGGCATCAATACCGACCGCAACAAGGTGTTCGGCCTGATGCTCTCAAACGGTCTGGTCGCGCTTTCGGGCGCACTGCTCGGACAGTATCAGGGCTTCTCCGACGTCAAAATGGGTACGGGCGCGATTGTCATCGGGCTTGCCGCGGTCATCATCGGCGATGTCGTGTTCAGCCGCATCTTCCGCAACTTTGCGCTCAAGCTGCTGGCAGGAACGCTTGCAGGCTCGGTCGCCATTACGGCGGACGCGTTCAACAACCTCTCCGATGCGGGCGCGTCCATCGTGACGCTGCTGGGCTTTCGCCTTGCCGGGC
>CAZOJP010000017.1:0-22290 GCA_964580155.1 uncultured Intestinibacillus sp. | reverse complement strand
CGCTCAAGCTGCTGTCCGTGGTCTTTGGTGCGGTCATTTACTACATCGTCATCCAGATTGTGCTGTGGCTCGGCCTGAACGCGGACTTCCTCAAGCTGCTGTCCGCAATCGTCGTTGCAATCTTCCTCGCAATCCCCTACTGGAAGGGCAAGTATTTCAAGGTGCCGGTCAAAGCGCCGGTCTCCGCCGCAAAGGAGGACTGACCCTATGCTCGAACTGCACAATCTTTATAAAACCTTTAACGCGGGCACGGTCAACCAGAAAACCGCGATTAACGACCTCAATCTCAGGCTCAATCCGGGCGATTTCGTCACGGTCATCGGCGGCAACGGCGCCGGAAAATCGACCATGCTCAACCTCATCGCAGGTGTGTTTCCGGTCGATTCCGGCAAAATCCGGCTCAACGGCTTCAACCTGACCGGACTGCCCGAGTACAAGCGCGCGAAGTTCCTCGGCCGCGTATTTCAGGATCCCATGATGGGCACTGCGGCAAGCATGGGCATCGAGGAGAACCTCGCCCTCGCGTATCGCCGCGGCAAGGGACGCGGCCTCGGCAGCGGCATCACGAATGCCGAGCGCGACATGTACCGTGAAAAGCTCAAAACGCTCGATCTCGGGCTGGAAAACCGCCTGACAAGCAAGGTCGGCCTGCTGTCCGGCGGCCAGCGTCAGGCGCTTACACTGCTCATGGCGACGCTGCAAAAGCCCGACCTGCTGCTGCTCGACGAGCACACCGCCGCGCTCGATCCCAAAACCGCGGACAAGGTGCTGCAGCTGACCCGCGAAATCGTCGCGCGCGACAACCTGACCACGCTCATGGTCACGCACAACATGCGCAATGCAATCGAATACGGCAACCGCCTCATTATGATGGATGCAGGGCGCATCGTCGTCGACATCGCAGGCGAGGAAAAGAAAAATCTGAGCGTGCAAGACCTGCTGCAAAAATTCAACATCGAAAACGACCGCATGCTGCTCAGCGAGTGAGTGCGGCACAAAACCGACGTGATTTTGTTCACGTCGGTTTTTTTTGTCCGCAGCGCTGCAGTGCTGTTGAAATCCGATAGGTGCTTGCATCTGTGACTGGTTTAGTTGCAAATGACACGGGAATTTGTTCCAAAAAAGCACTTTTCCTCACAAAAAAGCGGGTATTGCAGATGTCTGCAAAAAATTACAGCGCCGTATTTGTACAATATACTGCGCTTTTCTTTGACCGGACGCGCCGATCTACCATACAAAACGCATAAAAGCACGCGAAACATGTCGCAAGAACAAAAATTCACAGGGTATATTTAACCGTCCGGGTGGCAAAATCTACGGTACAGGGACAAAGTGATTTTGCCAGTCGGGAGGGGAATTCCATGCAGATGAAAGTCGAAATCTGTGGCGTCAACACATCGGAGCTAACCGTTCTGACAAACGATGAAATGAACGCTCTGCTGCGGCGCGTGCGCGATGGCGACACGGCTGCGCGAGAGAAGCTCATCCGCGGCAATCTACGTCTGGTGCTCAGCATCATACAGCGCTTCAATGGTCGCGGCGAATCGGTCGACGACCTGTTTCAGGTCGGCTGCATCGGGCTTATCAAATCAATCGATAATTTTAATGTTGATCTCGGTGTGCGCTTCAGCACCTATGCCGTACCCATGATTATCGGCGAAATTCGCCGTTATCTGCGTGATAACAGCGCCATTCGCGTGTCGCGGTCGATGCGCGACACCGCGTACCGTGCGCTGCAGGCGAAGGAGGCGTTCACGCGCGAACATCAGCGCGAGCCGACCATCATCGAGCTGGCTCAGACGCTCGGGCTGAAAAAAGAAGAGGTCGTGTTTGCGCTCGATGCGATTATGGATCCGGTTTCTCTGTTTGAACCGGTCTGGGGCGAAGAGGGTGACACGCTATGCGTCATGGATCAGGTGGGCGATACCAAAAATACGGACGAACACTGGCTGGAAGCCATCGCGCTCAAGGGCGCAATCGGCTCGCTGAGCAACCGCGAAAAGAAAATCGTGCGCATGCGCTTTTTCGAGGGGCGCACGCAGATGGAGGTCGCCAAGGAAATCCAAATTTCACAGGCGCAGGTTTCTCGGCTTGAAAAGGGCGCTCTTGAGCACATCCGCAAGCAGATTTAAGCGAAAAAGTGCCCTCCCGAAGCGGGAGGGCACTTTTTCTATCGCGTATCGCCGCTGCCGTTCAGCGGCGAGGTGCTGAGGTGGATTGCCGCGTGCGAAATAGCGGTCTCGCGCATATACCGAAGGATATAGGTCAGGGTCGCCGGTGTGTTTTTGTTCTGTCCAAGGGCGACCACGGCGGGCGCAGTCGAGCGCTGAAAGCCTTTGAGCACGGTTTCCGCGCCGCGATAGGCCGTGCGGCTGCCCTCTCGTGCGGTCAGCGTCGCGTCCCACAGCCGATAGCCCGCATTTGCGAGCGCATCACGCTGGGACTGTGATAAGCTTGCCGTGCCGTTTGTAACAAGCACAAGCCGCGTCTGCACGCCGCAGACGAGCAGCAGATCGTCATTTGCCTGTTCCAGCCGCGCGGCGAGTGCGGCAGGGTCTGCGATTGATGCGTCCGCGGTAATCGATAATCCGAGCGCATGTCCCCCTGCAACAATGCGGCGCACCGCACTATCCTGCGCAAGAACGCTGTCTGTTGGCAGGAAAAAGCTCGCCGTGCGGTGATATGTAGATAAAATATCGAGTATTTCGTCCGTTTCTTCGGCGGGTGTTCCGAAGAAGGTCAGATAAACCACCGAAGGCTGCGGAATCGCCTCCTCCGCCTTAGGCGGCTGCACAGGGATCTGCGGCTGGGTTCCCGTCGTTGTGTCGGCCGCTCCGCCGCCCGCGCTTGTGGACGGATTGAGATAGTTTTTCACCATGCGGTCGACGGTTTCGGCCGCTCCCGCGCCAAACGCGCGATCGGACAGCTTGGCGCTGTCGTTTGCAAAACGCACCACCGGATAGCTCGACGAAATCGTCGAATAAGAGAAGCCGAAAATGCCGCACACCAGCTTTGCCGGCACATAGGTTGTACCGCTGATGGTATATGCGGGCTGTGCATAGCTCGTATCGTTTTCGTCATAGACATAGCCCTGCCCAACCGAAAAGTTGAGCGTATGATCCCAATTGTAGAGCACCAGCAGCTGCTGTGCGCTGCTGTACGCGCCCTGCAGGCCAAGCGTGCCCGTAAAGACCGTATACGGCACATAGATTTCGCCGTTTTTACGCGTCGGCATCGTGGATGAGGACAGCGGCAGAAATTGATCGTTGACCGCGGTTAAAATAATATCAGGCACGGCAAGTCCGCTCAAAAGCCCGCTCAGCAGCAGAACGGACAGCAAAAGGCAAGCCGCGCGGCGCACGGTTTTCATTTCCGCGCCCCCTTTCCGGAAAAGGATTTTCGTTTTCAGTATAGCAGACACGCGCTATTTTGGCAATGTGACACGAAGAAATGCAAAAATTCGCCAACCCCTCTTGAAAAAGTCGTCTGTGTTCGCTAGAATAGGGATAGCTGTAAATTTAGCATAATAAAGCAGAAAAGAGTGATTGACGATGCTGGACATCAAGTATGATTTTGCAAAGACACGCAAGGAAAAACCCGACCCGACCAAGCTGGGCTTCGGTATCTATTATACCGATCATATGCTGGTCATTGACCACACCGAGGGCATCGGCTGGCATGACGCACGCATCGTGCCCTATGCACCGCTGCAGCTTGATCCCGCCGCAATGGTGCTGCACTATGCCATGGAATCCTTCGAAGGCATGAAAGCATACCGCACACCGGATGGCGCGGTGCAGCTGTTCCGCCCCGATCAAAACGCGCAGCGGATGAAAAATACCAACGCGCGCATGTGTCTGCCCTCGCTGCCGGTCGAAGACTTCGTGCACGCGGTCAAGGCGCTCGTCAAGGTCGAATCGGACTGGGTTCCGTCCTGTGAGGGCACAAGCCTGTACATTCGCCCGTTCGTCATCGCGACCGAGCCGCACCTCGGCGTGCGCCCGTCCAAGACGCACCAGTTCCTCGTCATCTGCTCGCCGGTCGGCGCATACTACGATGCGGGTATCAATCCGGTTAAAATCTTTGTCGAGGATGAATACACGCGCGCGTGCCCGGGCGGCACGGGCTTTACAAAGTGTGGCGGCAACTATGCCGCAAGCCTCATTTCACAGGTCAAGGCACACGATCTCGGCTATGAGCAGACGCTGTGGCTCGACGGTGTGGAGCATAAGTACGTTGAAGAGGTCGGCTCTATGAACTGCTTCTTCAAAATTGACGGCACGGTCTACACCGCGCCCTGCACCGGCACAGTGCTGCCCGGTGTCACCCGCATGAGCTGCATCGACCTAATGCGCCACTGGGGTGTGCCGGTATCCGAAGAGCGTCTGCCAATTGCGGATGTCATGCGAGCATCACGCGAGGGCAAGCTCGAGGAGGTCTTTGGCACGGGCACGGCGGCGGTCATTTCCCCGGTCGGCGAGCTGTGCTACGAAGGCGAAGTCGCGCACATCGGCGGAGGCAGAATCGGCGTACTGACCCAGCGTCTATACGATACACTAACCGGCATGCAATGGGGCAAGCTGCCCGATGAGCTGCAATGGACCGTCCGGGTTGACTAAAACATACAAGCGCCGCCTGCGGGCGGCGCTTGTGTGTTTTACGGCAGCTCCAGCGTGAGCTGTCCGTCTGCAAGATTTTCGATATGCAGGCCGCGCGTAGCGGCGCGATGCACTGTATAAGCTGTACCGCCGTGCCGTCCGTCAAAGTAACAGATCAGACGGCTGGAGCTGTCGACCATAAAACGGTTGCGCGTTTGAAAGCATCCTGCGTGATACACCGGACTCACCACGCACACCGCATCGGCGCGCGCCCGTACAAGCGCGTGCAGCGCGCGCCACTCCTGCGCCCAATGCGCCTCCTGCTCGGAAAACGGCAGCGCGCAAATGAGCTTGATCGGCGCCTCCCGGCGCAGCAGCAGCACCGTCTGCGCCGCCCACAGGTCAAAGCCGCGACTCATGCCCGTGATAAAATCGGTGCAGCCTGCGTCCACTGCGCCGCGTACCGCGCGCTGCAGCGGCTCATAAAGCGTATCCGGAATGCTCGCCCCCCAGCACCCTTCGGCAGGCATTTTTTCCGGCCGGTAGCCGGAAAAGCAGCAGGTCTGTGCGCAAATCGGAAAAGCCATGACATGCATCACCCCCATATCGAAACTTTGTTCGTATATTAGTATAGCACGTTTCGCGCAGAATGCAACCTTTTTCAGGTTGTCAAAGTTGCACAAAACTGTTACAATGGGGAACAACGAGAGAGGAGGTGCGGCCATGAGTGTCGGCAAGCGGATTTTTTATGTGCTGCGGCAAATGTTCCGGCGCTATTTTTCCGACGGGGTGTCGCAGTCCGCGGCGGAGCTTGCGTATTTCCTGCTGTTTTCCGTTGCACCGCTGCTGATGTTCCTCAACTCTGTGCTCGCGCAGATGAACATTTCGGCGGACAGTCTGGAGATTGTGGTGCGTATGCTGCCCAAAAGCGTGCAGCAGCTCATTCTCACCTATTTTGAGTACATCCGCAATCACCCTGCCATCAGCCCCATGATTATCGGCATCGTGCTGACGCTGTATTTCATGTCACGCGCGATGGCCTCGCTCGTGCGCACGGCAAACAGGCTCTATCGTGTCGAGGTGCGGCGCAGCGGCATCTATCAGCGGCTGCTCTCCGTGCTCATGACGGCGGGCTTTTTGCTTGCAATCGTGGGCAGCTTTGTGCTTGTCGTCATCGGCAAGACCCTGCTGCGTCTGGCGGATCGCTGGATTGCCGTGCCGCAGCTGCTGCGCAATTTTGTGCGCGGCGGCAACTACTGGCTGGTCATCTGTTTTGTCTTTTTGCTGCTGCTCGTGTTTAACCGCTTTGTTCCCAACACACCGCTGAGCTGGAAAGATGCGCTGCCGGGCGCGGCATTTTCGACCGTTTTCTGGATCCTCGCGTCTGCCGGCTTCTCGTTTTATGTCGATAACATGGCGCGCTATTCCCTGCTCTACGGCTCGCTCGGCGCGCTGATTGTGCTCATGCTATGGCTGTACCTGACCGGTCAACTGCTCATTATGGGCACGCAGCTCAATCATATCATCTATGTGGCGCGCCGGTACGATCCTTCGATTTCCTCCGATCTGCACCTCTACTAAAAAGCAAAAAAAGACCGTCGGCGCAATTCAAGTTGCAATGCCGACGGTCTTTTTTTTGCGTATCAGCGCAGCTTTTGCTGCTCCAGAAAATCATTGAGTGCGTCGTTTCGGATATCCGTAATAAACATATACCCCGGCGCATGCGCAATGGCGAACGGCGGCTTCGCATGCTCGACCGCAACCTGCGGTGTGACACCGCACGGCCAAAAAACCGGAACCTCGTCCGGCCGGATTTCAACCGCGTCGCCGTAATCCGGCCGCCGGAGATCCTCGATGCCAAGCGCGGAGGGATCGCCTATGTGCAGCGGCGCGCCGTGCACATGCGGAAAACACGCGGTAATTTCCTGGGCAATGCGTGCATTCTCCGGTGACATCGGGCGCATCGAGCACACGACCGGTCCGGAAAATGCCCCGACCGGCACGGTCATGCGGTTGGTCTTATACATGGGCACGTTGCGGCCGGTCGCGATATGGCGCATTTCGATGCCCGCACGCATGAGCGCCTCTTCAAAGGAGAAGCTGCATCCGATGAGAAAGCCCACGCTGTCCTGCGTCCAGTAGCTTGAAACGTCGGTCACACGCGCGGTGCGCACGCCGTTTTCATAGATAAAGTATGCCGGAACATCGGTCGCGATGTTGCCGTCCGACGCCATTAGATGGGTTTCGGGCGTACCGTTGATGATCTCCAGTACGGGGCATGCAAACGGGTTTTTCGTCGCAAATTCCCGAAAGTCCCGCGCCCATTCGCGCGGCAGAATCATCAAATTGGCCTGTGCATATCCGCGGCACATGCCCGCAGTCGGCACATCGAGCGCACCCGTGCGAAAGAGCGCACGCACTTCTGCAGGATTTTTTTCCGCATATTGCGTAATATCAAAACCGGACATAGGGTTTCCTCCTTGCTTTTCCAACATGGTTTCCCCCTCTTTATAACACATTTGCCGCAAAAAGTCCAGTCACGCCCGCGCTTCTTTCGTATAAACAGAATGCGCATGTGCACCGATATACATCGTTTTTTTTACATGCAATCCCAGGGGAAAATGAAGTTTACCGTTGACAACTCTGCACTTGTCACATACAATAATACTAAAGTTTTTTTACATCTTCAAAAATACGAAGACAAAATACAGTGGAAAAAACTTTGGAGGGGAAGGTTTTAAGAAAGTATGAGCAAAATCAAAGAGAAACTCAAAGACATTGGCCCGGGCGCAATCGTTGCCGCGGGCTTCATCGGTCCGGGCACCGTCACAACGTGTACGGTCTCCGGCGCAAGCTATGGCTATACCCTGCTGTGGGCGATACTCTTTTCGACCATCGCAACCATCATCCTGCAGGAAATGAGCGCACGTTTGGGCATCGTCACCCAAAAGGGTCTGGGCGATGCGCTGCGCACCAAGTTTACCTCGCACGCGGCGCGCGTTCTGCTCGCAGTGCTCGTAATCTCGGCGGTCTTTATCGGCAACATCGCCTACGAAACCGGCAACCTGACCGGCGCAACCATGGGTGTGCAGGCGATCTGGCCCACCATCCCCAAGCAGATTTTCGGCATCCTGCTCGGCGTTTTGGCATTCATCCTGCTCTGGTCGGGCAGCTACAAGCACGTGGAAAAGGTTCTCACGCTGATGGTTGTCCTGATGAGCATTCTGTTTCTTGCGACAGCGGTCGCGGTTCGCCCCGACATGGGCGCGGTTATGAAGGGACTCTTCCTGCCGCGCGTGCCCAATATTGAGCGCTCGTGGTTCTACATTGCAGGTCTGGTCGGCACAACCGTCGTCCCTTATAACCTTTACCTGCACGCTTCTTCCGCGGCGAAAAAGTGGAAGGGCGACGAAGGCGTGCGCGCCTCTCACCTCGATACAATCCTTGCAATCGGTCTGGGCGGCATCGTTTCCATGTGCATCATCATCACCGCCTCCGCGGCATTCGGCGGCGGCAGCGCGACAGCATCCATCAAGAACGGCGCAGACATGGCCGTTCAGCTCGAGCCTGTGCTCGGCTCCTGGGCGACTGCAGCAATGGGTCTGGGCCTGTTTGCAGCCGGCGCCACCTCGATGATCACCGCGCCCCTCTCCGCGGCGTTTGCCTGCTCCGGCATTCTCGGCTGGGGCGAGGATATGAAGCACGGCCGCTTCAAGATCTTCTGGGTCATCGTTCTTGTGTGCGGCGTGCTTGCAGCGTCCACGCTCGGCGCAAGCCCGACCGAGATCATCCTGTTCGCACAGGCGGCGAATGCGCTGCTCCTGCCGATTACGGCGGTGCTGCTGCTCATCTGCTGCAACGACCGTAAGCTCATGGGCAAGCACAGCAACAAGGCCTGGAACAATGTGCTCGGCATCCTTCTAATCGGCGTGACGCTGTTCATCGCATTGCGCAACATGACTGCGTTCACGGAAAGCCTGATGAAGCTCATCGCGGGTTAAACGACATCCATATGGGAAGCCTTCCGCGTGAAGGCTTCCCTATGATTTTTTATCTCCCTGCAAAGGTGGTTATCTCTCATGTATCAAGTTGATCTAAACGCCGATCTCGGTGAGAGCTTCGGCAGCTATACAATCGGGCTGGACAGCGAGGTCACAAAGTATGTCTCGTCCGCAAATATCGCCTGCGGCTGGCATGCGGGCGATCCGATGGTGCTCGACGCCACGCTCGCGCTTGCAAAGGCGCGCGGCATTGCGGTCGGCGCGCATCCGGGTTATCCCGATCTGATGGGCTTCGGCCGCCGCAACATGGCGTGCACATCCGATGAAATTCAAAACTATGTGACCTATCAGCTCGGAGCGTTCGCGGCGTTCGCCAAGGTGCACGGGCTGGAAATTCAACATGTCAAGGCGCACGGTGCGATGTACAATACAGCGGGCAAGGACATCCGGCAGGCACTCGCAATCGCGCGCGCGGTGCACGATTTTGACCCTAACATCCGCCTGCTTGCACTCGCGGGCAGCAAAATGGTCGATGCCGCAGCCGAGCTGGGCATGAGCTGCGCCAGTGAATTCTTTGCAGACCGCGGCTACGAAGAGGACGGCTCGCTCGTCGCACGCACCAAAGAGGGCGCGATGATCTCAGATGAAAATCAAGCGATTGAACGCGTGATCCGCGTCGTGCGCGAGGGTAAGGTGCGCGCCGTGACCGGAAACGACGTTGCGGTGCGCTGTGACTCGGTCTGTGTCCACGGCGACAACGCGCATGCGGTTGCCTTTGTCAAGACCATTCGCGAGCGCCTGCGCGCAGAGGGCATCGAGGTGCGCCCCTTCGGCACCTTCGTCTGATATTTTGCGGGGGCACGCCGCGTCTCCCCGACCAAAGAACGCGAAAAACAGCGTTTCCGCGTGAAATGCTGTTTTTCCCGCTTTTATGACTTCCACAGAAAGGAAACCAAATCGCATGAACGCCTTTCAGATTACACCCTGCGGCGACTCCGCATTGTCGATCGAGTTTCGCAACGAAATTTCCGAAGAGGTGCACAGACAAGTCGCCACCATGACCACACTGCTGGAGAGCGCCGGCCTGACCGGCGTGCACGAGCTCATCCCCACCTACCGCGCTGTCATGGTGACCTACGACCCGTTCGCGACCGACTTTGCACTGCTCGCGTCTAAGATAGAGCGTCTGGCGCACCGCGCCCACAAAACCGCGGTTGCGCACGAAATCCGCCGCGTGACCATTCCGGTGTGCTACGGCGGCAAGTTCGGCCCCGATCTGTCGCATGTTGCGCGCTTCCACGGCCTCACCGATCAAGAAGCGATCGAGCTGCACGCCGCACCCACCTATCGCATCTATATGCTGGGCTTTACCCCGGGCTTTGCCTACCTCGGCGGCATGGATCGCCGCATTGCGACCCCGCGCCTGGACAATCCGCGCACGCGCATTCCGGGCGGCAGTGTGGGCATCGCGGGCGCGCAGACCGGCATCTACCCCATCGACTCCCCCGGCGGCTGGCAGCTCATCGGGCGCACTCCGCTTGACCTCTACCGCCCCGATTGCGAGCCGCCTGTGCTGCTGCGCGCAGGGTATCGTGTCATCTTCCGCCCGATTAGCCCTGCGGAGTATGCTTATATCCGCGCGCAGGTTGAGCGCGACGCATACACACCCGAAGAGGAGGTGATCGGCTGATGGGTATCGAAATTCTGAGCGGCGGCATGCTCACGACCATTCAGGACGCGGGACGCTATGGCTACCAGCAGTACGGCGTGACCGTCAGCGGCTCGATGGACGTCTATCACCACAATCTGGCGAATATTCTGGTCGGCAACGATCCGGGCTGCGAGGTGCTCGAAACGACCATTCTGCCGCCCTCGTTGCGCTTTACGCAGGATAACTTTTTTGCGCTGTGCGGTGCGCCGGTATCGGGCACGCTCGCCGGTGAGCCGATTGAAATGAACCGCGCGTACCTCGCGCATGCAGGCGACACGCTCCTGCTGACCGCGGCCGTGCGCGGCTGCCGCACCTATCTCGCGTTTTCCGGCGGTTTGGATGTTCCCGCGGTCATGGGCAGCAAATCGACCTTTCTGAAAGGATGCATCGGCGGTTTGGAGGGACGCGCACTGCAGCAGGGCGACTGTCTCGGCTTCTGTGCCCCGCGCACGGAGCTTCCCAACCTGCCCTTTCGCTCCATTCACGAGAGCATGCTCCACGATTTTGCGCCCGAACAGACCATTCGCGTCATTCCGGGGCCGCAAATGGATGCCTTTTCAGGTGAAGGCGTGACGGCGTTTCTCCACACGACCTATACCGTCACGCAAAACGCAGACCGTATGGGCTACCGGCTGGACGGTGCGCGCGTCGAGCACGCGCCCAATCAGGACGGCAACATCATCTCGGACGCCATCACAAAGGGCGCCATTCAGGTCCCCGGCCACGGACAACCCATCATCATGATGGCGGATCGCCAGACGACCGGCGGCTACGCGAAAATCGGACATGTCATCAGCGTCGACCTGCCGCGCGTTGCGCAGCTTCGGCCGGGCGACCGCATCCGGTTCGCGCTCTGTGATGTACAGACAGCGCAAAGCTACGTCAACCAACGCACCCAAAAGCTGCGTGGGCTGCGCCGCGTGCTGGATCAGGAAACCATTTTATCCGCGCGTGAGTATCGTGTGCTGTCCGCCTTCGGCGAGCGCACCGCCCGTATCGAACGCATCGCGGACTGAGCAGGCGGCTCACCCATCAAAAGCTCCTGCAATCTTTCATAAGAAGCGCAAAAAGGCTTACCGTCAGTGTCAAACAGACGGTAAGCCTTTTTGCCTCAGAATTCTTTCTTGCGGAAAATCGCAATCGAAACGCGTGCCGATACCGCGAAAAGCACGGGTGCAAGCAGCGCAAGCGCACCCACTGCGCCGTAGAGCGTCGCCGGCTGCAGGCGATCGACCGCGGCAGCGAGTGCAGCAAGCGGATTTGCTGTGCCCGCCTTCTCTATGAGAAAACCGAATAAAATCGGAATCCATACGAGGATTAGTATGACATATCTCCCCTTTTCCACGCCGAATTTGTAGAGAATCGGCAGATAGATCGACAACAAAAGCAGCGTGGCCGCCGCACAAAGCACCAGCGACAATCCGAGCTCGAAAAACACGGCCTGCTGCGGATAGAGCGCACAATAAATGCCCGCGACGCCGAGCATGCTCAACAGCGCAATGCCGAGCGCCAGCGCGGTCGTCACATATTTGCTCGCGACAAGTGATGTGCGCGAGACGGGCAGCAGCAGCGCCTGCTGATCCCAGCGGTAGCTCTTATCATAGCTGAGCAGGTTGATGGGCAGCATCGCGCAAGTCATGACGAGTGCAAGCATCAGAAAGGACGGGGAGCGGGTCGCGACCGCAAACAGGCTAAAAAAGAGCAGTAATCCGATATTCATCTTAGAGAGCTGACGAACGCAGAGGAAATCTGCATAAAGCGCGGTTTTCATAACTTCTCACCTCGTGTCAGAAAGAGCATAATCTGCTCGATATTGACCGGCTCAACCAGCAGATCCTGCGGTACGCATGCACGGCGCACAAGCACCTCCGCGCCAAAGGCATGCTTGCGGATTGCACGCACGGCATCCGGGCTGAGCATGCTCAGTGTTTCTGCCGAGCAGTGCAGCAGCCCGAGCGCATCCTGCAATTCATCGCGCGCCGCCGAAAGCAGCACCCGCCCCTCGTGCAGGAACACAATCGAATCCGCGATTTTATCCAGATCGCTCGTGATATGCGAGGACAGCAAAACCGCGTGTCTCTCGTTCTGCATGAACTCCCACAGCAGGTCGAGCACCTCCTCGCGCGCGATCGGATCCAGTCCGCTTGTCGGCTCATCGAGCAGAAGCAGCTCCGCCTCATGGGACAGCGCCGCGGCAAGCGCCAGCTTCTTGCGCATGCCGGTTGAATATTCCGCCAGCTTCTTTGCCGGATCGATGCGAAAGCGTTCCAAATAGCGCGCAAACTGCGCACTTCTCCATGTTGGATAGGCGGTCGCGAACAGTTTATCGATTTCACACGCACGATAAAACGGCGGGAACGCACAATCCTCCAGCACCACCCCGATCCGCCGTTTGAGCGCGCGCTCATGCTCCGCGATGCTCGTTCCCAGCAGCTCGATCGTGCCGCTTTCAAAGCCGATCAGTCCGAGCACGGCCTTCATCGTTGTGGATTTCCCTGCGCCGTTTTCTCCAACCACACCGACGACGCTACCGCGCGGAATGTCGATCGTCACGTTCTGCAGTGCAAAGTGCGGATAGGTCTTGCACAGACGATCAATTTTCAATGCATAGTCCATATTCATTCCCCCTGAAAAATTGTGCGCGCCATTTCGAGGAACTCCTCCGTGCGCAATCCGGCGAGCCGCGCGGCCTGCACCGCGTGCTGCAAATGGGTTTCGACGGTGTGCAACTGTTCCTCACGCAGCAGTTCGGGGCTGCGTGCCGCGACGAAGCTGCCGCGTCCGGCCTGTGTGATGATGAAGCCTGCGCGCTCCAGTTCTTCATAGGCGCGCTTTGTCGTGATGACGCTGATGCGCAGCTCCTTTGCGAGCACGCGCATGGATGGCAGTACCTCCCCCGGAGACAGTCGCCCGGCGAGAATCAGCGTTTTAATCTGTGCAGCAATCTGCTCATAGATCGGTCGGTTGTCCGTGCTTCGGATGATGATGTCCATTCCCTGATCCTCCCGCATACTGTATATATAGTATATGCACAGTATGTCCAGATGTCAAGTACCTTCTATTCTTCCAAGATAAAACTTGCTTTTGGTCGATTCATGGGTTACAATAGCATAAAAGCGATATTGTTATTCGCAAATTTTGCAACAAGGACGTTTTCAACGTGACAAAGATTTATCGAAATGACTTAATCTACGACATTGCCTACGCGCTTGATTCCGTAGAGCGCGAGGTTGCACTCGTCACGCCCGGACACTCCAAGCGCGTCGCGTGTATCGTAGCTTCCATGGGACGCCAGCTCGGCTATACGCACGAGGAGCGCATGGATCTCGCGGTATGCGCCGCGCTGCATGACAACGCACTGAGCGAATACCTGCACCATAAGCAGCAGCAGGGTCAGCGCGTATCTCCGGAGGCAATTTCCGCCGACTTGGGGCTACACTGCACCATGGGAGAGCGCAACCTTGCAATTCTCCCTTTTCATAACAACGTGCGCGGTGCGATTCTCTATCATCACGAAAACGCAGACGGCAGCGGGCCGTTCGGCAAAACTGCGGCAGAAACGCCGATCTTCGCACAGCTCATCCATCTGGCGGATATGCTCGATGCAGCCTTTAATCTCAGTCAGATGACGGAAGCAAAGCACAAGCAGATCTTGCAGTTTGTGCGCGAGCATACCGATACGTTATTTGATGCGATGCCTGCGCGTGCTTTTTTGACGTGCTTTGAGAAGGAAACGGACCTGCATCTGCCGACGGCGCAGCTGGACGCACGGCTGCGCGCAGAACTGCCCGAGCTGTGTGCCGCATATACGCCGTCCGAGCTGATGCAGTTGGCCGGCATTTTCTCCAAGATTATCGATTATAAATCGCCGTTCACCTCGCGGCATTCGCGCGGCATTGCGGAAAAGGCGCGCCGCATGGGTGCCTATTATGGATGGGATGCCGATACGCAGGCGCAGCTCTATTTGGCGGGCGCGGTGCATGATGTCGGTAAGCTCATGGTGAGTTCCGATGTTTTGGAGAAACCCGACAAGCTGACCGATGCAGAATACGAGCACATCCGCGACCACGCTTACGGCAGCTATGTTGCGCTACATAACATCCGCGGCTTTGAAGAAATAGGCAAATGGGCGTATCATCATCACGAAAAATTGGACGGTGCCGGCTATCCGTTCGGAAAAACTGCGCAGGAGCTCGGCCACAAGGAGCGTCTGATGGCGTGCCTCGATGTTTATCAGGCGCTGCGCGAGGACCGACCGTACAAACCCGGGTTCTCGCATGAGAAGTCCCTTTCCTTCCTGTCGAGCATGGCGGCACAGGGTAAACTGGACGCACAAATTGTTGCAGACATCGACCTCTGCTTTGCCCCCAGCTATGAAACAATCGATATAGCACGGCACAAGCGGTCTGTCAGCAGCGCTCCACCACATACAATATCGATATAATACCAAATAAAAAAGGCTTGGACGCTGCTCACTACAGCCTCCAAACCTTTTTATTTCCTCTTTTGCACAGCCTACGGCACGCTTTTAAGGTGTCGGCTCAATTGCGTTCATCAGGATGCGCACAAACTCCGCATCATAGAGTTCGGGTCTCTCGAACATCTCCTGCAGCGCTATTTTCGCCGGCTTGGCCTCTTTATACGGCCGCGCTGTCGTTGCGGTATCGAAAGCCTCCGCAATGGCGACAATTTCGGATTCCTGCAAAATCTGCACACCAGCCAGCCCATAGGGATAACCGGAGCCATCCTTTTTCTCATGATGCTGTAAAACAATCGTTTTACAGATATTGGACACCGGGAGATCTTCGAGAATCGATGCCCCCAGTTCGCAATGCTTTTTTACCGCGCGCATTTCTGCTTCCGTCAGTTCAGAGGGTTTATTGAGCAGCTGTTTGGGCAAAGCCGTCTGTCCGACATCATGGAGCAGCGCGCCCACGATTAGGTCCTTCATCCGTTGCTCGGAATATCCCAATCGATTGCCAATCACTCCGCTGATGAGTGCTGTATTAATTGAATGCGGATACAGCCAGTTGACATGCTCCATTAAAACTGACAGATGCGCATACCATGTCTCATTTTTGCTGCTACGTATCAAGTCTTCCACGATTGCGCACGCTTTCTGCAAGTCCGCATCCATGTCGCCCTGCACATGCAGCATCGATTCCCCGATTATCTGCGTCAATTATGATCCCCTTCCGCACGATTGCTTATGTGATGACGTGATGCATATCCTTATTCCGAGCACACACAACGCGCTCGTGCAAATTTTAATCTCCACAATTTAATTATATGACGCACATATGTGAAAGTCAATCTTCTCCGCAATTCTATAGGATTTCTTGCTCAATTTCTGCATTTCCCAACATTTTCCCTCTCAAATCAGCAGATTTACGCACGCAAGTTTCAATTAAAAATACCGTTAAAATATTTTCCTTAAAATTTTCATTTTTCACTTAAGTTTTGTAACTTTATGCCGAAATAATATATGTCGAAAACAATTAGTTTTGTCTAAAACTTGAAGAGTGGGGGATTTTACATTGGCCTTTAAATTATTTGGTCATGCCAAAGGCGCTATTCATAAGAAGGGTCCGAAAAAGAAAAAGCGGATTACGCGCATTCCGGGCAAGGGCACTATCAAAAAAAATGTCCAGCGTTTTCAGTCTATGACGCTGCGCAAGAGAATTTTTTCCGCATTCGCAATGAGCATGCTGGTCTTTTTGATCAGCAGCGTTGCGGGCCTTCTTGTGATTACAAGAATATCAAACGACCTAAGCTACATGAACGATGTTCTGTATGTCAACTCCATGGCCGAGATGCAAATGCAGCAGGCAACGACAGCAATCAGCAGCCGGCTGCTCCATTCCACAATCACAGACGATTGGACTGAAATCAATCAGGATGTGGCTTTCGCGTCCCAGTTCGGTGCTGCAGCGCAAGAGAAGCTCACGTTTTTAAACAGCTCTCTTGACGATCAGGATTTGCTGGATCGTTTAAATGCAGACTTCGACCGATTTGACACTTCTTACCGGCTTTTTATCAACTATGCGACCGGCCACCGCAGTGTTGAAGCGCTGCGCACCTATACCGAGCAATACTCGCCAGCATCGGAAAGGCTGACCAAAACACTGACGGATATCGGCAACTATCTGGCACTGCAAGTAGCGGATGCAAACGCCTCTTCCCAGCGCACAGAGCTGTTTTGCTATATCCTCATGCTGTCACTGGGCGTATTCGGTGTGCTTGGCATGATACTCGTCGCGCGCGGCCTCATGCGGTCCATCCTGACACCCGTGCGTGAAATCGAAGCGGCGGCAACAAGCATGTCCGAGGGTCGCCTGGATGTTACGATCGAATACACCTCCACGGATGAGCTTGGCTTGCTTGCCGAGCATATGCGCGCCTTCACGCACACCATACGCGCCATCATCTTTGACTTGCGCGATACCCTTGCCAAGCTCGAAGAGGGCGACTTCACCGCACGCAGCGCGCATGAGGATCAATATATCGGCGATTTCTCTACAATCCTGAAGTCCATGTACGGGCTCACCACGCATATTTCTGCAACGCTGTCCGAAATCAAGCAGTCCGCTGAAAGCGTGCGCCAAAACTCGGATCAGGTCAGCGGCGGCGCACAGGCGCTTGCACAGGGCGCAACCGAGCAGGCCTCTTCCATCGAAGAGCTTTCCTCGACGCTCGATGATATTGCCCGCCAGGTCAAGAGCACTGCAGAGCACTCCGAGCAGGCGCGTGCCGATGTGCTGACAACCGGCCGCGAGGTCGAAGCCGGCAGCGAAAAGATGAACCGCATGATGGAAGCCATGACGGTTATCGAGCAGCGCTCGACCGAAATCAGAGGTATCATCAAGACAATCAACGATATTGCATTCCAAACGAATATTCTGGCACTCAATGCCGCTGTCGAAGCTGCACGCGCGGGCACCGCCGGCAAGAGCTTTGCTGTCGTTGCGGACGAGGTCAAAAACCTTGCGCTGCGCTCGTCAGAGGCCGCAAAGAATACAACGTCTCTTATCAACGAGACGATTCACGCTGTCGCAAATGGCACCCAAATCGTCGGCGATACCGTGGTTTCCATGCAGAATGTCGTGACATGCTCTGCGGATATCACAGCCCTTGTCGATAAAATTGCGGTTGCATCCCAGGCACAGTCTGTTGGCATCACGCAAATTACCGAGGGTGTCGATCAGATTTCTTCTGTCGTTCAGATTAACTCTGCAACTTCCGAGGAAAGTGCTGCCGCAGCAACCGATCTGGCCCGTCAGTCACACTTGCTGACCAGCCTTGTCGGAAAATTTCGCCTAGACGAAAAATCCGAAGGAATCTGACCAGCTTGTGCTTCACCGGTGGGCTGCTGCAACTTATTGCAGCAGCCCCTTGCCTTTTTTAAAGGAGGATGCGATATAGACTTCCCCCCTCTCCCGCCTATTACCGGTCCCGGACTGTTCTGGGACGGTACGCTGCCTTCCGGAGCGCAAGGCGGCGGGGAGCACGCCCCCGGTGAGCTGCCGCAGCCCGTGCGCCCTGTTCCGCCGACATCTCCTCCGGCCGTGGACGATGCAGTTCAGCCCGACGATGCTCTAACGCTCGAAAGCAGCGACGCATTCACGCTGAGCCTGTCCGAACACGCACGCGAAGCACTGTTGCCCGCAGGGAAAGACCCGGTGATGACCCTTCCCGCTGTGCCGCCCGATCTCCCGCCTGCAGCGTCTCCGGACACGGCACCGCCGCTTGCGCCACCCGAATCACCCGAGGTGCCCAAGCCTATCGAGGTTGCCTTGCCGCAGACCGCGGCTCCTGACGCAGCGCTGCCCGAGACACCTGCTCCGCCTTTGCATGCAATGCCCCAAACTGCATCGTCTCCGGTCGCAGCACCGCCTCCCCTTCCGCAGACGGTTCCCGTGGTCACTACATCACCGCCCATCATCCCTGCCGAGGTGCCATCCTCCCCGACGGTGCCGATCACCACGCCCCCTCCCCCTGCTGCTCCGGCAGAGACGCAGCAGGCCGCTCCCCCGGATGCGCAGGCACCCGTGCAGCCCCCCGTCGATCCACAGCCACCACCGGTGCCCACGCATCCCCTGCCGCCGTCTGCGCCGCCGCTGGCGCGCACCGCAGTGCCATTTCCACCGCACCAAGCGCCGGAGCCCACTGCACAGACACCGCTTCCTCTCACGGGCCGCAGCACCGCCGCCGCGCCGGTTACAGCATCCACGCTAACCGAAGCGCTGGCGGATCGTCCGCCGCTTTTTGCCCGCATTTTGCAGCCGCCGTTTCCGCTGTATCTTTTTGGTAACGTGACGGTAACGACGCTTTTGCGCGAAGCAGAAGAAAATCCGCCTCCGCCGCGTCCGCGGCCTTATGATGACGAAGGCGGCAGTCCGCTTGACGAGCGCGCGCCCGTGCGCACTGCCGAAGCAGTCAAGCTTGCGTGCATCCTGCATGATTTGCGTCGCGGCGGAAGCGCTGCTTTCCCTGCACACGTCACGCCATGGTATGTGCCTTATGTTCATTATGCTGTGCAGAATAAGCTGATGAAGCCCGATTTTTTTACCGACTTTGCAGCCCCCATCACGCGCGGTGAGCTGGCGCGGCTCTTATCGTCTGCCCTACCGGCCGTGTCTTTGCGCGCGGCACGGGATACGCTGTGCGAACGTTTTGCGCCGGAAGACACCTTGCCGCGCATGGAAGCCGCTATTTTAATTTCCAGACTTGCCCGTTTATGAAAAAAAGCTATGCGCTCTTGCGCATAGCTTTTTTATGAATGAATGTTTTTCATCGTGATTCTGTTCGAAACAGACGATATTGCGACTGCGCAGCCATACGGTTGGCCTGCCCGATTTCCTCAAGCAGCTCCTCCCGCAGCACGCGCATATTCTCCGGTGCTTCAATCCCAAGTTTGATCTTATCTCCATCAATGCCAATGATTTTGACATTGATCTCGTTACCGATGCGCACGCTTTCATTCTGCTTTCTTGTCAACACTAGCATGCTTTTCCCTCCCGCTTTCCGTCGCTTGCCTCAGCAGTTGCGCCACAGGCGTGCGAACGCGGTACTGCTTATCATCCAAACAAATCTGCCGTCCTCGATTATTGACCACATTGATAATAATCGGTGCAGACAGGTTGATCGTCATATCGTCGACATTGCTGGGAATGACCAAGATGCTCAAAATGTAGACATCCTTCATCTCACTGATTTCCAGAAATTCAATGTCCTCTTGCCGTATATCGAAGGCGTAGGAGGGGTTGATGACAAACGGGTCGAGCACCGGAAGTGCAATCTCCGCATGATCGAGTGACTGCAACCAGTTGATGGGCTGGCTGTCTGCGACCGTCAACAGCGCAAAGCTCTTTTCGTCGTTGAGTCCGGGCAGTCCCTCCGGAAAATGCAAAATTTTCTGATCGCTAATTTCTACTTCACCGAAATGAGCCGATTGAATCTTCATAGTGATGCCTTTCCATATCGTTTGCCTAGTCAACAGATTTAGCGTAAGTAATCGACAAGGGAGGTCTGAATAATTTTCGCTCCCGAAGCCAACGCGGCTTCATAGGCAGTTTTTGCAGTCGAAAGATGCATATACGCTTCCGCCATGTCGGCATCTTCCGCGTCTGATTGCATTTTTTTGTAAGCAAGTGTGCTGGTCTCGTAGCGGTTGCTGAGGAGCTCCAGACGATTTTGGTTTGTGCCGATACCGGTCTGAATTTTCAGCAAATCGCTCTGCTTGTTCTGCAGCCGCTCCAGCATTTGGGGCATCTGGGACTGATCCAAATCGCCCTTGAGATAAGAGACGCACTGATCGAGTACAAAATACAGGTTGTCCCGTCCGGAACCCAGCAGCTCAATGCCGTTCATCGTGACATCGACCGTCTGCGACATGCCGACCTGCAATGCTGAACCCATGTTTTTCTGCGCGTTAAATTCGTCTTGTGCACCAGGAGTAAGCGCAGGCGTCGCATTGTTGATTGCATTTTCTAATTTCGTCTCTGGAGGAACCGTTGTATCATTCATTCTATCCTTAAATTTTTGCAGAATATTCTGGACGACACCCGGATCGGTCGGATCGGTCGGATCCTTGTAGTTAAACTCATTTTTGGGATTGTAGCTAGGGTCATCCTTGTGATCCAAATCCGGATTTTTTAAGGGCTTGCTGTACTCCTGTGTGAGTGCATCGTACGCAGTCGTAGTCAACTTCACCACGTCTTGCAGATCCAGCATGTCTGTTTCCGATACACCGCCGCCCTTCGCCATTTGCAGGGCGGCATTTCCGGCGGCCTGCATATCCTTGAGGTAACCCAGCAGGTCGGGCACGAACTTGTCATGCAGCGTAGCGTCTGTGGGAGAATCTGTTCCGATTTTATCGGTGAGCGCTTCGATTTTCCCCTTCAGATCGGTCATGATGTTTGTCTGGGTCTTGAACTCGTCCAAGCGGCTGAAGGAGGACAGATTGACACCGTTATAGATCAGGTCGCCATGGTCTGTCACAGAAAAAGGCGGGGTTTTTGCCGCACCGTCCGTTGATCCGGTAAAGTTGTAGCCGCCGAACATATAGGATGTACCCATCGTCTTATTGGCTACGGCTAAGATTTCATCGCGTAAATTCTCAATTTCTTTTGCAAGAATATCGCGCTGATCCTGCGTTTTGGTATCGTTAATGGCAGAAACCATACTTTCGTACGCTTGCTTTGTCAGTTCTCCAAGAGAATCTGTCGCGCTCTCAATCTCGCTGAGGTAGCTGGACGCAGACTTGATATTTTCCTGATACTGCTCCATCGTCGCGAGCTTATTGCGCGCTTTCAGGCTTTTAACCGTGCCGAGCGGATCATCTGCAATGCTGGCAATCCGCTTGGTAGAGTCAGCCTGCTGCTGATATTTGCTCAGACGACTGAGACTGCCGTTGGCATCTGTCAAAAACTGACTAACCATCATTGAATTGGTGATTCTCATGGTTTTCCTCCTGTTGTGATTGCTTACAGACCAACACGTCCGGTGTTGCTGATGAGCGTGGCGAGCATATCGTCGAGCGACGTAATATAGCGCGCATTCGCGCTGTATGCCTGCTTAAACATAATGATATTGGTGGTTTCTTCATCGACAGAGACACCGGAAATAGAGGTCCGCTGCTTGTCCACACTTTTAACCAGCGACTCTGTGACATCAAGCCCCTTTTGCGAGGTTGACATATTGATCGCGAGATGCGCAACCGTGCTGTTCAGCTGACCGTAATAATCGTTGTTGTTCAGTGCCTGAAACAGCTGGAGTGCAATTTCATTGTTACCGGTCTGGGTGGAAGGGTTGGTCAGCGACACCTCGACTGAGGATCCCGCAATGTTATAGATGCTGTCGCGCACCTTATCGCTGATTGAGAAATTCCCCGCAGTGATCATAGTGTATGGGCCGTACACCTTGAAGAAATTCACCCCATCCATACTGATGTTGGCGCCGTCCGGATAGGTATATCCGCCCAGGTGAATATCATTAATGTTCTTTGCGATATTGCGCACAAGATCATTCATCTGATTCATATAATACGGAATGCCTGCGTTGTCTGCGTCCGTACCGCTCAACATTTGCATGTGTGCAAACAGCGCGCCGCCCGTCACGGGTGCGTTTGCACCGTTGTTAGAGAGTACTGTTGTACCTAGCTCCAACACGTATGGTTTTATACCGGAAAGAGGATCCTCCGGACCCGACTGACTACTCGTGATCGGATTCGCGGTCGTCCCCTCAATAAGCACAGCATCGCCGATTTTAACGTCAACCATCGAAGGGTTGGCATCATTCAGGCTATAAGTGATGTTCACAAGGCCGGAGAGCTGATCGAGCAGCAGGTTGCGCTGGTCGCGCAGATCGTTTGCGGTTTCTCCAAGGCGCTCGAAAGAAGCGATTGACTTGTTGAGCTGTGAAATCTGGTCTGCAAAAGAGTTGATATTCTGTGCGACCGTGTTTATGCTGTTATTTTGAT
>CAZOJP010000016.1:0-37434 GCA_964580155.1 uncultured Intestinibacillus sp. | reverse complement strand
GCGCTCGTCGTGACCGCCGCCGAGGCCTGCGCCGCGCTGGCGGCCGACCGCGTCGATCTCGTCGATGAAGATGATGGAAGGCGCTTTCTTCTTGGCCTGCTCAAACAGATCGCGCACGCGGCTTGCGCCCACGCCGACGTACAGCTCGACAAAGTCGGAGCCGGAAATGGACAGGAAGGGCACGCCGGCTTCGCCCGCAACCGCGCGTGCGATCAGGGTTTTACCGGTGCCGGGAGGGCCGACGAGCAGCACGCCCTTGGGGATGCGCGCGCCGATTTCCATGAACTTTTGCGGACTTTTGAGGAATTCGACGATCTCTTGCAGCTCGGCTTTTTCTTCATCCGCGCCCGCAACATCCCCGAAGGTGACCTTGCGGTGTTCGTCTGTCGCGAGCTTGGCGCGCGCCTTGCCGAACTGCATCGGATTGCCGCCGCCGCCGCCCTGCTTGTTCATCATGAAGTACCAGAACGCGAGCAGCAGACCGATCAGCACCAAATAGGGGAGGAAATTCATCCACCACGGCATTTCCTGCGTTTTATACTCATAATCCGTCAGGATACCCGCCTGCTTCTGCGCGTAGATGGTATCGCTCAGATCGTTGTAGAAAATGCTGCGGCCCAGATCGCCCGCAAGCTGATACTGCACGAGCTCTCCGGTCTTGAGCTTGAGCCGGACCGTGTCGTTGTTCATTTCAAATGACGTGACCTGTTCGTTCTGGAAATAGCCCACGACATCGCTGTAGTTGACCGCTTCTGCGCCGGTCTGTGTCTGTCCCAGCACGACGCTGACCGCGGTCAGCAGCACCAAAAGGATCACCAGATAGAGGCCAAAGCCTCGCATTTTACCTTTCAAGCGTGTATCACACCTTTCATTGGGAAGTTATTTTCCGCCGTATACCTCGGGCTTCAGGATGCCGATGTAGGGCAGATTGCGGTAGGTTTCGTCATAGTCCAGACCGTAGCCGACGACGAACTCATCCGGCACCTCAAAGCCGAGATAGTCGACCGGCACGTCGACCTTGCGCCGCTCGGGCTTGGACAGCAGCGTGCATAGACGGATGGAGTTGACGCCGCGCGCCTTGAGCACCTTGATGAGGTAGCTCAGCGTCACGCCGCTGTCGAGGATGTCCTCGACGATGATGAGGTCGCGCCCCTCGATCTTGCTGCCGATGTCCTTGATGATTTGCACCTCGCCCGAGGTCTTGGTGCCGCTGCCGTAGCTCGATACAACCATGAAGTCGATGTTGCACTTGGTATCGATCTGGCGGGTCAGGTCCGCCATGAATACATAGGAGCCCTTGAGCACGCTCACGATCAGCGGTGTTTTGCCCTGATAGTCCGCGGTGATGCGTGCGCCCAGCTCCGCGACCTTTTCACGCAGCTGCTCCTCGGTAAACAGCACCTCGACAATGTCTTGCTTCATAACTTTTTAAATCCCTTTCAGTTTTATAATGAGCGCGCTGCCGGTCTCGGCGGCGCGTTCGATATCGGTTCCGATGTTTTCCACGGCGATGACGCCGTTTTTGTCCGCGATGACCGCGAGCGTGTCGCGCCTGTCGCGCGGAATGCGTAGGTCGATCATCAGCCGTTTGAGTGTGCGCGAGCCGCCGCCTGCAGTGCGCCGCAGGGCATCTCCGGTGCGGCGCGTGCGTACGCAAAGCGTGCCAGTATCTATTTTATCACAATTAAGCGAAAAAGTATTGAACGTTTTGTAAAAATCCTGCGCGCGATCGGTCAAAAAAACCGTCAATGTCGCACGATTGTCCCACAGCAGCGGCGGTGCGTCCGCGCGCAGCGGCAGCGCATGCGGCGCCGCGTGGGTTTGCGCATACCCGAGGAACAGTGCGTCGTAGCGCCGCGCCGCGGTCAGTCCGCCCGGCAGGCTGAGCGAAGCCGAGGGCGCGCGTGCGCCGAGCAGTGCCTCCAGCCGGTCGATGAGATCGGCGGTGCATGCCGACATGGGCATGCCGAGCTCGCGCAGCGCGCCGCGCAGCACGCGGGTGCGCAGTGCGGGATGTGCCGCGCGCAGACCATCGCGCCGCAGCAGCACGCCGCGGTCACAAGGCAGCGCCAGCGTGCCGCGCAGCGCGTCCGCTTCGCCGGACAGGTAGTCCTCGTCGGTGCGCAGCAGCCGTGCCGCGCGCCCGGCCGCCTGCGCACAGCGCGGATTGAGCTGCCGCAGCACGGGCACGACTTCGCGCCGCAGGCGGTTGCGCGTATAGTCCGCGCTGTCATTGGTGCTGTCGGTCACATAGGGCTGATTGATGGCGGCCAGACATGCCTCAATCTGCGCGCGCGTCACACCGAGAAGCGGACGCACGAACAGGTCGCGCACGGGCGGAATGCCTGCAAGGCCGCGCGCACCCGTGCCGCGGGCCAGATGGAACAGCATGGTTTCGAGGTTGTCGTCAAGCGAGTGCGCAAGCGCGATTTTGGTGGCGCCCTGCGCCCGCGCCGCCTGCCGCAGCGCGTCATAGCGCACGGCGCGCGCGGCTTCCTCCGTGCCCAGACCGTGCGCTTCGGCATATGCGGACACGTCGCGGTAGGCGATTTCGCACGGCACGCCGTGCTCCGCGCACAGCGCGCGGACAAAATCCGCGTCGCGGTCGGCCTCCGCACCGCGCAGCCCGTGGTGCACATGGCAGGCGCACAGCGTGATACCACATGCCGCGCGCAGCGCGAGCAGCACGCGCAGCAGCGCGACCGAATCCGCGCCGCCCGATACCGCGCACAGCACGGTGTCGCCGGAGTGCAGCATATCGCGCGCCGCGTGCGCGACCGATGCACAAAACGCCTTATCCATGGACGCGGTCCTGGTTGGAGAAGGTTGTGTACTGCCCGATCCATTGCAGGTTGATGGTGCCGGTTGCGCCGTGGCGGTTTTTTGCAATGATGATTTCCGCCACGTTCTTGTCCTCGCTGTCCTCATTATAATAGTCGTCGCGGTAAATGAAGAGCACGATGTCCGCGTCCTGCTCGATGGCGCCCGATTCGCGCAGGTCGGACAGCATGGGACGCTTGTCCGCGCGCTGCTCGGACGCGCGCGAAAGCTGCGACAGGCACACGACCGGCACGTTGAGCTCCTTTGCCATGATTTTGAGCCCGCGTGAAATCTCCGCGACCTCCTGCGTGCGGTTGTCGTTGCGCCGTCCGCCCGACTGCATGAGCTGCAGATAGTCGATGACGATGAGCCCCAGCCCCTCGCCCAGCCGGCGGCACTTGGCCTTGATCTCCGCAACCGTGATGGCGGGGTTGTCGTCGACATAGATGTGGGTTTTGGCGAGCACGTTGGACGCGCGCGCAATCTTGATCCAGTCGTCCTGCTCGAGGTTGCCGGTCTTGAGCTTTTGCGATTCGATGAGCGCTTCGTTTGAGAGAAAGCGCGAGGCGAGCTGATCCTTGCTCATTTCGAGCTGGAACACGACAACATCCTTTTTAGAGGATTTTGCGGCATTGAGCGCGAGATTGAGCGCAAACGCGGTCTTGCCCATGCCGGGGCGCGCCGCGACAAGGATGAGGTCGGATTTGTTAAGGCCGGTCAGCGCGTGATCGAGATCGTGGAAGCCGGTCGGGATGCCGGGGATTTCGCTGCCCGACTGGCTGAGCTCGTCGAGCTTGGCGTACAGATCCATAATGACGTTTTTGATGTGGGAAAGCCCCTTGATCTCACGTCCGTGGCGCACGTTGTAGATTTTCTGCTCGGCAAGCTCCGCGATGTCCGCGGCATTGCCCGCGCCCTCGAAGGCGAGGGTCTGGATTTCGCCCGCCGCGCCTGCGATTGCGCGCAGCATGCTCTTATCGCGCACGATTTTGGCATATTCGCGCACATTTGCCGCGGTCGGCGTGACATCCATGAGCTGCATGAGATAGGCGCGTCCGCCCGCCTCGTCATACGCGCCCTGCGCGCGCAGCTCGTCGAGCACCGTGACCGCGTCAATCTTGAGCGCGCCGTTGAACATGGAATAGATGGTTTCAAAGATGCGGCGGTTTTCCTCGGCATAGAAGTCGTCCGGCCGCAGCTGTTCGATGACCTCGGGGATGCAAACGGGGTCGATCAGCATGGAGCCGATGACCGCCTGCTCCGCCTCGGTCGATTGCGGCATCTGCCGCGCGAGTAGCTCGTCCATGCTGAATCCGTCTCCCTTTCAACAAAACCGCGCATCGGACGGTGTGCCCGATGCGCGCGCTTTAAAAAATTACGCTTCGATGACCTTGACGTTGATATCGCCCGTGATTTCGGGGTAGAGCTTCGCCTTGATCGTGTAGCTGCCGAACGCCTTGATGGGCTCGGCGAGCACGATTTTGTTCTTGCCGATTTCGAGCGCGTGCTGCTCCTTCAGGCTGTCGGAAATTTCCTTCGCGGTGATCGCGCCGAACAGCCGGCCGCCCTGGCCTGCCTTCGCGCGCACAAGCACCTGCAGCGCGGTCAGCTTTTCCGCGATGTCGCGCGCCGCCTGCTTTTCAAGCTCCAAACGGCGCGCCTTGGCGGCGTCCGCCTGCTTCATGCTGTTGATATTATCCGCCGTTGCAAGCGACGCAAGGCCGCGCGGCAGCAGAAAATTGCGGCCGTAGCCCTCGCTTACCTCGATGAGTTCACCCTTTTTGCCCTGTCCCTTGACATCGGCCTTTAAAATTACCTTCATGTGTCATGCCCTCCGTTTTATGATATTATGGCTTTATTCTCTTCAAAATACTGTGAAATAGCGGTTTTGATGCGGCTTTCGGCGTCCTCAAGCGACACCCCTTCGAGCTGTGCACCCGCCGAGGCGAGCGTGCCGCCGCCGTTCATCTTCTCCATGAGGATTTGGACGTTGATTTTGCCGAGCGAACGCGCGGACACGATGATATCGTTCCCCGAGCGGTACGCGACAACGCTTGCGTGCACACCCATGATGCCGAGCAGATCGTCCGCCGCCTTTGCCGCGACCGCGCGATCGGTTTCGACGTCCGACATCGCAACGACAACACCGTTGCTGTAGTTGCGCGCGGAGGAAACCAGACGCTGGCGCGTCATATATTCGTCAAAGGTGCTCTGGAACAGCTTTTTAACCGAGACCATATCCGCGCCTGCGCGTTTGAGATAGGCGGCGGCCTCAAAGGTGCGCACACCCGCCTTGATTGTAAAGCCCTTGGTATCCAGATAGATGCCCGCGAGGATGCACTCCGCCTCTTCACTCAAAATCGTGCGGTTGGGCACCATGTATTGCAGCAGCTCCGCGACGAGCTCGCAGGCCGAGGAGGCATAGGGCTCGTGCAGATTGAGCGCGGAATTTTCGATGTAGTTCGCCGCGCGGCGGTGGTGGTCGATGACCGCGATTTTGTTGATGGACTCAAGGAGCGCGGGCGACTCGACGTAGTCCGGGCGGTTGGTGTCAACCACGATGAGCAGGGTGTTGAAGTCGCACATGATCATCGCTTCCTCGGGGTTTACGAACACGTCACGGTACGAGGGCAGCTCAAGCATTTTGTGCAGCAGATCGCCTGCAAGCGTGCGTTCGCTGTTGATGACGATGTGCACGGGCTTTTCACGGCTGCGCACCGCGCATACCATGCCGATTGCCGCGCCGAGCGAGTCGATATCGCTCATGGTGTGGCCCATGATGAGCACCTGCGAGGAGTCGCGGATAAGCTGTCCGAGCGCGCTTGCGACAACGCGGGTTTTGACCTTGGTGCGCTTTTCGATTTCCTTGGAAAGGCCGCCGAAGAAGTCAAACGAGTACTTGTTTTTGATGACCGCCTGATCGCCGCCGCGCGACAGCGCCATTTCGAGCGCAAGCCCGGCGAAGCGGTAGGTTTCCTCGAAGTTTTCGCCGTCCTTGCCCACGCCGATTGAAAGCGTCGCGGTGATGCCTTCGCGGTTTTGCAGCGTGCGCACATCGTCGAGCACGGTGAACTTGTTTTCTGCAAGGCTGTCAAGCGTGCTTTCGTTGAGCACGAAAATGTACTTGTCACGGTCAAATTTGCGCAGCAGCGCGCCGCAGCCTTCGGTCCAGACGCTGATTTTTTTGTCGATCTCCGCAAGGATGGCGGATTTTTCCGAATCGCTCTCGTTTTTGGTCAGCTCCTCGTAGTTGTCAATCGAAATGACGGACACCACGGGGCGGGAGGATTCAAACTGCGTGCGCAGCTCGACCATCTCGGTGCAGGGGATAAAGTAGAGCACCATGAGCGCGGTGGTGTGCTTGCGATCGCGCACAAGGTTGCCGTAGACCAAAAAATAGCGCTCGCCGATTTTAAGCTCTCCGGGGAACTGCTTTTTGCCCTCGCGCATCCAGTGGGTGCTGAAGTCGGGGGCAACGTCCTGCAGGCTCTGGGAAAGCGCGCACTCTTTCTTACCGGTCTCCTCCTCAAACTGCTCGTTGCACCACAGGATTTCGCCCGTTGTCGACAGTGCGACGACGGTGGACATCGGAAAATTGACCAGTGTGTCGCGCGATGAGCTGTCCACGTCGGTGTTGAGGTTTTGCATGTATTCCGCGACCGCATGCTTGCGGCTGCGCATGCGCATGGTATAGAACAGAAAGCACAGCCCGACGACCACCAGACCGATATAGGTGACGAGCGGCGAAATGAAAGCGCAGGCCAGTACAAACCCCAAAAAAACAATGAAAAAAATGCCGAACCCCGGCTGGATGAGGCTGCCCAATCTTTTATCCAAGCGCTTCGCCTCCTTTCAGGCATAAATATCAAAATATAGTATAGCAAAAGCGCGGCGGTCTGTAAAGTGTGCTTGCACAAGATACACGGATATGATAGGATATTTCCGAAGAACCCTACGGAATCAGGAGGATTTTTGTCATGTCTTTCACTTTTGCACATAATAACATCAATGTCGCGGATCTGGACCGCGCGCTTTCGTTCTATGACCGCGCCCTCGGTTTGACCGAAACGCGCCGCGTTTGCGCGCCGGACGGCAGCTTCGTCCTGGTCTATCTGGGGGACGGGGTCACCCCGCATTTGCTGGAGCTGACGTGGCTGCGCGACCATCCGCAAGCGTACAATTTGGGGGAAAACGAGTTCCATCTGGCGATGGAGACCGATGATTTTGCGCAAGCGCACCGCAAGCACCGGGAAATGGGCTGCATCTGCTTTGAAAATCCAAAGATGGGCATCTACTTTATTGCAGATCCCGACGGCTACTGGATTGAGATCATTCCTAGAAAATAAGCGCATGCAACGTGCGGTCTTTCCGGAAAGGGAGGCCGCTATTTGTATACTTTGTGAAAATTATGGCAGGCGAATGGCTGAAATATTGACTTTTTCACGAAAAACTATTGTGCAAATTGCGAAAAAGTGTTAGGATATATTTTATATTATAGGAAAAGCGACGAATGGAGGCCGGGAAGATGGCGAGCGAGCGGTTGGACAAGGTTCTTGCGGGCTTGGGAGCAGGATCCCGGCGCGAGATTGCGGCACTGGCGCGCGCGGGTAAAATCACCGTAAACGGGGAAATTTGCCGCGCACCCGACCGCAAGATCAGCCCCGAAGAGGACAAACTGAGCGTGGACGGGCAGCCGTTTCAGTATCGCGCGCACTGGTATCTGATGCTCAATAAGCCCGCCGGTGTTGTCACCGCGACCGAGGATAATTTCCAGCGCACCGTGCTCGACCTGCTGCCCGAGCAGCTGCGCCGCGCGGGTGTGTTTCCGGTCGGCCGGCTGGATAAGGACACGGAGGGACTGCTTTTGCTGACGACGGACGGCGCCTTCGGGCACGCGCTCATGTCGCCGCGCCGCCATGTGCCCAAGGTGTACGAGGCGCGGTTTGGCGGCACGCTTGCGCCCGATGCGGCGGCGCGCTTCGCCGCAGGACTGACGCTTGCAGACGGCACGCTGTGCCGTGCGGCGGTGCTCGAACCGATCGGCGCGGACAGCGCGCGCGTCACCCTGTGCGAGGGCAAATTTCATCAGGTCAAGCGCATGCTGCGCGCGGTCGGCGTCACGGTCACCGCGCTGCGGCGCATCCGGATCGGCGCGCTCGCTCTCGATCCTGCACTGGCGCCGGGCGCCTTTCGCGAGCTGCGCGAGGACGAGCGCGCGGCGCTGCGGACAGCCCTGGAAGCCCCAGAAAAGGGGAAAGATGGGTAAATGCAAAGATAAACAAACTTTCCGCAAAGTTTTTGTACAAAAGATGAACCGTCTGTGGTATAATGTCTTAAAATAGCGAGGGGTATCGAAGAATTCTTGGGAACAATGCTCGGATGTATCCGCAGGTGGCTGCACGAGATGCAAACGCGCAGGTTCAGAACATTCGATAAAAAAAGCGAAGCAGAGTTAGGGAAGTAGAGTTAGGGAAGTAGAGTTGGGAAAGGTGATGGAGATGGCTTCTAGATTGTTCCAGTCGATTATCCTACAAATGAAAGACACGGTCGATCGCACGATCGGCATCGTAGACGCGACGGGGGCGGTTGTTGCGTGCACCGATCTGCCGCGCATTGGCGAGATGCGCGAGGACGCCGTGACCGAGCTGGGCTATGCCGGCGACATGATTCGTTTCGGCGGGTATACATACCGTCCGGTATCCGACCGCAGCACGCGCTTTGAATATGCTGTGTTTGTGCAGGGCGAGGACGAGCTGGCGCGCAGCGTGTGCGCACTGTCTTCGGTCGCCATCAACAACATCAAGGCGCTGTATGACGAAAAGCACGACAAGGCGACCTTTGTAAAAAATATCATCCTCGATAACATTCTGCCCGGCGACATCTATATTAAGTCGCGCGAGCTGCACTTTGGCAGCGATGTGCCGCGCGTCGTGTTCCTGGTGCGTCAGCTTGAGCGCGCGGATATCGCGGCGATCGACGTGATTCAGGGGCTGTTTCCGGACAAGCAGAAGGATTTTGTGCTGCACATTTCGGAAAATGACATTGTGCTCGTAAAGGAAATCAAGCCCGGCAGTGATGCCAAGGACATCGCCAAGATTGCAAAATCCATCGAGGACGCGCTGTCCTCCGAGCTGCTTGTCAAGGCCATCATCGGTGTCGGCTCGATCTCGGTGCAAATGAAGGACATCGCAAAATCCTTTAAGGAGGCGCAGGTCGCCATCGAGGTTGGCGGCGTATTTGACACGGAAAAATCCATCATCAGCTTTGAAAATCTGGGCATCGGCCGTCTGATTTATCAGCTGCCGACAACGCTGTGCGAAATGTTCCTGACCGAGGTGTTCAAGAAGGGTTCGATTGACGCACTCGATCAGGAGACGCTGTTTACCATCCAGAAGTTCTTTGAAAACAACCTCAACGTGTCGGAAACCTCACGCAAGCTGTTTGTGCACCGCAACACGCTGGTGTACCGTCTGGAAAAGATCAAGAAGCTGACCGGACTCGACCTGCGGGAATTCGACCATGCGATCGTCTTCAAGGTCGCGCTCATGGTGCGCAAGTATCTGGCGAGCCGCGAGGAAGGCAGCAACACTTGACCTCTTGTAGCAAAGGAGCTTGACACACAGTGATCAGAATGAGCGATGTCAGCATGGTGTACGAAACCGGCACCCGTGCTGTTCACAAAGCGACGTTTCGCATCGACGAGGGCGAATTTGCGTTCCTCGTCGGCTCGTCGGGGTCGGGAAAATCGACCCTGATCAAGCTGCTGATCGGCGAAATTCGCCCGACAGAGGGGCGAATCGTCGTCAACAACTATAACATCGGCACGCTCAAAAAGCGCGAGGTGCCGTTTTTGCGCCGCACGCTGGGCGTTGTGTTTCAGGATTTTCGCCTGATCGACAAAAAAACCGTATACGAGAACGTCGCCTTTGCGATGCACGCGGTCGGTGCGACGAGCCGCGCCATTCGCAGGCGCGTGCCCTATGTGCTCGAGCTGGTCGGGCTGACGGAAAAAGCACAGGCGCGTCCGCTGGAGCTGTCCGGCGGCGAGCAGCAGCGCGTGGCGATTGCGCGCGCACTCGTTAACAACCCGCGTCTGATCATCGCGGACGAACCGACCGGCAACCTTGATCCGGCGCGCTCGCTCGAGCTGATGACCCTGTTTGAAAAAATCAATCAGCTCGGGACGACCATTTTGATCGTCACGCACGAAAAAGAGCTTGTGGACAAATTCTCCAAGCGCGTAATCGTGATCGACAAGGGCGAGATTATCAGCGACCAGACAGGTGGGTATTACGAATATGAAAAACCGAACGAGTTTTAGATATTTCTGGAAGGAGGGCGTCCAGAATATTTTTCTGCACGGATTCATGAGCTTTGCCGCGATCAGCATCATTTTGGCGATGCTGCTGATTACGGGCTCGGTCGCCCTGATTTCCTACAACATTGATTTGCAGATTATCAAGCTGCAGCAGGAGAGCGAGATCGTCATTTTTGTCGGAGAAGATCTCGACGAGGCGCAGGCGAAGAAAGTCGGAGACAGCATCCGCGCCATCGACAATGTGCGCGACGCGGCCTTCCAATCGCGCGAGCAGGCGCTGGAGGAATACCGCGCAAAGCTGGGCAGCAACGCCGAGCTGCTCGACGGCTTTGACCGCAACAACAATCCGCTGCGCGACGCGTATCATATCACGCTGCGCGATGTGACGCTCGTGCAAAGCACGGTCGAGCAGATCAAAAGCGTGCAGGGCGTCGCGAATGTGCGCGTCAACGAGGACACGATTGCCATGCTCGTCAAGGTGCAGCGCGTGTTCCAGGTGATTTCGGTCGCGCTGGTCGTCGCGCTCGGTCTGATCTCGATTTTTATTATTTCCAACACGGTCAAGCTCGCGATGTTCACGCGGCGCAACGAAATTGCAATACAAAAGATGGTCGGCGCGACAAACTGGTTCATCCGCTGGCCGTTCGTGATCGAGGGTATGCTGCTCGGACTGGCAGCGGGCGCGCTCGCATTCTTTACCGAGTGGGGCGTGTATGCCAAGCTGTCCGAGGTGGTTTCGGGCGTGCTGCCCTCCTTCAGCATGGTGCCGTTTGTCGAGATCCGCACGCTGGTGCTCGGCGTGTATCTCGCCGCCGGCGTCGTCGTCGGTGTGGGCGGATCGGTGCTGACCATCCGGCGGTTTATGGACGTTTAAGATTCTGACAGAAAAGAGGGTATTTCCGACATGATGCGCAACAAGACAGCCAAGGCCATCGCGGGTGCGGTCGCACTGCTTCTCGCGGCTCTGATGCTTTTCTCGGCGCTTGCCTCCGGCCTTTCCTATGCCGGCGCGGCGGGCGGTATTTCTAGCCTGAAACAACAGCTTTCCTCCATCGAAAGCCAGAAAGCCGCCGTCAAACGTGAGATTGCGGCGCTGGGCGACAAAATTGACGTTGCGTGTGAGCGCAAAGTAGCGCTCGACAAGCAGATGGAGCTGACGCAGGACGAAATCGATATGACAAAGGCACTCATCAGAAGCCTAAAGGAGCAAATCGGCGTAAAGACAGACGAGCTTGACAAGGCAGAGTGCGCGCTCGAGGAGAAAACCAAGCTGTTTGAAACGCGCCTGCGCGTCATGTACGAAAACGGCGAAATCAGCTATCTGGATGTGCTGCTCAGCTCGGACAGCTTTTCCGATATGCTGTCCAACCTGGAAATTGTCAGCCAGATTATGGACTATGACAAAAAAATCGTGTGCGAGTACACCGAGGCGAAAAAGGACATCGAGGTCAAAAAAGCCTCGCTCGAAGCCGATCAACAGGAAGAAGAAACCTACCGCGATTCTTTGCAGAGCAAGTATAACGCACTGGACAATCAAAAAGCCGAGCAGCAGGCGATTATTGCCGAGCTGAACGAGAATATGGATGCCAAGAAGGCGCAGGCGGAGAAAATGGAAGCCGATCAGAAATCCATCAACTCGGAAATCGAGCGCTTAAGCCGCGAGGCGGCCGCGCGTGCAGCGGCGGAGGCGGCGCGCAAAAAGCAGCAGAGCGGCTCGTCCTCTTCTAGCGGCGGCGGTGTGGTCATTCCGACAAGCGGCACGTTCGTCTGGCCGCTGCCGGACTACGGCACAAGCCGCATCACCTCGCCTTACGGCTACCGCACGCATCCCATCACGGGCACGCGCAAGCTGCACGCAGGCATTGATGTCGGCGTGCCGCAGGGCTCCACCATCGTCGCGGCGGCGTCCGGCACGGTTGTGCGCAGCTACATGTCGAGCTCGTACGGCAACTATACGGTCATCGACCACGGCGGCGGCGTGATGACCGCATACGCGCACCAGTCCAAGCGTCTGGTCAGCGCAGGCGAGAGCGTTTCTGCCGGGCAGAAGATCGGCCTTGTCGGCTCGACCGGCAACTCGACCGGCAACCACCTGCACTTTGAAGTGTATGTCAACGGCTCCACGGTCGATCCGATGCGGTATTTTAGCTGATATGAACACACGGGGAGGGGAATCCAAACGGATCCGCTCCCCGTTTTTGTGGGAGGCAACACGGGATGAAAAAAAACGTCACAAAGGGAACGGCGGCGGCGTTGTGCCTGCTGACCGCGGTCGCGACCGCGAACGTCACACTGCTTGCGTGCAACCGCAGCTTTAATGCCGCGATGCCCGCGTATGCCGCGCAGCAAAAGCTGTACGGCAAGTTCAGCGAGCTCAAGCAGGTCGTGGATGAGCGCTATGCGGGCGAATACGATGTGAAAGAGGCGCTGGACACCGCGGCGGCGGGCTTCGTGCTCGGCGTGGGCGATCGGTGGAGCTATTATGTCTCCAAGGAGGAATATGCCGCGTACAAGCTGCGGCTGGACGGCGCACTGGTCGGCATCGGCACGCAGGTGATCACGGGCGACGGCACGATTCGCATTTTTGAGGTATATCCCAACTCGCCGGCGGAAAAAGCGGGCCTTGTCGCGGGCGATATTGTGGTGGGTGCAGACGGAAAAACCGTGGGCAAGCAGTACACCGCGGCCGAGGTCGTTGACGCGGTGCGCGGCAAGGCGGGCACGACGCTTACGCTGCAGGTGCGCCATGAAGACGGCAGCGAGCAGACCTATTCCATCAAGCGCGCGAAGGTCAAACGCACGGCCATTCGCAGCCGCATGCTGGACGGCGACATCGGGTATGTTGCGATTTCGGATTTTGACGGCGGCGCGGACACCGAATTTTTGGACGCGCTGCGCACGCTGCAAAAGCAGGGCGCGCAGGGCTTTATCTTTGATGTGCGCTTCAACGGCGGCGGCTCGGTCGACGTGCTCGCGAAGATGCTCGATCCGCTGCTGCCGGAGGGGCCGATCATCAGCCTGCGCGACAAAGCCGGAGAGGAAACCGTGCTCCGCTCGGACGCGCACGCGCTCGACTTGCCGATGGCTGTGCTCGTCAACGACCAGTCGATCAGCGCGGCGGAGTTTTTCCCTGCGGCATTGCAGGAATACGGCAAGGCGATCATCGTGGGCGATCACACGACGGGCAAGGGCTATTCGCAGCGCGCCTATGAGCTGTCGGACGGCTCCGCGATCATCCTGTCCGATCGCACCTATTACACGCCGAAGGGCAAAAACCTCGCGGGTGTGGGCATCAAGCCCGATGTTTCGGTCGCGCTACGTGAGGAAAACTATCAAGACTTCTTCAGTATGCAGCCGGGCGAGGATACCCAGCTCCAAGCGGCATACAAGGCGGTCAAGGCGGAGAAGTAGCCGTTCTAGCGCGCGCAAATGCCGCATATGCTGTCTCAAAATGTGCGGGAGGGGACAGGTTATGCAGGGGATCATCCGGATTCGGGTTGACGGTGACGCGCCGCGCGCGCGGCTTGAGCGCCTTGAGACCATCGGCGGGGTGCAGTTTCAGACCGCGCTGCTGCAAATGCGCAGCGCAGACGGCATGCTCGATACCCTCATGCTGCGGCAGAGCGTGCGCCTGCTTGCGCTGCGCGGCGTGACCTGCGCGGCGGCACCCGATACGCCGTACATGAATGCGGTGCTCGCGCGGTATCATATAAACGCGGCATCGCACACCGCGCTGCTGCGCGCACTCGCGCCGCGCGTGCTGGATCATGTGCTGCGCGGTGTGCCGAACGGCGCGGTGCTGCTCTATGCGCGGCGGCTCGACCGTGATGTGCTTGCCGCCGCACGCCATGCAGCGCGGCACTATCGGCAGCTCGTGCTCGATTTCGGTGTGCACGGGGAGGCGGTGCGCCGCCGTTTGATGGACGAAACCGGTGCGGCCGCGCTGCTCGATCAGGTCGGCGTGCGCGCCTCTAAAACGGCGGTGCTGCTCTTCGATCGGCCGTCCATGGGCTTTCGCGTGCGCCTGCCACATGCGGTTACGGTCGCCCTGTGCGAGGGCGGCGCGCCCTGCGCACACTTCAACGATGTCCATGTCGCGGGCAGTCTGGGCGAGCCGCTCGGGGACACCGATCGGGAGGGTGTGCTGAGCATGGTCGTTTCTCATGACCGGGCGGCGTGCAGCGCGCTGGAAATCGTCGATTTGATAAAAAAATGAGAACCTTTTGGACGATTGCTTGACATTGGCTGGAAGCGTACATATAATAAGACGTAATGTAACGGACCCCAAAATAGATTTTCATATAGAGAGGATAGCGTGAAAAATGGCAAAGGAATTCAAGCTGACACAGGAAAGCCTTGATAAACTCAAAGAGGAGCTCGAATATTTAAAAACCGTTCGTGAGCACGAGGTCGCCGAGCAAATCAAGGAAGCGCGATCCTTCGGAGACCTGTCGGAGAACAGCGAATACGACGAGGCGAAGAACGAGCAGGGCAAGGTTTTCTCGCGTATGGCGGAAATCGAAAACGTGCTCGCGCATGCGGTTGTCATCACCGATGACATGTATGCGGCGGACGAGGTTTCCCCCGGCTGCCGGTTCGTTGTCAAGGACCTTGAGATGGACGAGGAGGAGGAATATCACTTCGTCGGCTCGCAGGAGGCGGATCCGATGGACGGCAAAATTTCCGACGAATCCCCGTTTGGCAAGGCGATGCTGGGCAAAAAGATCGGCACGATCGTAGAGGTCGAAGCGCCGGAAGGCACGATCAAATACCAGGTCGTCGATATTAAGAAGTAAAACACACACTTTTATAGATAAATTTTGATTAGGGTGAGATGAGAATGGCAGAAAATACCCAGCAGGAGCAGCACGAGCAGACCGCAGAGGAACTGCACGAGCTGCGCCGTATCCGCCGCGAAAAGCTGCAGGAGCTGCAGGACGCGGGCAACGATCCGTTCGCGCGTGTGCGCTTTGACCGCACGAACTACACCACCGACATCACGGGTGACTATGACGCGTTCGAGGGCAAAAAAGTCGCGCTCGCGGGCCGCATGATGTCCAAGCGCATCATGGGCAAGGCGTCCTTTTCCGACCTGTCCGACCGCTTCGGCCGCATCCAGCTTTACGTCAAGCGCGATGTGCTCGGCACGGACGAGTATCAGGCATACAAAAAGCTCGATATCGGCGACCTGATCGGCGTCGAGGGCGAGGTATTCCGCACCCAAAAGGGTGAAATTTCAATCATGGTGGGCAAGCTGACGCTGCTGTCGAAGAACCTGATTCCGCTGCCGGAAAAATGGCACGGCCTCCGGGATGTCGATATGCGCTATCGCCAGCGCTATGTGGACCTCATCATCAATCCTTCTGTGCGCGACACCTTTGAAAAGCGCTCGCAAATCGTGCGCGAAATCCGCGCGTTCATGGACGGCCGCGGCTTTATGGAGGTCGAAACCCCGTGCCTGAACACGATTCCGGGCGGCGCGACCGCGCGTCCGTTTACCACGCACCACAACGCGCTCGACATCGATATGTATATGCGCATTGCGACCGAGCTGCACCTCAAGCGCCTGATTGTCGGCGGTCTGGAGCAGGTCTACGAAATCGGCCGCATCTTCCGCAACGAGGGCATGGACACCAAGCACAATCCGGAATTCACGACGATTGAGCTGTATCAGGCGTACACCGACTATAACGGCATGATGGATATCACAGAGGACATGGTTGTGCATGTGTGCCACAAGGTGCTCGGCACGACCCGTGTCACCTATCAGGGCACGGACATCGACTTTGCCAAGGGCTGGAAGCGCCAGACCATGGCGGACGCGGTGCGCGAATATGCCGGCATCGACTTCATGTCGATCGACGGCGAGGAAGCGCTGCGCCGGATGCACGAAAAGGGCATCGAGACCGAAAAGGGCAAGGAGAGCTGGGGCGATCTGCTCGCGCAGTGCTTTGACGAGTTCGTCGAGGACAAGCTGATCCAGCCGACCTTTATCACCGATTACCCCGTCGAGGTTTCGCCGCTTGCCAAGCGCAAGCCGACCGACGCACGCCTGACCGAGCGCTTCGAGCTGTTCGTCGTCGGACGCGAGCTTGCAAACGCGTTCTCGGAGCTGAACGACCCCATCGACCAGAAGGCGCGCTTTGAGCGTCAGGTCGCGCTGCGCGATGCGGGCGACGACGAGGCGAGCATGATGGACGAGGACTATGTCAATGCGCTGGAGTACGGCCTGCCGCCGACCGGCGGTATGGGCATGGGCATCGACCGCCTGGTCATGCTGCTGACGGACAGTGCGTCCATCCGCGACGTGCTGCTATTCCCCACGATGAAGCCGCTTTCTGAGTAAGACCGAAATAGCCTGGACGCCGTTTGATTGTGTTCAGGCTTTTCGCCATGTAGCGGCGGGAAAGAAGGATTTGCGTGCATATAAACCTGTTGCAGAAGTACGCTGCGCTCGTCAGAAAGAAGGGAAAGCGGGTAAAGCCGACCCAAATTATTGTGGTGGGCTTTGCGCTTATCGTTCTGCTCGGCGCGTTTCTGCTGATGCTTCCGATCTCCTCACGCACGGGTGAGTGGACCGGTTTCCTCACGGCGCTGTTCACCGCGACCAGTACCACCTGCATCACCGGACTGATTGTTGTAGACACCTATACCCACTGGAGCGGCTTTGGTCAGTGCGTCATTTTGCTGCTCATCCAGATCGGCGGTCTGGGCTTTATGAGCATTGCGACGCTGTTTTCCTTCCTCATGCGCCGCACCATCACGATGCGCGAGCGCATGATTATGACGACCTCGCTCAATCTGGAGGATATGTCGGGCATTGTGCGCATGACGCGCCGCGTGCTGCTCGGCACGCTGCTGTTCGAGGGCATCGGCGCGGTCGTGCTGTCGCTGCGCTTTATGAGCGATTACGGCGTGGCAGACGGCATCAGAAAAGGCGTGTTCCACTCGGTTTCCGCTTTTTGCAACGCGGGCTTCGACCTGCTCGGGCAGACAAAGCCCTTTTCCTCGCTCGGACTGTATGTCACCGATCCCATCGTCAACCTGACGATTATGCTGCTCGTCACCATCGGCGGCATCGGCTTTTACGTCTGGAACGATCTGTATGAGCACCACCGATTCCGCCACCTGCGGCTGCACACCAAGATTGTGCTCATCACGACCGTCGTGCTGATTTTCGGCGGCGCGCTGCTCATCGGTATTTTCGAATGGAACAACCCGAATTCCCTCGGACAGCTGCCCCTGTGGGCGCGGCCGCAGGCGGCGCTCTTTGAATCGGTCACGCTGCGCACCGCGGGCTTTGAAACCATCCCGCAGGGCGCGATGACAAGCCAGACCCATGCAATCAGCATGCTGCTCATGCTCATCGGCGGCTCGCCCGGCTCGACCGCAGGCGGCATCAAGACCGTTACGCTCGCCGTGCTCGTGCTGACCGCACGCAGCGCGCTCAAGGGACAGCGCGAGGTTACGGTGTTCGGGCGCACGCTCGGCACACGCAATATTGTCAACGCCGTCACCATGCTCATCATCGGTGTCACGCTGATCTTTACGGGCGCCCTTGTGCTGCTGGCCTGTGACGATGTCCCGTTTTCCGCGAGCCTGTTTGAGGCGACTTCGGCGTTTTGCACCGTCGGGCTGACGGTCGGCATCACCACATCGCTCAGTGCGGTGTCCCACCTGACGCTCATCGCGCTCATGTTCCTCGGCCGCGTCGGCGTGCTCACGCTGGGTGTTGCGGTGCTCATGGGGCAGCAGAGCGAGGCGAGCATCCGCTATCCCGAAACGCAGGTTTTTGTCGGATAAAACAGTTGCACACGGTTGATTGTCTTTAAAAAGGAAGTTCGCGCGAACAAAACAGTGCGCGGCACAAGGGGAAAGAACAGTATGAAATCTTTTGCAATCATTGGACTGGGACGGTTTGGCGCGGCGGTCGCGCGTGAGCTTTACAGCCGCGGCAACGAGGTGCTCGCGCTCGATGCCAACGAGGATACCATTCAGCGCATCAAGGACGAGGTCACGCACGCCATTGTGGGCGACGCGACCGAGGAAAGTGTGCTGCGCGCGGTCGGCGTGCGCAACTTTGACGTTGCGATCGTCGCAATCGCATCCAACATTCAGGACAGCGTGCTTGTCACGCTGCTGCTCAAGGAGATGGGCGTGAAGTTCGTCGTCGCCAAGGCGCAGAGCGCGCTGCATGCCAAGGTGCTCGAGCGCATCGGTGCGGACAAGGTCGTGTTCCCGGAGAGCGACATGGGGCAGCGTCTTGCGCAAACCCTGTCAAACGACAGCATCATCGACTTTATCGAGCTTTCGCCCGACTTTAGCATCGTGGAGATTGTGCCGCCCGAAAAATGGAACGGCAAAACGCTCGCCGAGCTCAACGTGCGTGCGCGCTACGGCGTCAACGTGCTTGCGCTGCGCGGCGGAAACGGCAAGATTGTGACGATTTCGCCGTCTGCGGATCAGATTATTCACGCGGGCGATATGCTGGTGGTGGTCGGTGAAAACGAGACCATCGAGCAGCTCGACAAAATGCGATGACCATCATCGAAAGCCGGCAAAACGGCACCCTCAAGCATTTGGCGCGCCTTGTGCGCGACAAGAAATATCGCCGGAGTGCGGGCGAAATGCTGTGTGAGGGCGAAAAAATGCTCGGCGAGGCGCTGTCCTCGGGCGTGCAAATCAGCACCGTGCTCACACGCGCGGGCGCGGCGGTCGATGAAGCGCTGCTCCTGCGCGCAGAGCAGGCGGGCGCGGCGCTGTTTTGCGCGGAGGCGGCGCTGTTTGCGCAGGCGAGCGATGTTGAAACGCCGCAGCCCGTGCTGTTTGCGTGCGTGCCGCGCGTGTTTGACGCGGACGTTCTCACAGGCGCGCGGCGGGTGCTCGTGCTCGACGGTTTGCAGGATCCGGGCAATCTGGGCACGATTTTGCGCACGGCGGACGCGTTCGCGATTGACGCGGTCGTGCTCACGCCGGGCTGCGCCGATCCGCACGCGCCCAAGGTTGTGCGCGCGACGATGGGCGCGGCGTTCCGGCTGCCGGTTGTGCATCTGCCGCTGACGGATGCGATCGCGCGGCTGCGCGGCGAGGGGCTGCCCGTCTACGCCGCCGCACTCACGGCGGACGCGCTGCCCGTCGTGAGCGTGCCGCTCGGCCGCAGCGCGGTCATCATCGGCAACGAGGGGCGCGGTGTGTCCGCGGACGCGCTCGCCCTGTCCGATGAGCGCGTCATTTTGCCCATGCAGGGCTGCGCGGAGTCGCTCAACGCAGGTGTTGCCGCGTCCATCTTCCTGTGGGAGATGTCAAAATGATCATTGGCAATCGAAAATGGACAATACGGCGCCGTATTGTCTATTTTCGACTGCCGATACACGGGTGTGCCGCACCCCGGCACGGTGAAAGGAGTGGGGAAGATGTCCACGCGCATGCACTGGCTCTGGCTTGCCTCGCGGGGGGCGGTGTCGCCGCGGGTTGCCGCGCGGCTGCTGTCCTCCTTCGGCACGGTCGAGCGCATTTACGCCGCGGATCGGCACGCCCTGACCCAGACCGAGGGGCTGACCAAGGCACAGGTCGATGCCCTTTGCGACAAGGACACGCGCCTTGCCGACCGCATTGCCGCGGATTGCGACCGCTTGGGTGTGACCATCCTGGCGCAGACCGATGCGGGCTACCCCGACCGGCTGCGCCAGATTGCGGATCCGCCCGTCGTGCTCTATGTGCGCGGTGCGCTGCCCGATCTTGACCGCGTCGCGTGTGTATCCGTTGTGGGCAAGCGTCAGGCGTCCGCCTACGGGCTGGTATCCGCGCGCAAGCTGGCTGCCGCGCTGGCGCGCGCGGGCTTCGTCGTCGTGTCGGGCATGGCAGCAGGGGTGGACGGCGCGGCAAACCGTGCCGCCATTCAGGCGGGGGGCGCGACGGTCGCGGTGCTCGGCTGCGGCACCGATGTATGCTATCCGGCCGAGCATCGGCGGCTCATGGAGGACATCGCACTTTCGGGTGCGCTTGTCAGCGAATATCCGCCCGGCACACCGCCCGAGCGGCATCATTTTCCTGCGCGCAACCGCATCATCAGCGGCATGACGCCGGGCACGCTCATCATCGAGGCCGGACGCGGCGCAGGCTCGCTCCTCACGGCGGACAGCGCGCTGGAGCAGGGGCGCGACGTGTTTGCGGTGCCCGGACTCATCGATATGCCGAGCTTTGAGGGCTCCAATGAGCTGATTGCCTCGGGTGCGGCGCGGCTTGTGCAGGATGCGCGCCCGATTATACGGGAATATGCCGCGCTGCTGCCCGATCCTCCGCTGGAGGAGCGCGTGCGCAGTGCTTTTGAGCGGCAGGTCGGCGCGCCGCCGCCGCGGGATCCTGCCCGTTGGGAGCGCGTGCTGCGCGAAGAGCCGCCCGCCCCCGCCGCGCCGCCGCCGCAGGACGATGACCTGAGCGATGAGGAGCGCGCAATTGTCGCAGCCGTGCGCGCAGGCGCGACCTCCGTCGATGAAATCGTCGAGCGCAGCGCGCTGAGTGCGCCGCAGGTCAGTGCGCTGCTGACCATGCTGGAGCTGGACGGCGTGCTGTCCCGCGCACATGGCAGACTGATCGTCCCCAGCCGCTGAGCGCTGCATTTTTCAACGCTACCGAACGAAAGGAACACCATTTATGTCAAAGCTGGTAATCGTCGAGTCCCCGGCCAAAGCCAAGACCATTGGCAAATATCTGGGCCCGGACTACGTCGTCAAGGCCTCTATGGGCCATCTGCGCGATCTTCCGAAAAAGAAGATGGGCGTGGATATAGAGCATGATTTTAAGCCCCAGTACATCCCCATCGAAGGCAAGGAAAAAATGATCAACGAGCTGCGCGAAGCAGCGGACGAGAGCGACTTTGTCTATCTCGCAACCGACCCCGACCGCGAAGGAGAAGCGATTTCGTGGCATCTCAAGGAGCTGCTCATGCTGGGCGACCACCGCTCGCAGCGTGTCACCTTCAACGAGATTACAAAGCAGGCGGTTCGGTACGGCATCGAGCATCCGCGCGACATCGACATCGACCTTGTCAACGCGCAGCAGGCGCGCCGCATTCTCGACCGCGTCGTGGGCTATGAGCTGTCGCCCTTTCTGTGGCGCAAGGTCAAGCGCGGACTGAGCGCAGGCCGCGTGCAGTCGGTCGCGACGCGTCTGGTGGTCGACCGCGAAAACGAAATCCGCGCGTTCGTGCCCGAGGAATACTGGACAATCGAAGCCGCGCTGCGCACCGCGCAGGACGGTCAGCTCACCGCCCGCTTCTACGGCGATGCGGACGGTAAAATCGAGCTGACGAACGAAGAAACGACCATGGCGATCGTGTCCGCCGTGCAGGGCAAGCCCTTTACGGTCGGGCCCATCAAAAAGGGCAAGAAGAAAAAGACCCCTGCCGCGCCGTTCATCACCTCAACGCTTCAGCAGGAGGCATCGCGCAAGCTCAACATGACCCCGCGCCGCACGATGAGCGTTGCGCAGGAGCTGTACGAGGGCGTCGAAATCGAGGGACACGGGCTGACCGGTCTCATCACCTACATGAGAACCGACTCGCTGCGTCTTGCGGATGAGGCGACCGCCGCGGCAGCGACATTCATCACGACACGCTACGGCGCGCAGTATTATCCGGGCAAGGCGCGCGTTTACAAGACAAAGGGCGGCGCGCAGGATGCGCACGAAGCCATCCGCCCGTCAAGCGTCGAGCTGGAGCCGGACGCAATCCGCGGCTCGCTCTCCGCGGATCAGTATAAGCTGTACAAGCTCATCTGGTCGCGCTTTGTGGCCTGCCAAATGGCGGATGCCATCCTGGATACGGTATCCGCGGATCTGTACGCAGACCGCTATACCTTCCGCGCAAGCGGCTACACAGTGGCGTTTGCCGGGTTCACCGCGGTCTATATCGAATCGACCGACGACGAAAAGAAGGATTCCGGCACAGGCAAGGCACTGCCCGTCTTTGTCGAGGGCGACGTGCTGACCACGGAAGCCATCGACCCTGCGCAGCACTTCACCCAGCCGCCCGCACGCTACACCGAAGCGTCGCTCATCCGCGCGATGGAGGAGCGCGGCATCGGCCGTCCGTCGACCTACGCGCCGACCATTTCAACGATTGAAGCGCGCAACTACGTTACGAAGGAAAGCCGCGCGCTGCGCCCGACTCCACTCGGCGAGGGTGTGACCGGCTTGCTTGTCGACCGGTTTATGGTCGTTGCGGATTATGAATTTACCGCGCACATGGAAAACGAGCTGGACGAGGTCGAAGCGGGCAAGCTCGATTATGTCGCGCTGCTTAAAAACTTCTACAAGGGCTTTGAGGGTGCGCTGCGCGACGCGGAGGCCGCGCTCGAGGGGCAGCGCATCAAGATCGAGGACGAGGTGACCGACATTGTCTGCGACAAGTGCGGCCGCAACATGGTCATCAAAATCGGACGCTTCGGCAAGTTCCTCGCGTGTCCGGGCTTCCCCGAGTGCACGAATACCAAGGCAATCACCGAGGATACGGGCGCTGCGTGCCCGATTTGCGGCACAAAGGTCGTCAAAAAGAAGTCCGCGCGCGGCTATGTCTACTATAGCTGCGACAAATATCCGGAATGCGCGTTCATCACCTGGGATAAGCCGCTTAAAACCAAGTGCCCGGTGTGCGATTCCTCGCTCTTCCGCCACACCGACCGCGATTCCAAGGAGGTCAGCGACGTGTGCCTGCGCGAGGGCTGCGGCTATTCCGAGCTGATCCGGGAGGGACTGCCCCCCGAGGAGGCGGAGAAGAACCGTCTACGCCGCGAGGCGCGCGCCGCCAAGGCGAAGGAGCGCGAGGAGCAGCGCGCCCGCGAGGAAGCCGAGGGCAAAACCGCAAAGAAAACCGCAAAAAAGACCACGACCAAAAAGACCGCAACCAAAACCGCGGCGAAGAAGACCGCAAAAAAGACGGATGACGCGGAAAAGCCCGCGAAGAAGCCTGCGGCAAAGAAAACCACCGCAGCGAAGAAGACAACCGCAACCAAAAAGACGATCGCGAAGAAGTCGCAGGAGGACACGGATGGGGCAGCAGAATAAGGTCATCGTGATCGGTGCCGGGCTTGCAGGATGCGAGGCGGCATGGCAGCTCGCGCAGCGCGGCATCGCGGTCGAGCTGCGCGAGATGAAGCCTGAAAAGCGCACACCGGCGCACCATTCCGACGCGTTCGGCGAGCTGGTGTGCTCCAACTCACTGCGCTCAAACGAGCTTTCAAACGCGGCCGGACTGCTCAAGGAGGAGCTGCGCCGGCTCGGCGGTCTGGTCATCGCGTGCGCGGATGCCACCGAAACACCCGCAGGCGGCGCGCTTGCGGTCGATCGCGAGGCCTTCGCCGCGTGCATCACGGAAAAGATCGTGAACCATCCGAACATCACGGTCGTGCCCGGCGAGGTCACGGCTGTGCCGCGCGCGGGCAAGGTCATCGTCGCGACCGGTCCGCTGACCTCGGACGCGCTCTTTGAGGACATCCACACGCTGGTCGGCGGCGAGTTTTTGCACTTTTATGATGCTGCCGCGCCCATTGTCACATTTGAAAGCATCGACATGAACAGCGCGTATCTGGCATCGCGCTACGATAAGGGCACGCCCGATTATATCAACTGTCCGCTCTCGCGCGAGGAGTATGACGCGTTCTGGAACGCGCTGACAACCGCGGAGGAAGCGCCGGTGCACGGCTTTGAGGACTCCAAGGTGTTCGAGGGCTGCATGCCGGTCGAGGTCATGGGGCGGCGCGGCTTCGACACGCTGCTGTTCGGCTCGCTAAAGCCCGTCGGCCTGCCCGATCCCAAGACCGGGAAGGATCCGTTCGCCGTGCTGCAGCTGCGGCGCGACAACGCGCAGGGCACGCTGTACAATCTGGTCGGCTGCCAGACTCATCTTAAGTTTGGGGAGCAAAAGCGCGTGTTTTCCATGATTCCCGCGCTGCGGGACGCGGAATATGTGCGCTATGGCGTGATGCACCGCAACACGTTCATCGATTCGCCCCGCGTGCTCGACCGCAACTACGCGCTGCGCGCGCACCCCGATGTGCGCTTTGCAGGGCAGATTACCGGCGTTGAGGGCTATGTGGAGTCGAACGCATCGGGGCTGCTCGCAGGGCTTGCGACCGCGTACGAGCTGACGGGGGCGCCCGCACCCGACTTCCCCGCGACAACCGCAATCGGCGCGCTCGGACGCTATATTTCCAATCCGGGTGTCACCAAATTTCAGCCGATGAATATCAATTTCGGCATCTTGGATCCGCTTGATTACCGCGTCAAGGGCAAGAACAAAAAACGTGAAAAGAATCTCGCCATCTCGGCGCGTGCGCTCGAGGTGCTGCAGGGCATCATGGAGGGACAAAAATGAGGATTCTGCTCGATGCAATGGGCGGCGACAACGCCCCTGCCGCCTGCGTGGCGGGCGCGGTGCTCGCCGCGCGCGAATACGGCGAAGAAATCGCACTCGTCGGCGACGAGGGAAGGCTGCGTGCGCTGCTCGCGGCGCAGGGCGCGCAGGACGCGCCCGGGCTGTCGATTGTGCACGCACCCGACGCGGTCGACATGCACGACGACCCCGCGACCGCGCTGCGGCGCCGTCCGGAAAGCTCGATGGCGGTCGCGTTCAAGCTGCTCAAAGCGGGCGAGGGCGATGCGGTTGTGTCCGCGGGCAACACGGGCGCGCTGCTGTCCGGCGCCACGCTGTACGGCGGACGCATCAAGGGCATCCGCCGCGCCGCGCTCGCGCCGCTGCTGCCGTGCAGCGGCGGCCAGTTCATGCTGGTCGACGCGGGTGCAAACACCGAGTGCACGCCCGAATATCTGCTGCAGTTCGGCTTTTTGGGCAGTCTGTATATGGAGAAAATTCTCGGTGTGAGCCGGCCGCGCGTCGGACTCGTCAACAACGGCGCGGAGGACACCAAGGGCGACACGCTGCGCCGCGAGGCCTATGCGCTGCTGCAAAAAGCGGGCGATGAGGGCTTCATCAACTGGGTGGGCAACGTGGAGGGGCGCGACGTGCCGCTCGGCGCGTGCGACGTGGCGGTCATCGACGGCTTTGCGGGCAATGTCATGCTCAAGACGATCGAGGGCGTGGCGAAATTCATGGGCGGTGCCATCAAGGACGTGTTCATGCAAAATGCGCTGACCAAGCTGAGCTATCTCGCGTGCAAATCCGGCATGGACGACTTCCGCGACCTCTTTAATCAGGATGCGGTCGGCGGCGCGCCGTTTATCGGCATCGGCCGTCCGGTCATCAAGGCGCACGGCTCGTCGAACGAAATGGCATTCAAAAACGCGGTGCGTCAGGCGATCGCATACACGAAAAGCGGCATGATTGAAGCGGTGCAGCAAAACATCGCGCACATGACCGTGGCGCAGGACGGATAAAAACGCATCTTTTCCCCTTGACAGCGCGCATGGTACACACTATTATCATAATGTGAAACGATACAGGCCGCGTTAAACGGCACGCAAACCGGAGGGAAAAGCATATGATATTCGAAAAGCTGTGTATGCTCATTGCAGAGCAGTTCGGCGTCCACCCCGAAGAGCTGACCATGGACACCTCGCTTGAGGACGATCTGGATGCAGATTCGCTCGATCTTGTCGAGCTGTCAATGGCGATCGAGGAGGAGTTCGACACCGGCGAAATCACCGAAGCGCGCGCGGCAGGCGTGCGCACAATCGGGGACATCGTTCGGCTGATCGGTGATGCCGAGGATTGAAAGCAATAGGCCGGAAACGCGCGGCAGGAGCCTTTTTTAGGCTCCTGTGCGTTTTCCGGCAGCAGAAAAGGAGAAAAACCCATGCTGATGGATAAAATCGGCTATCATTTTCAAAATGAAGCGCTGTTTCAGACCGCGCTGACACATTCATCCTACGCCAACGAGCACCGTGAGCGCCGCCTGCACAACAACGAACGGCTGGAGTTTCTTGGCGATTCCGTACTCGGCTTTGTCACAGCCGACTACCTGTTCAACAACTATCCCGAACTGCCCGAGGGCGAGCTGACCAAGCTGCGCGCGGCGGTCGTATGCGAGCAGGCACTGTATGAAATCGCCAAGGAACTCGGCATCGACGGCGCAATCAAGCTCGGCCACGGTGAGGAGACCGGCGGCGGGCGGCAGCGCCCCTCCATCCTCGCGGATGCGACCGAGGCGCTGCTCGGCGCGATTTATCTGGACGGAGGCATCGAGCCTGCGCGCGCATTCGTGCTCGATTTTGTGCCGCGCAAGGCGGAGAGCGCGCGCCGCGGCGGCATGTTCAAGGACTACAAGACCATGCTGCAGGAAATCGTGCAGAAAAGCAAGCAGGAAACGCTCGAATACCGCCTTGCAGGCGAGGAGGGCCCGGACCACGACAAGACGTTCACCATGCAGCTTTTGCTCAACAGCAATATTTTTGCCACCGGCACGGGCCGCAGCAAAAAGGAAGCCGAGCAGATGGCGGCAAAGCAGGCGCTTGAACTGATGGGCGCCGTATGAGGCAGCAGACCAAAGCCGGAAGCGATTCCGGCTTTTTTCATCCCAAATCGCAGAAAGCGGGCATAAGTTGTAAATTTCGCGGCGCATCGCATTGCGCCGGACTGGGGAACGTGATAAACTGAAAGTAATTATTTGATAAGAGGTGCCGTATGGTTCTCAAAAGCTTGCAGCTGCAGGGCTTCAAGTCCTTTCCGGACAAAACCGAAATACAGTTCCTCGGCGGTCTGACGGCAATCGTCGGGCCGAACGGCAGCGGCAAATCCAACATTTCCGACGCGATCCGCTGGGTGCTCGGCGAGCAGTCCTCCCGCAGCCTGCGCGGCGCGAAGATGGAGGATGTCATTTTCGGCGGCACCGTCCGCCGCGGACCGGTCGGCTTTGCCGAGGTGTCGCTCATTTTGGACAATGCAGCGCAGGTTTTTCGCTCGGATTTTTCCGAGATTATGATCACGCGCCGTTATTACCGCTCGGGAGAGAGCGAATATTCCATCAACAAAAAACACTGCCGCCTGCGCGACATCCACGAGCTGTTCATGGACACCGGCTTGGGGCGCGACGGTTATTCCATCATCGGGCAGGGGCGCATCGACGAGATTTTATCGCTCAAAAGCGAGGACAGGCGCGAGGTCTTTGAGGAGGCGGCGGGCATCACAAAGTTCCGCTACCGCAAGGAGGAGGCGGAGCGCCGCCTCGCCGCAACCGAGGAAAATCTCGCGCGCATCCGCGATATTTACGCGGAGCTCGAAAGCCAGAAGGCGCCGCTTGAAAAGCAGGCGGAAAAGGCCAAGCAGTATCTGCTGCTGCGCGATGAGCTGCGCGTGCTCGAGGTGTCGCTGTGGCTGCTCGGTCTGGCGCGCATGCGCGCGGACACCGAAAAAAACAGCGCGGACACACAAGCCTGCGCCGCGCAGCTCACCCGGGAGGGCGCGACGCGCGACACGCTGTACGCGCGCAGCGAAGCGCTCGCCGCCGAGCTGCACCGTATCGACGCAGAAACCGAGCGTCTGCGCGCGCAGCTGCGCACGCACGAGCAGCGCATTGCCGAACATGAGAGCGGCTGCGCCGTGCTCGCCGCGCGCATACGCAGCCATGAGGAAAACATCGCACGCACCGAGCGCGAAAGCACGCGGCAGGCGGAGCAGGCGCGCGCACTCGATACGCAGACCGCGGGCCGCCGCGCACGCTGCGAAGCGCTCGACACGCAGGCGGCGGATCTATCCGCGCAGCGTGACGCGTGCATCGCACAGGATGACGCGCTGCGCGCGCAGCACGATCAGGCGTGCGCCCGCCGTGCGGCGCAGGAGGATGCGCTGCAAACCCATGAGCAGGCGCGTTTTGCGCTCGAGCTTGCGCGCACCGCGGCGCGCACCGCACTGGAAAATCTGGGCACGCGGCGCGACACGATCGCGGAGGACATCGCGCGCGCGGCGCAGCAGCTGGATGACGAAACACGCACCGGACAGCGGCTCCAAAGCGAGCTGCACGCGTGCGCGGATACGCTCGCAGGCTGCCGCAACAAGCTCGCGGGTGTGACGCTCAAGGCGGAGAGCCGCCGCAAAAAGGTTGAAGCGCTGGAGGAAGAAAACAGCCGTCTTGCCGCGGCGCGCGCCGACTGCGACAACCGCGTGCGCATGCTGCGCGAGATGCAGCAGGATTACGAGGGCTTTTCCCGCAGCGTCAAGACCGTTATGACCCGTGCCGAGCGCGGCGCGATGCCGGGTGTGCACGGGCCGGTGTCCGCACTCCTCGATGTGCCGGACGCATACATCACCGCAATCGAAACCGCGCTCGGCGCGGCAGCCTCTAACATCGTGGTGGATACGCCCCGCGTCGGCCGCGATGCCATCGAATATTTAAAGCGCGCGGACGGCGGACGCGCGACCTTTCTGCCGCTTGACACCATCCGGCCAGCCGCGCTGCGCGAGCAGGGGCTGGCGGACGCGCGCGGCTTTTGCGGCACGGCGGACACGCTCGTGCAGTGCGCGCCCGCGTATCGCAACGTGATTTCCAATCTGCTCGGACGCACGGTCATCACGGACACGCTGGACAATGCGCTCGCGCTTGCAAAGGCGCACGGAAACCGCTTTCGCATCGTCACAAAGGACGGACAAAGCGTGCAGGCAGGCGGCGCGATGACGGGCGGCTCGGCATCCAAATCAGCCGGTGTGCTCGCGCGTGCGGCCAAGCTGCGCGCGCTTGAAGAACGGCAGCGCGCACTGGCAGACGAGCACGCACAGGCGGAGACCGCGCTCGCGCACGCACGGCGCGAATGGGCGGCGCTCGACTACGACAGCAAGGCGATTGATGCGGAGCGGCTGCGCGCGCAGGAGGATGAGACCCGTCTGACCGCCGGGCTTGAGCAGCGTGCCGCCTTGCTGGACAGCCTGCGGCAGCGGCACGACGCGCTGGTGCTCGAACGCGACGATCTTGCCGCGGCACGCGCGCGCTACGAACAAACCGAAGCACAAAAGACCGCGGCGCTTGACGCACTTGCAAGCGAAATCGCCGCGTGCACGCAGCGCGCCGCGCAGGAGCGCGCGACGCTTGACGCGCTGGAAGCGCAGCAGGCGCAAAACGATGACGCGCTCGCGCGTCTGACGACCGCCCTCACCGAGGCGCGCACCGAAGCCGCCGTGGAGCGGCGCGCGCTCGCCGATCTGGAAGCGGTGCAGCGCGACATGGCGGACACGCTGACGGGCAGCGCGGACGCGGTCGCGGGCTTTCGCGCGGAGATTGCGCGCATGCGGGAGGAGCTGTCCCGTGCCGACGAAAACAAGGCGCGCGACACGCAGGCCGCCGAGGCGCTGCGCGGGCTGATTGCGGCCGCGGTGCAGCAGCGTCTGCGCGTGGAGGGCGATAAAACCACGGCGGATAAGCAGATTCAGGCGCAGGGCGAGACCATTCTTGCGCTCGAGCGCGAGCAGGTGCGTCTGGAAACGCAGGGCGTGCAGCTAAAAAGCGCGGAAACGCAAATTTTGGACAGAATGTGGGAAAGCTATGAACTGACACCCACGCCCGCCGCGCTGGTCGCGCAGCCGCTTGCCGATGCGGCACAGGCGGAAAAGGACGCGGCAGGCCTCAAGGCCCGTCTGCGCGCGCTCGGCAACATCAATCTGGACGCGGTCGAGGATTACGAAAAGCTGCGCGAGCGGCATGCGTTCCTCGGCGCGCAAAAGGACGATTTGGAGCAGGCGCAGCGCGAGCTGTACAAGGTCATCGGGCAGCTCACCGAAAACATGAAGGAAATTTTTGCGAGCGAGTTTGCCCGGCTGAACGTCTACTTCGGGGAGACCTTCCGCGAAATTTTCGGCGGCGGTTATGCGGAGCTGCAGCTCGACGATACCTCGGACATCCTAAACTGCGGCATCGAAATCCGCGTTTCTCCGCCGGGAAAGGCGCTCAAAACCATCACGCTGCTGTCGGGCGGCGAAAAGGCATTTGTCGCCATTGCGCTGTATTTTGCCATTCTCAAGGTGCGTCCGACGCCGTTTTGCGTGCTCGACGAGATTGAAGCCGCGCTCGACGATGTCAACGTGGTGCGCTATGCGCAGTACATCCGCCGTCTGTCGGAGAACACGCAGTTCATCGTCATCACGCACCGGCGCGGCACGATGGAAGCGGCGGATATGCTCTACGGCGTGACGATGCAGGAGCAGGGCGTATCCAAAATGCTCATGCTCAACCTCGCGGAAGCCGAGGCGCGGCTGGGCATCAAGATCAAGTGACAATCAGTAGGAGGCAATATGGGCTTTTTTGATAAACTCAAGCACGGACTCAAGCGCACGACCGAGGCGGTTACGGAAAAAATGAACGACGTCATGGCGACGTTTGTCAAGGTGGACGAGGAGCTGCTCGACGAGCTGGAAGAGGCGATGATCCTCGCGGATCTCGGCGCGCCGGTCGCGGCCAAGGCGGTTTCCGCGCTCGAGCAGCGCGCGAAACGGCAGAAAATCAATACCTCCGCCGAGCTGCGCGCGGTGCTCAAGGAAATCCTCATCGAGGAGATGCAGGAAAATACGCCGCTCGATCTGTCGGATAAACCCGCGGTCGTGCTTGTCATCGGCGTCAACGGCGTGGGCAAAACCACGTCCATCGGCAAGCTCGCGGCGCGCTATGCCGCGGAGGGCAAGCGCGTCATGCTCGCGGCGGCGGATACCTTCCGCGCGGCGGCGGCGGATCAGCTTGAAATCTGGGCGAAGCGTGCGGGCGCGGACATCGTGCGCCATGGCGAGGGCGCAGACCCTGCGGCGGTCGTGTTTGACGCGGTCGCGGCGGCAAAGGCGCGCGGCTCGGACATCATCATCATCGACACGGCAGGGCGGCTGCACAACAAGGCAAACCTGATGAACGAGCTTGCCAAGATCGACCGCATTCTGGCGCGCGAGCTGCCCGGCACAAGCCGCGAAACGCTGCTCGTGCTCGATGCGACAACCGGACAGAACGCAGTGACGCAGGCGGCGGAATTCAACAAGGCGGCCAAGCTGACCGGCATCATCCTGACAAAGCTCGACGGCACGGCAAAGGGCGGCATCGTCGTCGCCATTTCCGCGGGGCTGGGCGTACCGGTCAAGCTCGTCGGCGTGGGCGAGGGGCTGGACGATCTCATGGACTTCGACCGCGACGACTTTATCGAAGCACTGCTGCCCGCAGTGCAGGAAAATGACGAAAACGAGGGCTGACCGAAAGGAGAAGCATTTTGGCAAGACCGGATTTAAGAAGAAATGACGAAATGCGGCGCGTGAAAATCACGCCGCACTATACGATGCACGCGGAGGGCTCGGTGCTCATCGAGGTGGGCAACACCAAGGTGCTCTGCAACGCGACGGTGGAGCAAAACGTGCCGCCGCATGTGCATGGCACGGGGCGCGGCTGGGTGACGGCGGAATATGCGATGCTGCCGCGCGCGACGAATACGCGCTCCAAGCGCGATATTTCCAAGCTCAAGCTCAACGGACGCGCCGCGGAAATCCAGCGGCTCATCGGCCGCTCGCTGCGCGCTGTGACCGACATGGAAGCGCTCGGCGAGCGCCAGATCGTGGTGGACTGCGATGTGATTCAGGCGGACGGCGGCACGCGCTGCGCGTCCATCACGGGCGGCTTCGTCGCGCTGTGGCTTGCCTGCAAAAAGCTGATGGACGACGGCGTGCTGCAAAAAATGCCGCTGCGCACCCATGTCAGCGCGGTCAGCGCGGGTATTTTCGAGGAGGAAGCGATTCTCGACCTCAACTACGAAGAGGATTCGCACGCGATTGTCGACTGCAACCTTGTCATGACAGGCGAGGGCGCGTTTGTCGAGGTGCAGGGCACGGGCGAGAGCCGTCCGTTCCAAAAGGACGAGCTGAAAAAGCTGCTTTCGCTCGGGCGCAAGGGCACGGCAAAGCTGTGCCGCGAGCAGAAGAAAATCACGGGAGAGCTGTGAGTATGGAGTTTGTACTTGCCTCGCACAACGGCAAAAAACTTGCGGAGCTGCGTGAAATCCTGTGCGCGCGCGGCATTGCGGTGCAGCCGCTGCCCGAGGGCGCGCCCGAGCCGGACGAGGACGGCGACAGCTTTGAAGCAAACGCGCTCATCAAGGCGCGCGCCGCGTGCCGCCTGACCGGAAAGCCCGCGCTGGCGGACGATTCCGGACTGTGTGTGGACGCGCTCGGCGGCGCACCCGGCGTGCATTCCGCGCGCTACTGCGCGGGCACGGACGCGGATCGCACGCAGCTTCTGCTGCACAATCTGGAGGGAGTGCCCGATGGGCAGCGCACCGCGCGCTTTGTGTCCGCGGTTGCGTGCGTCTTTCCGGACGGAATAGAATTTACCGTGCGCGGCGCGTGCGAGGGTGTGATTACGCACACCGTGCGCGGCGCGGGCGGCTTCGGCTACGATCCGGTGTTTTATGTGCCGGAATATGACTGCACCTTCGGCGAGCTGCCGCAGGACGTGAAAAACCGCATTTCCCATCGCGCCCGCGCGCTGCAAGCCTTCCGCGACAAGCTGGCGGAACGACTGTCCGCCGACAACCACGACTGAATAGGAGAAAAAAGAACTATGCTGACCAGTAAACAACGCGCTCAACTCCGCAAACTGGCAAATCCGCTGTCCACCACGCTGCAAATCGGCAAGGAAGGCATCACGCAGGGCGTGCTCGACCAGCTTTCCGATCAGCTCGAGTGCAACGAGCTTGTCAAGGTGCGTGTGCTCGAAAACTCGTTTCTGACCGTGCGCGGCGCGCAGGAGGAGCTGTGCAAGGCGCTGCGCGCCGAGCCGGTGCAGTGCATCGGCACGCGCCTCGTCGTCTATCGCCAGTCCACAGACAAGGACAAGCGCCGCATCGTTCTGGAAAAGAAATGAGACGGCTGGGTATCATGGGCGGGACGTTCAACCCCCCGCATCTCGGGCATCTGGAGGCGGCGCGCCACGCGCACGCGGAGCTGGGGTTGGAGCGCGTGCTCTTTATACCGACGAACGTCCCCTCGCACAAGCCGCTGCCGCAGGGCAGCGCGAGCGCGGCGCAGCGCTGCGACATGGTGCGCCTCATGCTGGAAGACGAGCCGTGGGCGCAGCTGTCCACGATGGAAATTGACCGCGGCGGTGTCAGCTACACGATTGACACGCTGCACGCGCTTGCGCATATGGCGCAGGAGCACTTTCTCATCGTCGGCACGGATATGCTGCTGACGCTTGAACAGTGGAAGAAATACCGCGAAATATGCCGTTTGGCGGCGTTCGCGGTTGTCGCGCGCGAGGAGGATGACCGCGCGGCACTCGAGGCGCATGCGGCGCGCTTGCGGGAACTTTGCGGTGCGGACATCCGTCTGATCGATTGTCCCGCCCTGCCGCTTTCCTCAACCGAGCTGCGTGAAACCGGCGCGCTCGAGGGCAAGGTGCCCCCGGCCGTCGCGCGCTATATCAGCACAAACCGTTTGTATGAATAGACCTTTTTAGATAGGCATCGAAATGGACAGAAAGGCGGTTTTTGGTATGTTATGGAACGAAACGATTCGGCAGGCTGTGTTGGAGAGGCTGTCGGGCTATCGCTACACGCACACCCTCGGGGTGGAGCGCGCGGCGATACGGCTTGCCGAGCGGTATGGCGGTGACGCGCAAAAAAGCGCGATGGCGGCATGTTTACATGACATTACAAAACGCTTTTCTCGGGAAGAACAGTTGTATTTGTGCGAAAAGTACGATATAATACCGAGTGACGTCGAAAAAAGCGAGTGGAAAATGCTGCACGGGAAAACCGCGGCGGGAATTGCGGCGCACGAATACGGCGCGCCGTCCGATGTGGTCGATGCGGTCGCATACCACACGACCGGACGCGCGGGCATGACCCTGCTCGACAAGATCGTATATCTTGCCGACTATATCGAGGAAAACCGCGTTTTCGACGGCGTCAAACAGGCGCGTCAGCTCGCGAAGGAAGACATCGACAAAGCACTGCTGTACTGCTTTGACAGCTCGCTCCTCGAGCTGGTCGAGCGCGGCAAGCTCATTCATGCCGATACGGTCGCCGCGCGCAACGATTTGCTTGCACAGGGCGTTACCTGGCGTGTCCTTGTGCCGGTGATGGGACAACTAAACGGAGGCATCAAAACAAGCATATGAAAGTATTCGGCAACGGAAAAAGCAATGGAGATGGCGCACCCAAGGCGCCAAAGCCCAAAAAAGAAAAGAAAATACGAACAAAAAAACAAAAAATACAGCGATCTGTGATTGCGGTCGCCGTCGTGCTTGCACTGTGTGCAGTCGGCGCGGCGCTGTGGAGCAGCATTGTAAGCCCCCCGAAGCCTGCCCACAAACCGAACAATACAACGATTAACGATCCGCAAAACGGCGACGCACCCGATACAGCCGTTTTGGGTGACCGCGTTGCGGATTACTTTACCTTTCTTGTCGGCGCGGTGGATGAGGACGAAACGCGCACCGATGCGCTGATGGTCTGCGGCTTTGACACGAAGACGCAGAAAATCAACATCCTCAACATCCCGCGCGACACCATGTCCGATGTGGCGCGCAAGGGTGCGGCGAAAAAGATCAACGCCGCATACGGCACCAAAAAGGGCATCGAAGCGACCAAGTCCGAGGTGCAGAAGATCATCGGCTTTGCGCCGGATTACCATATCATTGTCAATTTTCAGGGTATCGCGGACATCGTGGACGCAATCGGCGGCGTGGATTATGAAATTCCGTTCCGCATGTACTACAAGGATCCGTCGCAAAATCTGAGCATCGACTTTAAGCCGGGCATGACGCATATGAACGGCAAGCAGGTGGTGGAATTTCTGCGCTGGCGCAAGAACAACGGCGGCGTCAAAACCGGCGACGCGCACTACACCGGCAGCGACGAGGACCGCATTATAAAGCAGCAGGATTTCCTCAAATATCTTGCGGCGCAGGTGCTGCGGCCTGCCAATATTGTCAATATTAACAAGATCACCGATGCGGTATTCCGCAACGTCAAAACCGATCTGACCGCGGGCAATATGCTCTGGATGGGCATGAAGGCGATGGGTGCGACCGGTGAAAAAATCAAAATGCACACGCTGCCCGGCGAGTTTGCGTATTCCTATGCGGGCACCAGCTGGTACGGCTCGTTCTTCTTCCCGAATGAGGAAAAGACGCTTGCACTCATCAACGAATATTTTAACCCCTACGTCAACAAGCTGACCGATCTCGATGTGGTCTCCGGTCCGGACAAGGGATCGGGCAAGGATTCGGACGCGTCCGATCGCCCATCGTCCTCAAAGCACGACAAAAAACCTGCGACAGACGACGAAAACGGCGGCACACCCGATAAAACAACCCCTCCGGCGGCAAACGAAGATCCGGAGACCGGCGGCAAAAAGGATCCGGAGGCGACCGATCCCGCGGAGAACCCCTCCGCCGGGGAGGGCAGCACGGACACCGGCACCACACCGCCGACCGAAGGCGGGGCAACAGAGCCGCCCCCGACACCTTCGACAGGAGAGCCTGCAGGCGGTACGACCGCACCGACGCCGCCTGTCACCACAGATCCGGAAGCATAATAGAAAAGGAGCATACACTATGAACCAACCCCAGGAAACCGTCAAGCATATTTGCGAGGCTTTGCTCGAAAAAAAGGGGCGCGAGCTTCAGGTGCTCTATGTCGAGCAGAAAACCACGCTGACCGAATATTTCGTCATCTGCTCGGCGACCTCGACCACGCAGGTCAAGGCGCTCGCGGATAACGTCGACTGGCACCTCAAGACCGATCACGGCATCACGCCGCACCACACCGAGGGCTTTGATTCCGCACAGTGGATTCTGCTCGATTACGGCTCGGTGCTCGTGCACATATTCATGCCGGAGGCGCGCGAATTTTACAAGCTCGAAAACCTGTGGAAGGACAGCCAGCGCGTAGCGCTCGCCGACCTCGGCATCACAGACGACGAAGCCTGAGCAGGAACAGCCGGAAGCCCGCCGCGCGCGAGCTCCGGTTTTTCCCATTCTATATTCTAAAAAATGGGGGAGAATCCATTGAAGTACGAGCACCAGCAGATTGAAAAGAAATGGCAGGACATTTGGGACGAAAAGCACTGCTTTGAAGCGGAAAACGGCAGCAAAAAGGAGAAATTCTACGCGCTGGTCGAGTTTCCGTATCCGTCCGGCCAGGGCCTGCACGTTGGGCATCCGCGCTCCTATACCGCGCTCGACATTGTCGCGCGCAAGAAGCGCATGGAGGGCAAGAACGTCCTGTATCCGATGGGATGGGACGCGTTCGGCCTGCCGACGGAGAATTTCGCAATCAAGAACCATATCCACCCCGCGATTGTCACCAAAAACAACATCGCGCGCTTCAAGAGCCAGCTCAAGGCGCTTGGCCTGTCCTTCGACTGGTCGCGCGAAATCAATACCACCGATCCGCAGTATTATAAGTGGACGCAGTGGATTTTTCAGCAGCTCTTCAAAAAGGGGCTTGCCTACAAGAAGGAAATGAGCGTCAACTGGTGCACCTCGTGCAAGTGCGTCCTCGCAAACGAAGAGGTCGTCAACGGTGTGTGCGAGCGCTGCAGCTCGGCCGTTGTGCACAAGACGAAGAGCCAGTGGATGCTTGCCATCACAAAATATGCGCAGCGTCTGATTGACGACCTCGACGAGGTCGACTTCATCGAGCGCGTTAAAATCCAGCAGAAGAACTGGATCGGCCGCTCGACCGGCGCGGAGGTCGATTTCCGCACCACCGAGGGCGACGCGCTCACCGTGTACACCACGCGCCCGGACACGCTCTTCGGCGCGACCTACATGGTCATTTCGCCCGAGCATCCGAGCATCGAGGGCTGGGCGGACAAGCTCCAAAACATCGACACGGTGCGTGCATACCGCGAGGAAGCCGCGCGCAAGTCGGACTTCGAGCGCACCGAGATGAACAAGGGCAAGACCGGCGTGCGTCTGGACGGCGTGTGCGCGATCAATCCGGTGAACGGCACGCAGATCCCGATTTTTGTGTCCGATTACGTGCTGATGGGCTACGGAACGGGCGCGATTATGGCGGTTCCTGCGCATGACGGCCGCGACTGGGAATTTGCCAAGGCGTTTGATTTGCCGATTGTCGAGGTCATCGCGGGCGGCAGCGTGCAGGAGGCTGCGTTCACCGATGTCGAAACCGGCGTGCTCGTCAACTCGGATTTCCTCAACGGCATGACCGTGCAGGAGGCCAAGCAGGCGATTATCGCATGGCTGACCGAAAAGGGCATCGGCCACGAAAAGGTCAACTTCAAGCTGCGCGACTGGGTCTTCTCCCGTCAGCGCTACTGGGGCGAGCCCATTCCGCTGATTCATTGCGACAAATGCGGCTGG
>CAZOJP010000015.1:0-38847 GCA_964580155.1 uncultured Intestinibacillus sp. | reverse complement strand
GCTGGGCTATTACAGCCGCGTGCGCAACCTGCACAAGGCGGCGGTGCGCGTGTGCGAGGAGCACGGCGGCATCGTACCATGCGACTATGACACGCTGCGCACGCTGCCCGGCATCGGGGACTATACCGCGGGCGCGGTCGCGTCCATCGCGGGCGGACAGCGCGTGCCCGCGGTCGACGGCAACGTGCTGCGCGTGGTCTCGCGGCTGACCGCGGACGAGCGCCCTGTGACAAGCCCCAAAATCAAGGCGGAGCTGCGCGCGCAGGTGGCGGAAATTTTGCCCGAGGATCCGGGTATCTTCAATCAGGCACTGATGGAGCTGGGCGCGCTCGTGTGCGTGCCGAACGGCGCGCCGCAGTGCGCAAGCTGTCCGGTGCTCCATTTGTGCGCAGGCGCGCACACGGGCATCGCGGCGCGGCTGCCCGTCAAAGAGCGGAAAAAGGCGCGCACCCTTGTGCCGCGCACGGTGTTTGTGCTGCGCTGGCAGGGACGGGTCGCGCTGCGGCGCAGACCGGAACGCGGACTGCTCGCGCGGCTGTGGGAGTTTCCGGGGACGGACGGCGCGCTGTCGCCTGCGCAGGCGCGCGCCTTCCTCAAAGCGCAAGGCATCGAGGCGGAGCAGATGCGCGCGCTGCAGCCGGCAAAGCATATTTTTACCCATGTGGAGTGGCACATGACAGGGTATTACGTCGACCTTGCCGCGCCGCCTGCCGATTCCGCGCTGCTGCTCGTCGAACCGGAGGCGCTGCGCACCACCTATGCGATTCCCAGCGCGTTTCGCGCATTTTTACAGCTATTGGAGTGAGTTTTTTGGAGTATCAAACCGTTTATCACAATTTTGAGCCGCTCTATGCGCCGGATTCCCGCGTGCTGCTGCTCGGCTCCATGCCCAGCCCCAAATCGCGCGAGCAGGGCTTCTTTTACGGGCATCCGCAAAATCGGTTTTGGCGCGTGCTGGCGGCGGTGCTCGGGCAGGACGCACCGCAGACCGTCGCGGACAAGCGCGCGCTCTGCCTGCGGCACGGCATCGCGCTGTGGGACGTGCTCGCGTCGTGCGACATCGTCGGCGCGTCCGATGCCGCAATCCGCAACCCGGTGTCAAACGATTTGCGCCCGATCCTGCAAGGGACGCAGGTGCGCGCGATTTTCACGACCGGCGGCGCGGCATGGAAGCTCTATCATCAGCTGATCGAGCCGGTGACCGGCATGCCCGCGGGCAAGCTGCCCTCGACCAGCCCCGCAAACGCCGCATGGTCGGCCGAACGGCTGACCGCAGCCTACCGCGCGGCGCTTGCGCCCTGGCTTGCGGACTTGCCCTAAAAAAATCCCCGTCTTTCGCATAAAACCGGTGCTATCGGCGCGAAAGACGGGGATTTTTACTCTTTGTGCGGCGGCGCGAGCAGAACCGGCTGCAGCTGCCTGCCCGCGAGCGCGGATTCAATCGCGTCGGGAATGCGCTCCATGTGCGCGACAACCGAGGAGGGCTTGCCGGCCGGATTATCCTGCCCCATCGGGACAAAATAATAGTGCTTGCGGTTGAGCAGCGTGCCGATATTGGCGGCGCTGCCCGAAAGTGCGTCGTTCGTCGATATGGCAATCAGCACGGGTTTTGCTCCGCGCAAATGACTTTTGACCGCCATCGTCACCGCGGTATCGGTCACGCCGTGGGCGAGCTTGGCGAGCGTATTGCCCGTGCAGGGCGCCACGACCAGAATGTCAAAAAGCGCGTGCGGCCCGATGGGCTCACAGGCGGCAATGGTATCCAGAATGGGTGCGCCGCACGCCGCAGTCAGCCGCGCGCGCCATGCGGCGGCGGTGCCGAAGCGCGTGTCCATCGAACCTGCATTTTCGGATAAAATGGGCGTGACCGCCCAGCCGCGCGCGACAAGCGCTTCGATGACGGGCAGCACGCGGGCGAAGGTGCAGAAAGAGCCGGTCAGCGCAAAGCCGACACGGATAGGTTGATTCACAAAATTCCCTCCTCACGCAGGATGTTATATACGGTGTCACGAATCGCCTTTGCCGCGCTGAGCGGCGCGACCTTGCCGGGCAGGGACAGCGCCCAAATCGCCTTGCGGCCGAGCTTGCCCGCGCTCGTCAGATCCACGCCGCCCGGCTTGGAGGCGAGGTCGATGATGAGGCAGTCCGCGCGCAGCTCGCTCAGCTCCGCCAGACCGAGGACGCGCACGGGAACGGTGTTGAACACCGCGTCAAAGTCCGCCAGATGCCCTGCGAGCGCATGGGTGTCGAGCGCGGTCAGTCCGCACGATTCGATGCGCGCAAAATCCGCATTGGAGCGCGCGGAAACGCGCACCTGTGCGCCCAGACAGGACAGCCGCCGGGACAGCGCGCGCCCGATGCGCCCGTTGCCCACGACAAGCACGCGCGCGCCGTGCAGCGTAATCGGCAGCTCCTCCAGCGCAATTTGGATCGCGCCCTCCGCGGTCGGAACCGCGTTGCGAATGGCAAGCTCCTCCCGCGCCAGATAGTCCATCATGCGCAGGTCGTTCGTTTGCGCGCGCATGAGCACCGCAGGACTGACCGCGCCGCCCAGCACAAGCATGCCCGAGGGCAGCGCGTCGAGCAGCTCGTCTATGCGGTGCGGCGCGTTGGACAGCGGCGCATTGAGATGGTGCTCGTTTCGCGTCACCGGCACGGGCAGTATGACCGCGCGCACGGTATGTAATTCGCGCGCAGGCTCGTGGATTGCGCGCAGCGCGGGCTCGCCCATAAGCTGCCGCTCAAGCGCGTAGGTGGAGACCTCGTGGCCGTCCGCCTGCAGCAGCCGCGCCAAAAACGCTTGGCGCTCGTCGCCGCCGGCAACCGTGAGCGCCACCGCTTTCTTCATAAAAATTCCTCCCCTCTTGCCCCATGCTATGCGCCGGGCAGGAACGGGGTGCGCGCCGCACGGTGGACACAGAAAAAACACCAGCTATTCGGAAAACAGATATTGCGTTTATTATCAATACGTGATACAGTATATGTAAGAAGCACGGCAGACACAATAAGCTGCCGCACGAAGTTTGCACAAAGCAGGTTCGCGTGACCGTGCGCACCCTGCGAACGGAGGGAAGAACAATGGCAGAAGTGGAAGATAAACGCATCCGGCGCACCAAGCGTCTGCTGCGCCAGGCGCTTGCGGAGCTGATGCAGGAAAAGGAATTCAAGGACATCACCGTGACCGATCTTGTCGAGCGTGCAGACATCAACCGCGGCACGTTCTATGTCCATTATCGCGACGTATACGACCTGCGCGAGCGGATCGAAAACGAGCTGATGGAGGATTTCCGCGCGATGGTGGCGGACAGCCTGCCAAGCTTTGACCGTCCGGCGCTGCGCCCGATGCTCAAGCGTGCGGTTGACTTTGTGGACGAAAACAAGACGCTCGTGCGCTCGCTGCTGCGCGCATCCGGTTCGGTCAGCTTTGAATCCAAGATGATGGAAATCGTCGAGGAGAGTCGCATGATGATTTTGAAGGACAGGGCGGATCAGTCCGACCGCTATGTCGCGCGGTTCATTGCGGGCGGCGCAGTGTGCATGATCGAAAAATGGCTGGCAGACCACAACCCGCCGTCCAAGGACGTGCTCGTCGACATGATGGACGAGTTGCTTGGCAAAACCATCGAGCCGCTGGCGCGGTAAATAAAAGCACCGGAGCACAGCATCAAGCTGCGCTCCGGTGCTTTTATTCTGTTATGCGCGCGGATCGAGACCGCGGAAAAGCGCATCCTCTATGCGCGCGATGTAGAGATCCCAGTCCGCGTCGTCCGCGGTCAGCATCGGGCTGGATACCACCGCGACGAGCGAGGCCGCGGCGTGGGGATCGATACCGCGGTCGATTTCGCCGCGTGTCTGCGCCTGTACCGCCGCAGCTTCCAGATTGCTGATGATAAAATCGCGGAAGCGGTTGGCATAGGTGCGGATGACCTCAAACGCATGACCGTCGCTGTGCAGCATGACCATGCCCGCGTTCGTGTGGCGGATGATGTCGTGCATGATCTCGAAATACTGGTGCACCATGCTGCGAAAGTCCGTATCGGACGCGAGCGCCGCATGGATGCGCTCGGTCGCGTTCTCGAATGCCCATTCGCCGACCGCGCCGATCAGCGCCTCCTTGGAGGGATAATATTCGTAAATCGTCGATTTTCCGATGCCTGCGCGCTTGGCGATTGCCGCGACGCTCGCGCGCTCATAGCCGTGCGTGCCGAATTCGATGCACGCTGCGTGCGCGATGGCGGCGCGGCGGCTTTCACTGATGGATGACAAGGCTTTCCCCCTCCTTTTCCGGCACATAGCCCGGGATATCCTGTTTGGGATCCTGCGGCGGATGCTTTTTGCGGAAGCGTTCCGTCAGGCTGTCGATGAGCGAATAGTACACCGGCGTGAACACCAGCGTGACAATCGTCGAGACAATCATGCCCGTAATCATGACGACCGCCATCGGGCGCATCAGCTCCGCGCCCTCGCCGCCTGACACTGCCATCGGCACAAGGCCGAGGATGGTCGTCAGCGTGGTCATGAGCACCGGGCGCACGCGGCGCGGACACGCGTTGAGGATTGCGGTGTTTTTGTCCTCTCCGCGCGCGCGGCGCGTTAGGATGTAGTCGATGAGCACGATGGCCGAGTTGACGACCGTACCCGCGAGGATGATGATGCCGAGCAGCGACACCATGGAAATTTTGTTGCCCGTGAGGGGCAGGCCGAACATCGCGCCGAGCAAACCAATCGGTAGAATCATCATGATGATAACCGGCAGCACGAAGGATTCAAACTGGCTTGCAAGCACGAAATAGACCAGACCCAGCGCAACGATGAACGCCGTACCCAAGGTCGAGAACGATTCGATCATGTCCTGCATTTCGCCGCCGGTCTCCATACGCACGCCGTCGGGCATTTCATATTCGCTCAGAATCTGGTTGACCGCCTTGTTCAGCTCGACGGTGTTGCCGGACAGGCTGTCGCCCGTGACCGTGATGGTGCGGCTCTGGTTCGTGCGCGCGATCATCTGGGGGGCAAGCTCGGTCTTGACCTCGGCGACGAGGGACAGCGGCACGGTGCCGCCGGTCGGTGTTGGAATAGCGACTGCCTTGAGTGCGTCCAGACTGGACTTGGAGGTTTCGTCGCCGCGCACGGTGATGTCGTACTCATCGCCCGCGATTTTGAGTGTGGTTGCGGTCGAGCCGTTGAGCGAGCCGCGCACCGCTGTGCCGATTGTCGCCGCGGTCAGACCGAAGCGCGTTGCATTGGCGCGATTGATGGAGACATTTACGCGCGGAACCTCTTCGGCCGCCGAGCTTTCGACCTCGACCGCGTCGGGCAGCGCGGAGAAAAGCGCAACCAGATCATCGCCCGCGCGCGTCAGCGAGGCGTAATCGCCGCCTGAAAGCTCAACATCAATGGCGGAGCCGGTCGACGACATGCTCATTGTGGACGCGGCCGAAATCGAGAGCTCGCAGCCCGCGATATCCGCAAGGTCGCGGCGCAGGCTGTCCGCCACCTGCATCGCGCTGCGCTCGCGCTTGTCAAGGTCGGTTAGCTGCACCGTAACACTCGCGCCGCCCGAGCTGTACATGGACGTGCCGCTTGTCGAGTAGTATAGACTGTCAAGCTCGGGCACGGTTTTCTGGATAATGCCTGTGATGCGATCCTGGATGCGCGCGGTCTCTTCCATTTCCGCACCGACCGGCATGCCGACCGCAATCGTGAGCTCGCCCTGATCGGTTTCGGGCATGAGCTCGACACCTGCCGTAAAGAGGGACACGACGAACACCGCGATCATCGCGCCTGACACCAGAACCGCAACCGCGCGCTTTTCCAGAAAGAAGCGCAGCATGCGTTTGTACTGGCGCATGAGCGGGCGGTCGACCAGATCGCCTGTGGTGTTGGGCACGCGCAGACGGCGGCGGCCGCGATCCATCGTTATGTAGCACAGCAGCGGCACAAGCGTGAGTGCGATGAGGAGCGAGGCCATAAGCAGCGCGACAATGGTGATGCAGAACTCCCGGAACATCATGCCGGCCATGCCGCCCGACAGCCCGATGGGCAGAAAGACCGCAACGGTCGTCAGCGTGCCCGCACTGATGGAGAGCGAGACCTCGGCCGCACCCTGGGTACACGAGTCCCAGCGGCTGCAGCCGTCCGCGCGGAAGCGGAAAATGTTTTCCAGTACAACGATGGAGTTGTCAACAATCATGCCGACACCCATCGCCATGCCGCCGAGCGACATCATGTTCATCGTGATGTTGAGCGCGCGCATGATGAGGAATACCGAAACAATGCACACCGGCATGGACACCGAAATAACTGCGGTTGCGCCAAAATCGCGCAGGAACACGAGCAGCACGAGCGCGGCGAACAACACGCCGAGCAGAATGTTTTCGATGACCGACTGCACGGTCATATTGATGTAGTCCGACTGATCGAGCAGCAGATTCCAGCTCAGGGTCGGGTTTTCCTGCGTCAGCTCGGCCATCGCGTCCTTGACGCGGTTTGCCACCTGCACGGTGTTGACGCCGGACTGCTTGCTGACGGACAGCATGACGCACGGCGCGCCGTCGACCTTGGCGATGGCGCTTTGCTTCTTGGGCTGCATCGAAACCTTGGCGACCTCGCCGAGGCGCACCGTGCCGCCCTTCGGCAGCGGAAGCAGGGTGTTTGCGACATCCTCGACCGACTTGTATTCGCCGTCTGTGCGCACGGACATTGTCTGGCTGCCGTTGTCGACCTCGCCCGCAGGCATTGCGACGTTGTCCGCGCCCAGCATTTGCGCGATGTAGGAGACGGACAGGCCGTAGCCGTGCATGCGGTCGGCGTAGGTATCGACCGCGACCTCGTTTTCATAGCCGCCCGTGATGCTGACCGAGGCGACACCGTCGATGCGCTCGAGCAGGGGGGAGATGTCATCCTCCGCAATGGTCTGCAGCTGCGCAAGATCCGCGCCCTTGAGTCCGATGACGGTGACCGGCATCGCGTCCACATCCAGCTTCATGACGGTCGGCGCGGAGGCATCGGACGGCAGAGAGGCCTTCGCAAGGTCGACCTTTTCGCGCAGGGAGACCAGCGCCTCGTCCATATCCGTGCCATCGGCGAACGTGACCATGACAAGGCTTGCGTTTTCCTGCGAGCGCGATTGCAGCGTATCCATGCCCGCAACGCTCGCGCATGCTTCTTCAAGGGGCTTCGTGACGAGATTTTCGATTTCTTCCGGGCCTGCGCCCACATAGGTTGCCGTGACAACCGCCATGGGCAGATCGATGGACGGCATGAGCGCGAGCGGCAGCGAGCCGAACGACATCGCGCCGAACACAACGATCATAATGCAGGTGAGGATGGTCGTGACCTTGTGCTTGATACAAAATTCCGCGATTTTCATGCCTTATGTATCCTTTCCGGTCACAATGCGTACCGCTGCGCCATCGGACAGATAGCTCTGCCCCTTGACGACCAGACTCTGTCCCTGCGTCAGTCCGCCCGTGATTTCGGTGATGCCGTCGCCGACAAGCCCGGTCGTGACCGTGACCTTTTGCGCCCAGTGGGTGATGGCCTGCTCCTGCGTGTCCGCGGCGCTGTCATCCGCTGCCGCCTCGTCCGCCGCGGGCTGCTGCCCGGTCACGACAAAGACATACTGGGTCTCGCCGTCGGTCAAAAGCGCCTCGGTCGGGATGCGAATGGCGTTGTCCCGCCGGTCGGTATAGAGTGTGACATTGGCAAACGCGCCGATGGGCGGCGCAATGCCCTCGGGCAGGGCGAGCGTGACCTCATACAGCTTGGTCTGCGCGTTTGCCGCGTTTGCGATGGTTTTGATGGTCGTCTGCATCGGCTCCTTGGAGACCGAATCGAGCGTGCACGACGCGCTGTCCCCGACCTTGAGTCCGGCGAGCACGGTTTCGCTGACCGCGACCGTGAGCTCGGTGCGGCCGCCCTCCGCGATGACGACCGCGGGCGCGGACTGCGCCGCCATGCCGCCGCGCTGCAAATTGACCGTGGTGACGAGCCCGGAAACCGGCGCGGTGACCGTGCCGAGCGCGGCCTGTGCCTGAATCTGCGCCATGCTTGCGGAAATCTGCGCGAGCGACGCCTGCTGCTGCGCCTGCGCCTGCTGCACACCGGCCTGCGCCTGCTGCACGCCGACCTGCGCGCTCGTGACTGCCTGCTGCGCGGTTGTCAGCTGCTGCTCGCTCGCCGCGCCGACTTCGAGCATCGCCTGGGTGTTGTCGAGCGCGGTCTGCGCCTGATCGAGCGCAATCTGCGCGCGCTGCACACCGAGCTGCGCGCTCGCAATCGCTTCATCGGTCGCCTGCTTCGTCGCGTTGTAGCTCTGCTGGAGCGAGGCATAGGTGCTCGTCACGGTCGCGGTGTCGACCTCAAACAGCAGCTGCCCTGCGCGCACCGTGTCGCCCTGTGCGACGTTCAGCGTCAGGACCTGTCCTGCGAGCATGGGGAAGACCTGCACCTCCTTGACCGCGGTCACCGTGCCCGCGAGCGCGTTTTGCGCGGACATATCGCCCGAGGTGACCGTTTGCACCTCGACCGGCGTGCCCTTGGGGGCGGCGGCCTGCGTGGTTTCCTCCTTGCCGCAGCCTGCCGCGCCGAGCAGGAGCAGTCCTGCCAGCGCGAGCGCCGGCAAACGTGTGTGCTTCATTCTCATTCCTCCAGAAATCATGCGTTTGTGCTCATAACGCCGCGTTTTGCCCATTCATACTGGTTATACGCGGTTAAAAGATTGATTTTTGCGCTGTCCTGTGCCTGCTCCAGCGCGCGCAGCTCATCCTGCGCCTGCAAAAAGTCGTTTTTGGGCAGCGCACCGCGCAGATACTGCACCTGCTGTGCGGCAAAGGTCTTATTGTACTGCGCGGCATCCGCATTTGCCGCGTCCAGCGCGCTTTTCTTGTCGCGCACCGCGTTGTAAAGCTGGCGGAACGCGGCCTTGACGTTGTCCGGCTCGGCCTGCGCGGTGATTTTCGCCGCCTCGTAGGCATAGACGTTGTCCGTGATGTCGTTTGCATAGTCGCGGGAGGCCTGTTCGGCCGCGTCCTGCTTCGACCAGATGGAGTAGCTGTTTTTGAGCGCTTGCGCAAGATCTGCTTCATAGTTCATCGCGGCGAGCTGCTCGTCCGTCACATCGGGCAGCGCGGCCGGCTCAAGCGTGGCATCCGCGCCCAGCCCGCACTGCACGGCAAGGCTGCTTTGCAGGTTGGCGCGCTGCACCTCGAGCGTTTTCCGGCTGGCAAGCAGGGCTTCGCGCTGGCTTTGCAGCGCGAGCAGATCGAGTGTGCCCGCCATGCCGCGGCCGACCTGTGCGCGCACGGTGGCGATGCTGCGGTCAAGCTGGGTGAACGAGCGGTTCAGCGTGTCCTCGGACAGCGCAAGCGCGTGCAGCGATACAAAGGTGCTCTGCGCGCCGACGCACAGCAGGTCGGTGGCGTTGGCAAGCTGACGCTGGGTTGCGCTCAGCGTGTATTTGTGCGCGTCGACCGCGTCCTCCTTGCTGTCCTTGAGGTCGCGATAGGAAATATTGAGCGCGTTCAGGCTGTTTTGCAGCGCACTGCGCTGCGCGAGCAGCGTTTTGCGCAGCGCGTCGCTGCTTTCATCCGAGCCGAGTGCGGCAATGGCGTCGTTTAGCTCCTTGATTTGCGCCTGATACTGGCTTATTTGCACGCCAACCGTGAAAGACTGGTCGTCGTAGCTTGTGCTCACCTTGGTTTCCTGTACGCTCTTGAGCTGCTGCGCGAATGCCTTGACCGACAGGTTGTTTTCGCGCACCGTACTTTCAAGCTCGTCAAAGCGCAGCGTGTAGACTGCGGGCGTGGTCTGCGCGGCGGCGGTGTCCGCCGCATAAGCGGGCGCGCAAAGACCTGCGGCAAGCACCGCGGTCAGCGCGAGTGCGATCGGTTGTTTCATGCTGATTCCCTCCGTCATACGTTTGCGGCGAGTAGGCCGCGCTTTCCCCATTCGTAGCGGTTATACGCGGAAATGAGGTCGATTTTCGCGGTTTCGACTGCGTCCGCGGCGCTGTCCGCCGCATCCTTGGCCTGCAGGTAGGCAAGCTGTGTCAGTGCGCCGCGCCCATACTGCACGCGCGCCACGGTGAGGTCGCGCTGCGCCTGATCCGCGGCGGCCTGCTTGGCGCCGATGGCGGCGTTTGCTGCCGCAACCTCGTCGAACACCGCGCGAAAGCGCACACCGACCGATTCCTTTTCCGCGGCGAGCGCGGTCTGTGCGCTCTCAAGCGCGTCGACCGTGCTGCGGATGCTGTCATCCTTTTTGTTGGAGGCGCTCCACACGTCGACCTGCTTCGTCCACACGGTGAAGCTGCTTTGCAGCGCGGCCGCCGCGTCGGCTTCCGGGCGCATCGCGGAGAGCTGCTTGTCGGTGACAGACGGCAGTGCGGCCGGACGCACGCGCGTGCCCGCATCGTAGCCGCACAGCAGCGCAAGCTGCCCGCCCAGATTTTCCTGCTGGTTTTCAAGCGAAGCCAGCGTGGTCGCGAGCCCGTCGCGCTGCCGGCGCAGCGTGTCGACCTGCAGCCGGCTGACCATGCCGCGCGCAAGCTGGGCATCAAGCGCGGCAAGCTGCCGGTCGAGCGCCGCAATGCTGCGCGTCAGTCCAGCGGCGGAATAGCGCAGCGTCTGCATCGTGATGAGCGCGCTTTGCGCACCCATCGCAAGCTGGTTTGCCACGTTGTCGGTCTGACGCTGCACGGTTGCGCGCGCGTCGTCAATCTGGATCTGCGTCATCATTTGCTGCATGGGCAGACTGACGAGCGTGCCCTGCAGGCTTGCGACGTTGCTTTGCATGACCGCGATGTGGCTGTTATAGGTTTGCTTGAGCGCGAGATCCGTGGTGCTGCCCGCCGCGCTTTTCATACTGTCAATCAGATTTTGATAGCTGCCGATTTGCGCGGTGAGCTGCGCCGCTTGCGCCGCAAAGCCCGCCCCGATTGACGATGAGCCGATGGACGCGACGGTCGCTTGCAGCGCGCGCACGGTCGGATTGCTATCGCGCACGGTGCGCGCGACGGCGGTCAGGCCGAGCTCCTGCACCCTGTGCGCGGGCGGCGCGGCGAGCGTGACATCGGCAGCGAGTCCCTGCGCGCACAGCCCGAGCGCGAGGACGAGGGCAAGCGCCCCGCGCCGGAAAATTTGCTTCATATGGTTCCTCCAAATCACGGGGTGCGACTGTGCGGGACACGCGCACCCCTATCCCCAGGGCAACACCGCCCTAAAAGCGGCTGAAAACACCCGACCGACCGGACGGTCGGGTCGTGTGCTGTTATTATACGGCGCGTGCGTTTGCTTGTCAACCACGCTGTGCCGGATTGCGCAGAAATTTCATTTTCCGCGTGTGCGCCCCCGCGCCGCGGTGTGACTTTGTCACGGAAGAAACAGGCCGCCGGGGGTATACTGTTAAAAATAAGACAATGCTGTACTTGATTTTTTGAAATAGAGGAGGATACATGATGAGCAAGGTTGTCATAATCGGCGGTGTCGCGGGCGGCGCAAGCTGCGCGGCGCGCCTGCGCAGACTGGACGCGGAGTCGGAGATCGTGCTGCTTGAGCGGGGGGAGCACATCTCGTACGCAAACTGCGGTTTGCCCTATCACATCGGCGACGTCATCAAATCGCGCGATGCACTGCTGCTGCAAAAGCCCGAGGTCATGCGTGCGCGCTTTGACATCGATGTGCGCGTGAAGAACGAGGTCGTCTCGATCGACCGCGAACACAAATTTGTCACGGTCAAAAAGCTGGACAGCGGCGAAACCTACATGGAGCCGTATGATGTGCTTGTCATTTCAACCGGCTCCTCGCCGCTGCGTCCGCCGATTGAGGGCATCGACTCTCCGCGCATTCAGACGCTGTGGACCATTCCGGATACCGACCGCATCCGCGCGATGGTGCGCGAGCAGGGCATTCGCAGCGCGGCGGTCATCGGCGGCGGCTTTATCGGCCTGGAGATGGCGGAAAATCTGCGCCACGCAGGGCTGCAGGTGTCGCTCATCGAGATGCTCGATCAGGTCATGGCGCCGCTCGACTACGAAATGGCGCTGCTGCTGCACGAGAACATTGCCAATAACGGCGTTGCGCTGCATCTGGGCGACGGCGTCAAGTCCTTCCATGACCGCGGAGACACGGTCGACATCGCGCTGACAAGCGGCACCACGGTGTCCGCCGATCTTGTCATCCTGTCCATCGGCGTGCGTCCGAACAGCGCGCTTGCCAAGGAGGCCGGGCTGCCGCTGGGCGCGCGCGGCGGCATCGTCGTAGACGAGCATTTGCGCACCGCGGACCCCGCGATTTACGCGGTCGGCGACGTGATTGAGGTCGAGGATCTGGTGTTCGGCGACCGCACGATGATTCCGCTTGCGGGCCCGGCAAACAAGCAGGGGCGCATCGCGGCGGACAACATCGCGGGCGCAAACGAGCGTTATCGCGGCACGCAGGGCACCTCGGTCGCGCAGGTGTTTGATCTGGTCGCGGCGACGACGGGCGCAAACGAGAAAACGCTCAAAAAGCGCGGCCTTGTGCGCGGCAAGGACTATGAAAGCCTCATCATTACGCAAAACTCGCACGCAGGCTACTATCCGGGCGCGCGGCCGATGAACCTCAAGCTGCTGTTTTCGATGGACGGCAATAAGATTTTCGGTGCGCAGATTGTCGGCAGCGACGGCGTGGACAAGCGCATCGACACGATTGCGGCCACGCTGCGTCTGGGCGGCGGCATCCGGGATCTGGAGGAGCTCGAGCTTGCGTATGCGCCGCCCTACTCCTCGGCGAAGGATCCGGTCAATATGGCGGGCTTTGTCGCGGGCAACGTGCTGGGCGGACTGGTGCGCTTTGCGGACTGGGACATCATCGAGCGCGAGCCCGACACCCTGTTGCTCGACGTGCGCGAGGATGCCGAGCTGATGGCATTCGTGCTGCCGGGCGCAAAGCATATTCCGCTCGGCCAGCTGCGCGACCGTCTGGATGAGCTGGATCCCACGAAGCGCGTTGTGACGTTCTGCACAATCGGCGTGCGCTCCTATAACGCGGCGCGCATCCTGATGCAAAACGACTTTTCCGATGTGCTGCTGTATCCGGGCGGCACGCGCTTTTATCAGGCGACCCACCCCGAGCCCGAGGAGGCAGCCGCCGCGGTAAGCGCGCCCGACACAACCGGCGCGACAACTGTCGAGACCGTGCCGACCCAGTCGGTCAAGCTGGACTGCAGCGGCATGCAGTGCCCCGGCCCTCTCATGCAGGTGTTTGAGACGATGAAGCGGCTGGGCGACCACGATGTGCTCGAGGTCGTCGCGTCCGATCCGGGATTTTTGCGCGACGTGGGCGCATGGTGCCGCCGCACGGGCAACACGCTGCTGTCATCCGGCGAGCGCGACGGTGCCTTCGTGGCGACCGTGCGCAAGGGCGGCGCAGCGGCGGCCGCGCCGACCGCAACCGCCGTGCAGGCCGCGCCCGAGGGCAAGACCATCATTGTGTTTTCCGGCGATCTTGACAAGGTGCTTGCGAGCTTTATCATTGCAAACGGCGCGGCGGCAATGGGCCGTCCGGTGACCATGTTCTTCACCTTCTGGGGGCTGAACGCGCTGCGCAAGAGCGAAAAGCAGCCCGTGCACAAGACGCTGGTTGAGTCGATGTTCGGCAAAATGCTGCCGCGCGGCACAAGCAAGCTGCGCCTGTCCAAGATGAACATGGGCGGCATGGGCACCGCGATGATGAAGAAAATCATGAACGACAAAAACGTGGACTCGCTTGAGACGCTGATGCAAAAGGCGATGGCGCAGGGTGTCAAGCTCGTCGCGTGCACGATGAGTATGGACGTCATGGGCATCAAGCGCGAGGAGCTCATCGACGGTGTCGAGCTGGGCGGTGTCGGCGCATACCTCGGCGACGCAGAGGAATCCAACGTCAACCTGTTCGTATAACACGCATCGGAAAATCTGCGGCGTGTATCCGCATAAAAGCAGCAGCGAAGTGCAACCCAAAGCATTTCGCTGCTGTTTTTTTGCGCCGAAGACCGCGCGCCCGCGGAGCGCAGCGGACGCACGCGAAAGGATATTTCCAAAACGCGGAAACGGGCTTCATCTTGCGCCTGCTTTTGTGGTATACTATTCGAAGCGATTCTTTCGACAGAAAAAAGCGCCACGGCGCAAACAGAGGAGGAATGGGGTTTTGGACAAACAGGTGATCGTCATCAACGGACGCGGCGGTGCAGGTAAGGATACGCTTTGCAGGCTTGCAGGGCGGTTTTACCGCGTGCGCAACATCTCCTCGATCACGCCGATTGCGGAGATTGCGCGCTATGCCGGTTGGGACGGTGTCAAAACGCCTGCGTCGCGCCGTCTGCTCTCGCAGCTGAAGCAGGCGTTTACCGAGTGGGGCGATTTGTCACAGCGCTACTGTCTGGAGCAGTACAGGGAATTTCTTGCGGGGGACGAGTGCCTGCTGTTTGTGCATATCCGCGAGCCGGAGGAGATTGAGCGCTTTCGCCGCGCGATCGACACGGAGTGCCACACGCTGCTTGTGCGGCGCGGCGGCAGGGACCAGCCGTTCGGCAACCGCTCGGATGACAACGTCGCGGAATATGCCTACGACTATTATTTTTACAACGACGGGCCGCTGGCGCGTATGGCGGACAGCGTGCGCGATTTTCTTGCGGTGATTTTATCGGATTCGCCGCCGCGCACGCCCTATCGCTGGCATTTTGACTGAGAACCGGGGGATTGACATGTTTTTTATCTGCGGAGTGGACACGCGCGACAAGCCGCTCGGCTATGCGCGGCAGCTCGTGTGCCCGTGCTGCGGGCGGCTGGGGCGGTTTGAAGCATATGTCACCTACACCTGCCTGAGCTTGTTTTTCGTGCCACTTTTTAAGTGGGGCAGGCGGTACAATATGCGCGCATCGTGCTGCGGCGCGGTGTGTGAGATAGACGGCGCACTCGGGCGGCGCATCGAGCGCGGCGAGCCGGTCGAGCTGACCGCGGCCGATCTGCACCCGACCGGCGTGCATGCGGCGCGGCGCTGTCCGTCCTGCGGCGCACAAGCGGGCGAGGGTTTTCGCTTCTGCCCACACTGCGGCAAGCCGCTCTAAGGTAGCAAAGCGCCGGAAAACACACGCAAAAAACGCATGTTTTTTTGCGCAAAAGGGATGGATTTTGTGTTTTCACGAGATATTTCTTATGGTATAATATTCGCAAGCGAATATTATACGACTATTTAAAAATTACACCATAGTGACACAGAATACGGATATTACACCTCGATTTTAGCTGTCACTATGGTATAATATTCGCAAGCGAATAGTATACGGCTATTTAAAAATTACACCATAGTGACACAGAATACGGATATTAACCTCGATTTTAGCTGTCACTATGGTATAATGGGAAAGATAAAATATATTGGGGGTAAAAATCATTGGACAATCGAAAGATCATCAAGGTGGGGGACAAGGTGCCGGCAAAGCTGCTCGTGCCGCTGTCCATTCAGCACATGTTCGCGATGTTTGGCGCGTCGGTGCTCGTGCCGTTCATTTTCGGCATCAATCCGGCGATTGTGCTGTTCATGAACGGTGTCGGCACGCTGCTTTTCATTCTGATCACGAAGGGCAAGGCGCCGGCGTACCTCGGCTCGTCGTTTGCGTTCCTCGCGCCCGCGGGCGTGGTCATCTCGCAGTGGGGGTATCCATATGCGCAGGGCGGTTTCGTTGCGGTTGGCGCAATCGGCTGCGTGCTCGCGTTCATCGTTTACAAATTCGGAACCGACTGGATTGACGTCGTGCTGCCGCCCGCCGCGATGGGACCGGTTGTCGCGCTGATCGGGCTGGAGCTCGCGAGCACCGCCGCGCAGACCGGACTTGTCGTGCCGACCGAGGCCGTGCCCCAGGTGCAGAGCGCAAACGTCATCGTCTTTTGCGTCACGCTCGGTGTCGCGGTGTTCGGCAATGTGCTGTTTCGCGGATTTTTGTCGGTCATCCCGATTCTAATCGCCATCATTTCCGGCTATGTCGCGGCGCTTGCAACGGGTGTCATCACGTCGGCCAACATCATGGAAGCGCTCGCGCAGCCGCTTTTCCAGCTGCCGCAGTTCCAGTTTCCGCAGTTTAAGCCCGAGGCGATCGCCATCATCATGCCCGTCATTCTGGTCATCACGTCCGAGCATATCGGCCACCAGATTGTCACGAGCAAAATCATCGGACGCGACCTCATCAAGGATCCCGGCCTGCATCGCTCGCTGTTCGCGGACAACTTTTCCACGATGCTGTCCGGCTTCATCGGCTCGGTGCCCACGACGACCTACGGCGAGAACATCGGCGTCATGGCCATGACCAAGGTGTATTCCGTGCGTGTCATCGGAGGTGCGGCGGTTCTGTCCATCCTGTGCTCCTTCGTCGGCCCGCTTGCCGCGCTGATCCAGACCATCCCGGGACCTGTCATCGGCGGCATTTCGTTCCTGCTGTACGGCATGATCGGCACGTCGGGCATCCGGATTCTGGTCGATCACGGCGTGGATTACGGCAAAAACCGCAACCTGACCCTGACTTCGGTCATTTTCGTTGTCGGCCTGTCCGGTGTGTCGCTGTCCGTCGGCAATGTGCAGTTTACGGGCATGGTGCTGTCCGCGCTTGTCGGCATGGCGCTCAGCCTGCTCTTCTATCTCTTCGATAAGCTCAAGCTGTCAAACGATTTGCCGCAGGAAAAAAACTGATATAAAAAAGTCTCCCCACGGGGAGACTTTTTTATTGTGCCATCTGTGCGCAGGACGCAAGAAAGCCGCCCCTTTGGGCGGCCTTCTCGCGCTTCACTCTCTCTCCTCAAAAAACAACGTTATGGCTGTACGGCACCAATATAGTTGCGAATGACGTTTACCGAAGCATCGACACCGATGCGGCCTGCGTTGATGCACAGGTCGTAGTGGTCACACTTGCCCCATACCTTGCCGGTGTAATAGTTATAGTAGGTGGCGCGCTGCTTATCCATTTTTTCGAGCGCGGCCTCGGGCGATTTGCCTTGCAGCTCATAATCGCCGCAGGTGCGCACGCGCTGCAGACGGTCCTCCAGACTGCCGTGGATGAAGAAATCGTAGCGGTTTTTGTATTCGCGCAGGACATGATCCGCGCAGCGGCCGATGATGACGCACGAGCCTGCATCTGCGATTTCGCGGATGACGCGGCACTGGGCGAGGAATAGCTGGTCGGTCAGCGTCATGCCGTTTGTGCCGGTCGAGCCGAACATGGTCAACGAATAGAGAAAGCTGTTCGTCGCGCGCTTATCGAGCTGGTCGAAAAGCTCTTCGGAAAAGCCGCTCTTTTTCGCGGCGCGGGCAATCAGCTCGCGGTCATAATACGGGATGCCGAGCTGTTCCGCCAGCTTGTGGCCGATTTCGCGTCCGCCGGTGCCGTACTGTCTGCCGATCGTGATGATAACCTGATCTTTCATATTCGTCAACTCCAATCCAGACGAGTTTCATGCAAAGTGCATAATCTCTGTACCAATAGGATACTTCATGTTGGCTGAATTGTCAAGTGAATTTGCGGATTTTCTCAGTGTGCGTCGCGGTCGAGCAGCATGCGGCCCACCGCGTCAATGTTGCCTGCGCCCATGGTCAGGATGAGGTCGCCCGGCCTTGCCTGCGCGGCGAGATAGTCCGCAATTTCGGGAAAAGATTCAAAGCTGCGTGCGCCCTCGATTTGTGCGGCGAGGTCGGCGGAGGAAATGCCGATCGTGTTTTGCTCACGCGCGGCATAAATCGGCGCGAGCACGGCGTGATCGCACAGGCGCAGCGCGTGCACGAATTCGTCGAAGAGCGCCTGGGTGCGCGTGTAGGTGTGCGGCTGAAATGCGCACAGAATGCGTTTGAAGTCCATCTGACGGGCAGCGGACAACGTGGCGCGCATTTCGCTCGGATGGTGGGCGTAATCGTCAATGACGGTCGCGCCGCACGACAGGTGGCCGGTGAGCTGGAAACGGCGCGACGAGCCGGTGAACAGCGCGAGGCCGGTCGCGGCCTGCTCACCCGGCAAGCCGAGGAACCAGGACACCGCGCACACGGCAAGCGCGTTCATCATGTTGTGCCGGCCGGGGACGGCAAGCTCGACCGAGGCATAGAGCTTGCCGCCGACCATGGCGTCAAAGCAGTAATAGCCGTGGCGCGAGACGATGTTCATCGGATAGACGTCCGCGTGCAGATCGCTGCCAAAGGTGAGGATGCGGCGCTCGACGCCGCGCACCGCCTGCATCGCGTGCGGATCGTCCGCGTTGACGACGACCGCGCCGGTTTCGGGCGTGAGCAGGCAGAATTCGTGGAAGGAATGGATGACATCGTCGAGATCCTTGAAGAAGTCGAGGTGGTCGGCTTCGACGTTGAGGATGACCGCGACGCTCGGGTGAAACTGCAGAAACGAGTTGCAGTATTCGCAGGCTTCCGCGATGAAGCAGTCCTTTGCGCCGATGCGCAGCGTGCCGCCGATTGCGGGAAGCTGGCTGCCGACCATGACGGTCGGGTCGAGCGCCGCCTGAATGGCGACCATGGTCATCATGGAGGTGGTCGTGGTCTTGCCGTGCGTGCCCGCAAGGCAGATCGCATTTTTGTAGTCGAGCATGAGGTAGCCCCAGGCCTCCGCGCGCTCCATCACCGGAATGCCGCGCGCACGCGCACGCACGATCTCGGGGTTGTCGTCATGCACGGCGGCGGTGCGCACGATGAGATCCGCGCCCTCGACGTTTTCGGGCAGGTGCGCATAGGTGATGCGCGCGCCCAGACCCTCAAGCCGTGTGGTGACCGCGGTCTCGCTGCGGTCCGAGCCCGTCACGCGTGCGCCGAGCGAGAGCAAAAGCTCGGCGAGCGAGTTCATCGAAACACCGCCGATGCCGATGAGGTGGATGGTGCTGCGCTGCTCTATATAAGGTTTGATGGATATGTTCATATCGTGACCCCCGAAAAATTTTCAATCATTGGGTATTATTATATGACATTTCGTCCAGAATATAAATACCCTTTCCAACAATTTTGACAGTGAATAAAAGGAGCTCGGTACAAATGCGTATTACAGATGTGAAATTTCGCCACCTGCAGGATGACAGCAAGCTAAAGGCGCTTGTTTCAGTCACCTTTGACGATGTCTTCGCCGTGCATGACATCAAGGTCATCGAAGGGCACGATCGGCTGTTCCTCGCGATGCCCTCGCGCCGCATGCCCGACGGCAAGTACCGCGACATCGTGCACCCCATCGGAAACGAGCTGCGCGATGCGCTGGAAACGCGGGTGATCACCGCGTATTTGAGCACGGCCCAGCCGCAGTAAGCGGCAAATGTTCTTGCATTTTGCGTTCTAATCAGGTAGAATAAGCGATGAAAAACGGAGGGGAGAAAACGCAAGATGAAAGTTCTGATCCTATCGGTTACAGCCGGCTACGGCCATCACGCGACCGCGAAGGCGGTCAGTGAAATGCTGGCGCAAAAGGGCGCCGAGGTCGAGACCGTTGATATTTATAAGTATATCAACCGCGTTGTGCAGCAGACCATTGACAAGGGCTATCTGCTGACGAGCAAGCGCACGCCCGAGCTTTACCGCGTGTGCTACGGGCTTGCGGAAAATCACGGGCAGGGCTATTTCAATATGTCCAAGCTCAATATCATCAACATCGTCAACGCGCTCGGCTCAACCAAATTCGCGCATGTCATCAATGATTTTGCGCCGGACGCGATTGTGTGCACCCATGTGTTTGCGGCGCAGCTTATGAATGAGATGAAAAAGCGCGGCAAGGTGCTCGCGCCCGTGGTCGGCATTGTGACCGACTACACGATCCATCCGTTCTGGGAGGATGTGCCCTTTGTCGAGTATATCGTGACCGCGAGCGACCTGCTGACCCATCTCGCGGTCAAGCGCGGCATTTCGCGCCAGCGCATTCTGCCCATCGGCATCCCGATTCATCCCAAGTTCAATCGGGAGATCACGCGCGAGCAGGCCGCGGAGCAGCTTGGCATCGACCCTGCGCGCCCGACCGTGCTGATGATGGGCGGCAGCATGGGCTACTCCAACAGCAAAAAGCTCATTGCGCAGCTGGGTACGGTTGATTTACCGTTTCAGCTGCTCGCGGTGTGCGGCAACAACCAAAAGCAGTATAGGCAGCTGCTCGGGTTGCAGCCCAAAATGCCCGGAAACTGCACGCTGTACCCATACGGCTTCGTCGACAATGTCGAGGTGATGATGAGCGCGGCGGACTGCATCGTGACAAAGCCCGGCGGGCTGACCGTGTCCGAAGCGCTCGCCAAAAACCTGCCGATGATTCTGGTGGATCCCATTCCCGGGCACGAGGAGCGCAACGTCGAGTTTTTGACGAACAACGGAATTTCCGCCCTTGTGACCAAGACCTTTCCGATCGACGAGGCGATTTATCAGCTTTTTCGCAATCCTGTGCGGCTCACCACCGTGCGCGAGACCATGCGCGCGATCAGCCACCCCGACGCGACCGAGGCGCTTGGCGATTTCGTCATGCACCTGCAACCCCAATAAAGAATGCCCCGCAGCAAAAACAGGCTGCGGGGTGTTTTTTTATGCGAGGGTGTTGAGACAGAACAGGCCGACAGTCGCGAGCAAATAGGCGATCATGCCGCCGTTTACGCAGACTGCAAACAAACGTCTGCCACGCGGCAGCGGACACTCTCCGGCGGAAAGCCCCAGCTTGCCGCGGGTGCCTAGCAGCAGCGCCGCGCCTGCAAGCGCGCACAATAGCAGCATGCCGACATAGGCGGCGGACAGCGCCAGGCGCGCAGGGCCGGCCGATTCGGTGAACACATGGTCAAAAATATACGGCGCGGCGATCGAGCCCATAAAGTTGATGAACATATGGATCGCGATGGAGTAGCGCAGCCGTCCGGTGCGGCAATAGAGGTAGGCGAGCACCGCGCCCACACCCACCGCATAGAAAAACTGATAGAAGTTGCCGTGATACAGCCCGAAGACAACCGCGGACAGCGCGATTGAGACACCGTCGCCGAATTGCTTCGTGCGGTCGAGGAGCAGCTTGCGAAAGAGCAGCTCTTCAAAGATCGGCGCGAGCAGCACAATCGCGATGAGGTTGCTCAGCGGGGAGGAGGAGGTGATGGTGTCGCTGACGAGATCCGCGGGCGCGCCGCCAAGCCACTGCACGATATACACGATGCCGCGGCTGAGCAGGCTGCCTGCATACATGAGAAAGATGGCGATGAGCAGCCACTTCAAAAAAGCGCGCACGCCCAGCCGTCGGCTTTCGGGCCGTGCCGCGGGAACGCGGTGCAGCAGTGCGGCGCAGACCGGCACGCCAACACCGTACATCGGCGCAAGCGACACAATCCAGAGATAGGCATCTTGCCGCATCAGCATGGGCGCGGCGATGGATACGGCGCCCGATATGACAATCTGCAGCACGGCTGTAACCACAAGCAGCGTGCAAAAGGCGGCGCCGATGCGCGAAAAGCACTGGCGGACCGAGATAATTTCGTATTCTTCCTGCATAGATTCCTCCTGCGCGGCAAACGGTTATAATAAGGATATTGTAGCACATTGTCCGGCAAAAACAAAGTCAAAGTGCGCGCTTTTTACAAAGCGGTTTTCACAAACGCCACAAAGGCAGATGTAAAAATCGTTGCCAAACTGTTAATTCTGCGCCCCGGCACTTGAATGACGATGGGGGTATGGTATACTGATCATAGAAAACAACCGGAGGTGTGCAACTTATGATGCAGGCGCAGCAAACAACGGTTCTTTGCAAGGTGGCGGAGGAGCTAAGCGCGGCGAATATCCTGTGGGCGCTCGGCGGCTCCATGTTGCTTTGTAAAAACGGCATTGTGGACCATTCCGATGAAATCGAGCTCATCCTTGCCCCCAAGGATGCACCGCGCGCGGATGCGATCCTGTCCGCCCTCGGCACAAAGCATCCCCGTGTACCGACGCCCGCCTATGCAACGCAGTTTTTTCACCGCTACGATATCGACGGGGTGCGCCTGACGATTGCCAGCGGTCTGACGCTCCACTACAAGGGCTTCCTCTATCGCTACCAGTTTGACCGCGACGCGATCGTGTCCATGCAGCCGGTCGGCCATGTGTATGTGCCGTGCACCGCGCTTGAGGACTGGTGGGTGCTGTATCAAATGATGCCCGACCGCGCCGAGCGCTTTTTCGCGCTTGACAAATACATGTCCTCTCGGGGCGTGCGCTACCCCGAGCGCTTCGACAAGCTGCGGCGGCAGCCGCTTCCTCCCGCGGTGCTTGCGGGCATCCATCGGCTGAACAGCCTGGCCGCGCGCCAGCCCTGCGAAGCCATGCGCTGAAAAGTTCACAAAAAGCGATCACACAGGCGCGTATCTGCGCTCGTGTGGTCGCTTTTTTGCGAAAAGGGGACGTTTCTGCCGCGCACGCATCGGGAGGTATTGGTAAGGTTATACAGAAAACCTCCATGATTTGCGCTGAAAACGTAACCATCTGCCGTGGAATTTTGTGAAAAAATACGGTATGATAAAGGAAAATTTATCAAAATAAGAATGGGGAAAACAAATGAAACAACGAAGACGCGGCATCGCGCGCGCTGTGACGGCAGGAATCCTGTGTGCCACGCTTGTGACGAATGCCTTTGCGGCAAGCGGGATTATCACGGACAGTCCGTCGATCGGGGGCAATCGCGCGCATCTCGTCTACGCGCAGATGGGCGGCAACCGTTCGCTCGAAATCCCGCTCGCGGAGAACAGCGTGTTCCGTGCGGCAGGCATGGACACGCTCATCGCGCGCGCGAAAACGCAGGGCACGGTGCTGGCGGCGATCAACGGCACCTATTTCACCGAATACGGCGGCGGAAACGCACGGCTGTATGCGACAATCCTGCAAGACGGCGTCATGCAAAACGGCGTGGGCGAGGGCAATATGCTCGGCATCACCTGGGACGGCAAGCCCTACATTGACCGCGTGACCTATGGCACAAACGTCATCCTAAACGGCGGATACGAGCTGGGGATGTGGGGTGTCAACGCGTATTACACCGACGCAAAGGCCGTGATGCTGTTCACACCGCAGTACACGCAGGCGATCACGGTGCCCGCGGGCGGCAGCGTGTTCACCATCCGGAACAACCAGCTGGCCGCGGTTTCGGGGGCGGGCAGCTACAATGTGCCCTCCGGCGCAAGCCTGCTCGTGTACAATGCCGGCGCGGTAGCCGATGCGAAAAAATTCAGCAGCTATCCCACGGTCGGCACGGGCGCAGTGGTGTCCACACGCGCGACCGCGAGCAAGCGCAGCGCGGACCTTGCGGCGTGGAACAACATGAAAAACGTGATGAGCGGCGGCCGGATGCTGGTGCAAAACGGCTATAACGTCGCGCGCGACGCGAGCTATAACAGCACGATCACCGAGGCGAAGCAGTCGCCGGACTATGTGTCCTCGCGCCCCTTCGTCGCAACGATGAAGGACGGCAGACTGGTGCTCGGCACGGCGACCGCGTCCATGTACCAAATTGCGGAATACCTGCGCGGCGCGGGCGCGGTCAACGCGATGGGACTGGACGGCGGCGCGTCAACCGCGCTCTACACCCCGCAGACCGGCTATGTCGTATCGCCCGGCCGGCAGATTGCGTGCGCGGTCGTACTCGTCGACCAGAGCACGGCGGATGTCAAGCCCGCGGGGCTGAACCCTGCATGGAGCGGCAGCAGCGGCCCGCTTGTCGATGTCAACGCGCCGTCCGATTGGGCGGCCGGCACGGTTTCGCGCGGCAAAACGCTTGGGCTGATTCCGGACTGGCTGCAATACCAGTATCAAAGCAACCTCACGCGGCAGGAGTTCTGCGTGCTCATCGTCACGCTGATTGAGAAAAAGAGCGGACAGTCGATCGACGCGTTCCGCAATGCCAAGGGGCAGGCCTACGCAGGCGCGTTCACGGACAGCGCGGACTGGTATGTGCGCGAGTGCGCGTCGCTCGGCATTGTGACGGGCGGCGGAGACGGCCGGTTTGAGCCGCGCGCGGTGCTCACGCGCGAGCAGGCGGCGACCATCTTGCAGCGCACGGCGGACGCGCTCGGCGCATCGGCAAACGGCGCGGGCAAGACCTTTGCCGATTCTGCGCGCATCAGCGACTGGGCGCGCGGCGCGGTGGATTATGTCACCGCGGTCGGCATCATGAACGGCGACGGCACGGCGTTCCAGCCTGCGCAGACCTTCACGCGGGAGCAGTCGTATATCACGATGGTCAACGCGTACGATAAAATTCAGTGAACGCTTCCATCCGGACGGCGCGCACGCGCGGCGCGGGAGCGGTTCCTCAAAAGCAAAACAACGGGCGGCAGCGAAAGCTGTCGCCCGTTGTTTGTCCTGAGCATGCTCAGCGTGCAAGCGCGCGGCGGAGCAGCACGGCGCCGCCCAGCAGCGTGAGCGTTTCGGTGAGCGGCACGGTCCACCAGATCGCCTGCGCGCCGCAGCACGCGGGGAGCGCAAGCACCAGCAGCAGCGGCAGCACAATGCCGCGCGCAAGTGTGAGGGCCAGCGATTGCGCCGCGCATACCCGCGACTGGAAATAGGTCGACAGGAATAAATTCAGTCCCATCGGGACGAATGCGATAAAATACAGCCGCAAAATGGGTGTGCCCTCGGCCAGCAGCGCGGCGGTCGGGTGCACGAACATTGAAATAAGCGTGTGCGGCATCCAGTATGCGGTCGAGGCGAGCACGCCGCCGATGCAAAGCGCGACGGTCATCCCCAGACGGCGCACCGATGCAACGCGCTGCGGCAGGTTTGCGCCGTGGTTCGCCGCGATGACGGGCTGCGCCGCCTGCGACACGCCGTTGAAGAGCGACATGCACACGATGGCGCAGTTTGCAATGATGCTGTAAATCGCGACCGCACTCTGCCCCAAATAGCGCAGCAGCTGGCGGTTGAACGAGAACGTGACGATGCCCTGCGCCCCCTCGATGAGAAAGCTCGGCGCGCCGCACGGCACAATTTGGCGCAGCATGCGTGCCGAGACCGCGCGGCGCGAAAAGCGCAGGGAGTTCGCAGGGGAGCGGAAATGCGTCAGCAGCAGCAGCACGGTCAGCGCATTGCCCATGACGGTTGCGGCCGCGCCGCCTGCAAGCCCCATGCCAAGGGGAAAGATGAAAATATAATCGAACACGATGTTGAGCACCGCGCCCGAAAGCACCGCCGCCATGGCGCGGCGCGGATCGCGATCGTTGCGCACGATGGCCTGCAGAAAGGTGGAAAACATGAAAATCGGCGCAAAATACACGACAAATTGCGCATAATCGCGCACCATGTGCAGGTTGCTGTCATCCGCGCCGAGCACGCGGCACAGCGGTGTGAGAAAGACCGCGCCGAGCACGGTCGCGAGGATCGCGCTGAGGGCGACGGCGGCGGCCGCGGTTGAAAATGCCTCGATCGCGCGCGGCTCATCTCCCGCGCCGCGCGCGACCGACAGCAGCACGCCGCCGCCCACACCGAACAGCATGCCAAACGCGAACAGCAGTGAAAACACCGGAAGCACCAGATTGAGCGCGACGAGCGCATCGCTGCCCACGCCGCGGCCGATCATAATCGTGTCCACGATGATGTAAATGGAGGTGACGAAGGTGGCGCTGATGGAGGGCAGCAGATAGCGCCCAAACAGCTTGCGGGGGTTGTCCTGCAATAAATCAAAGGTGGGCATAACGGATCCTTTCAAAGGCATGCCGAACGGGCATGCGGCGGTGCTTCAAAAAAGCCAAGTTTCAGGCTTCGTGTGCGGCTGCAAGATCGGCCAATGTCGCGGCGAGCAGCCGCGTGAGCGATACGATTGAGGACAGCTCCACGCGCTCCTCGGGCGAATGGGGGTGCAGGATGGTCGCGCCGATGCTGACGAGCTCCATCTGCGGATTTTTCGCGTAAAAAGCGGACGGCTCCAGCCCCACATGGACGGCGGCAAGCTCGAGCGGTGCGCCCGACATCCGGCGGCACAGGCCGTCCATGCGGTGCGCGAGCGCAGGTGAGGCGGCGGCCGGCCAGCTCGGATAGCGGCTGACATGGCGTGTAAAGCCCTGCTCTGCCGCCGTGAGGTCGTGCAGCGCCGCAAGCACGCGTTCCTCGCGCGCGTCCGCGCAGCGCACCATGGCATGCACTTCGATTGCATTGCCTGCGGTGACAATCGCGCCGAGGTTGGACGACGCGCGCACGCAGCTGCGCATATCGCTGCGCATCGCATACACGCCGTCGCGCAGCGAGGTGCACAGTTCGAGCACGGCGCGGGCGCATGCCTGCGTCCATACGGTTTCGGGACGGTCAACCTGGGTGAGGGTCACGGAAATATCGGGCTCGTGCTCACCGTACCGCGTGAGCAGCGCGGTTTGCAGGTGGCGCGCACCCGTCCGCAGGCGGGCCACATGCTCCTGCGCAACAACAAGGGTTGCCACGCAGGCGAAGGGGATTGCGTTGCTCGCGGTGCCGCCTTGCAGGTCGGCAAGCTCGTAGGGCACGCGCAGCGCGAGCAGATGCGCACACAGCTGACGCACGGCGTTCGCGCGGTTTTTGCAGATGTCGTAGCCCGAGTGACCGCCGCGCAAGCCGGACAGCGCAATGCGCACCGCGGTCTGCCCCTGCGCCGGACAGATCTGGAGCGGCCGGCGGAAGGTTTCGCGCAGTCCGCCTGCCGAAGCGATGACCGCCTGGCGCGCGCTGAAGCCGTCTAAATTGATAAAATAGCGCACACCGCGCACGCACGCGGCATCCATCGCCAGCGCACCGCGCAGACCGGTCTCCTCCTCGACTGTGAGCAGCAGCCGCACCGGGCCGTGCGCAGCGCGCGCACCGGTCAGCAGCCACAATGCCGCCGCGTTGCCGATGCCGCAGTCCGCGCCGAGGGAGGACGCACCATCCGAGCACAGCCAGCCGTCGCGGATTTGCGTGCGCACGGGATCGGTCTGTCCATCCCATCCGCTGTCCGCGCGCGCGGCGCATACCATGTCAAGATGACCCTGCACCGCGATCAGCGGCGCGTGTTCGCAGCCTGCTGATGCAGGAAATTCTACGGTGAGATTGCCGTGCACATCCTGCGCGGCGGTCAGTCCGGCGGCATGGAAGCGCCGCAAAAGCAGATCGGAAAGCGGCTTTTCCGCGCCGGAACCGTGCGGAACCGCACAAAATGAATAGAACTCCGATAAAACACCGTCCAGCAGTGCTTTGTCAGAGGTTTTTGCGAGATCGAACAAGAAAACAACACTCCTTTGCATTGTCTTGTAGTCTATCATACCCTTTATTGAAGTTCTACGGCAAAAATACACAAAGGTGTTGACAGAGCGAAAATGCTGTGATAAAATAGTAAATGCTTATCGGGCAGTGATACGGAGAGGTATCGAAGTGGTCATAACGAGGCGGTCTTGAAAACCGTTTGTCCGAAAGGGCGCGTGGGTTCGAATCCCACCCTCTCCGCCAAACCTTTCCCGGCGGAGCATCCACGGCATACACTTGACACGGAGACGTACCCAAGCTGGTGAAGGGGCTCCCCTGCTAAGGGAGTAGGTCGAGAAATCGGCGCAAGAGTTCAAATCTCTTCGTCTCCGCCACAAAGGCTCAGAAACTTCGGTTTCTGAGCCTTTTCTGCGTCCGTAAAACGCGGCACCGGCGCGCAGCGCGTTTTATCAGGCAAAGTTGCATCTTTTCTTATGCGGGAACTTCTGGTATGATAGAGACAGGTTCTGTATGACAGAAGCAGGGTATACTAAAACCGGATTTAAAGGAGGATTCCCCTATGAACAAGTTTGTTTTTCACGACTATTTCCACGAGCCTGAGGGAAAAATCGCCAAGCGCATGATTTTCAAAAGCGAAAACGTCATCGCCTTTGTGCTGAACATCGCAAAGGGAGAAAAATTGCCGGGGCATACGCACATGGAATCCACGCTGCTCCTGCAAGCCATGGAAGGAAAGGCCAACGTGATCACCGACGGGAAAGAGACCCTGCTGCAAGCGGGTGAGCTGATGCAGGTTGACGGGCAGGAAAGCCTGCAGGTTGTAAACGTCGGCGAGGAGGTGCTGCGCCTTTATGTGACGATTTCTCCCATGGGAACCGAGGCGTTTGCAACCGACGCAAATGTGTAAAACTTCGCTGATAAGATGCGCGAAAGAATCAAAAAAGGCACCCACAGGATGTGGGTGCCTTTTTTCTGCCGCAAAGAAGCTGTCAAAAGGGATGGAAAAACAAGGTGTGGAAATCAAAGCTGCGCGTGGGGTTTACACCATGTTCGCCCGCAGCAGCCCGACCGTTTTTTGCAGGGCGGCGACGGTATCCATCGTATAATCCTCGTGCTCGATGGAAAGAGTGCCGCTGTAGCCCGTCATTTTGAGCGTCACGAGGAACTCGCGCCACCAGCGCTCATCGTGACCGTAGCCCGGAATGGCAAAATTCCACGAGCGCTTGGCAAAGTCGAGCACGCCCTTGCCGTCGAGCAGGGTGTTCACCGCGGCGGGACGTTCGATGCGCACATCCTTGATATGCACATGGTAAACGCAGCCCTCGAGCGCGCGGGCGACCGCGATTGGATCCGCACCCATCCAAAACAGATGCGACGGGTCGAGATTGAAGCCGATGGTCTCATCTGCGCCGCAGGCTTCGCGCAGACGATGAAAGTTTTCCACATTGTGCACAAGCTGACAGCCGTGCGGCTCCAGAGCCAGACGCGTCACCCCGTTGGCGTTTGCAATCTTGCAAAGCTCTTTCCAGTAGGGAATGGCGACCTCATTCCACTGATAGCGCAGTATTTCCTGCGTTTCAGGCGGCCACGAGGTTGTGACCCAGTTGGGATACTTGTCCTCCGGACCGCCCGCGGGCAGACCGGACATCATGACCACGGTATGCAGACCGAACAGCGCGGAGAGCCGGAAGCACTTGCGCGTGATTTCATCCGCCTGCCGGCCCCAGTCGCCCGGCGCGAGCGGGTTGCCGGAGCAGTTAAATGCCGAAATCGAAATACCGTAATCGGCGAGCATGCCGCGCAGCTCGTCGCGCTTGGTTTCACTTTCCAGCAGGCCGTCCAAATCCACATGGGGTGCGGACGACCAGTTGCCGACACCCAGCTCCAGCTGCTCGATTTGAAGCGCCTTGCAGGTTTTCAGCAGTTCTTCAAAGGACTGATTTGCCAAACAGTCCGATACCAGACCGATTTTCATGCCGCATCCTCCTTACTGTACCTTGACCCACCGGCGGCTTTCCGCGGATTCCAGCACCGCGTCAATCACCTGCATGACCTTTGTGCCGAAGCGGAAGTCGATTTCGCACGGCTTGCCCTCCGCCACGCAGTTCAGCGTGTGATATGCCTCAATCGTCTTTTGGTCGGCATAGCCGAGGCAGATGCCCGCGCCGCCGTAAAACTTATCGTATTCGCCATGTCCGGGCGCAATCAATACGGTTTTAAAGCCGCGCTCGCGCTTGTCGTCATCATGGCGATAAATCTGCACCTCGTTTTGACGCTCCTGGTTGTATACGATACAGCCGTTTGTCAGCTGAATCTCGTAGCCGAGGGACATTTTGCGCCCTGCGGCGAGACGGTTGGAGAAAATCGCGCCGCATGCGCCGTTTGCATACTGAAACAGGAACTGCACCACATCGTCGTTCCCCACCGGCAGCATTTTGGAGGAATCCTTGGGATCGGGGCGCTCGGGCACAATAATCTTGGTCATGCCGCAAACCTCGGCAATATCGCCGATGAGATACTGGGAAAGGGACAGCGTGTGGCTTGCCAAATCACCCAGCGCGCCCGAGGCCGAGGCGGCCTTGAACATGCGCCATTCGTGCTTCTGGTCGGGCTCGTTATAATAGTCCTGGTCGTACATGCCGCGGAAGTTGACGATTTCGCCCAACTCGCCCGATGCAATCAGTTCGCGCACATACTGCTGGATGGGGTTGCGCACGTAGTTAAAGCCCACCGAGGTGACGATGCCCGCTTCCTCGACGACCGCTGTCGCCTCGCGCGACTCCTGCGCGGTCATGGCAAGCGGCTTTTCACAGTAGACGTGCTTGCCGTGCCGCGCCGCTTCGATCGCAATGGGGCAGTGCGACGCATTGGGGGTGGTGATGTCCACCATGTCGATGTCCGGATCGGCGACAATTTGCTTCCAATCGGTTGTCCAGCGGGAAAAACCGTACTTTTCCGCAAGGGCCCGGGCGTTGTCTTCGTTTACGTCGGCGACAGCCACCAGCTCGGGCACGACATCGTCCCCAAAGATCAGATGGATGGAATGATATGCGTTGGCGTGTGTGCGCCCCATAAATCCTGCGCCGATCAGGCCGATTCTGATTTTTTTCATGTTGTTTGCTCCTTTTAACCGGTGTGTGCCCGGGCGTTACTTCGTCCACTGCGACAGCTTGGTGAGAAAATCGTCCACGTTGGAAGCGTCAATCACGCTGGCATCCGACGGGTAAAACGCGTCGATGGATTTGCCTTCTACCGCGTCGAGGGCGCGCGCCACGCAGTTATAGCCCATCGTGTACGGGCCGATATCCACGGTTGCCGTCAGCTTGCCGTCCTTGACAGGCTGCGCGCCCGAGATGCCGCCAAAGCCGCACACCTTGATGCGCTCGGCCTGTCCGGCGGAAACAATCGCGTTGGCCGCGCCCATCGCCACGTCGTCCGAGTGGCACACGACGGCATCGATCTGGCCGTGGTACTGCTGCATCAGGCCCTCGATGCTTGTAACGGCCTTGTCCGCGACCGCATCCGTGTACTGCAGGTCGAGCACGGTGCATCCGCCCGCCTCCAGTCCGCGGGTCCAGCCTTTCACGCGGTCCTCCGAGGTGGTGTCACCCTGCACACCTGCCAAAATAACGACATTGCCCTTGCCGCCGAGTGTTTCGGCCATGTACTTGCCGCCTGCCGCCGCCGCGTCCTCGTTGGAAACACCGATGTAGCTGACGAGCTTATCGGACGGGAAGGTTGTATCGACCGCAAGAATCGGGATTTTTGCATTTTTGACTGCGTTTGCCGCGGAATCGGGCTGCAGCGGCGCAAGCACCAGCGCCTCGGAGCTGCTGCTCGTCAGGGTGGTCTCAATCATGTTCAGCTGTTCGTCATACGAGCTCTCGCTCGGCGGGCCTTGCAGCAGCACCTTGCAGCCGAGATCCTGCTCCGCCTGACGGATGCCTGCGGCGACGGTGTTCCAGTATTCGGAGTTGAGCGTCTTGAGAATGACCGTGATGGTGTGCTGTCCGCCTGCCGCGGAGGCTCCCGGTGCATCGGGCGCTGTTTGCTTGTCGCCGCATGCGGTCAGACCGAGGGCGAGTGTGCTTGCCACAAGCATTGCTAAAATTCTCTTTTTCATCATATACCTCACTTTGTCGTGGTGCGCACGGATTTTCGTGCACAGCGTTGTATCCTGATTGGCGGGCGGCCCTGTTGATGCCTTTATTATAGGCTGAAAGCCGCCGCCGCTTCAATTCGCAAAGTCCATAGGCTTGCATTTTGTAAGGTTTTGCAGAGGGCACGGGCGTTCCCTGTGCAAAACGACCGTAGTTGTGCTGTTTTTTCCGAAAAAGCGGACGCAAATCAAGCGTGCCTATTTTAGGCACGCTTGATTTGCTGCGATAATACACCCATTTTGCCCAATAAAACAGAGGTGCACGTAAAAGGCACGTAGCATTTCGGACAGCGCGGCACGCTCCTCGCCGGGGAAAGGGGGTGTGCCGTCCGCGCACCTGCGCAAAAGGGCATCAAAAAAGCGCTGCCGCATGCAGCGCTTTTTCCTTATAGGTTTTGGTTGATTGAGAGCACCTCAATGTTTTCGTCAATGCCGATCAGAAGAGGCATCTCCAAAAAAGAGGCAGTCGGCTTTTCTCCGTCAAGCAAATAGCGGAGCAGTGTGCCCAGCGCGACATTGCCCTGCCGGTAGGGGGTCAGCCCGATGGCAAAATCCACAATGCCGCGCTTGACGAGCGCCACCACATCGTCCGTAAAATTGTAGCACACGATTTTGACGCTTTGGATCTGGCGGTCAATCAAAGCCTGTCCGATGTCGCCCGTGCACCCGACAACGCTGAAAATGCCACGCAGGTTGGGATACTGCTCGACGAGCATGCCGGTTTTCTCGTATGCGATGACACCCTGGTCGCGTGAGTTGATGCTTTCCACGATGCGAATGCCCGGATAGCGCGCGCGCACGGTCTGCTCAAACCCTTGCAGACGCGCCCGATGCGCAATCATATCGGGCAGCCCGCCGATGATTGCAACATCGCCCTGTCCGCCGATGCTTTTCGCGAGCAGCGACGCGGCGACGCGCCCCGAAGCGCGGCTGTCCTCTCCGACCATGAACAGCCGGCGGCAGCCGGGCATATCTGAATCGTATAGCACGACAGGGATGTTTTGATCCGTAAAGCGATTCAGCCGATCACATAAACGGGCGCTCTGTCCGCCGCGCAGCACGATGCTGTCCACCCCGCGCGCCTCAAGGTAATCCAATATAGAAAGCACCTCATTGACGTTGATGCCGTCGCAGAAAAAGTATTCCACCTGCACATTGCGATCGTGGAACTGCGCCAGCGCGCTGTCCATGCCCCGCTTGACGAGCGCGAAGAACGGATTGCCGGGACGCGGAATGATGACCGCAACGCGAAGCTGCCTGGACGCCTCCGGTGCTTTCTTGCGCGCGGGAAGCTGATAGCCGTGCGCGTCGAGCAGCTGCTGCACGGCCGCGCGCACCTCCGCGCTGACCCCCGCGCGGCCGTGTACGACTTTATCCACCGTGCCGCGGGATACCCCCGCCAATTCCGCTATTTTCCGAATGGTCATCTTCATAATTCAGCCCTCCGTGATCGCCTGCCTGTGCGCGCCCGCCGATCCGCCCGCAACCGGATAGCATCCCTATTATAATACATTGCCGCGCTTCTTTGCAAGCTGCCGGCCCTGCCCCATCGTTTGTCCTGTTCCTGTTGTGAAATTCAACAAGCGGCTCTCTGCATTTCCAATGAAACTTACAAACTTGCAAATCTGCAGCAGCACGGCGCGACCGGCTGCAAAACACCGGGGAGGTGGTTTTGATGAAAGTGACAATCAAAGAAATCGCCAAAATGGCGGGTGTGCATCGCTCCACCGTGGACAAGGTGCTGCACAACCGGGTCGGTGTCAGCGATGAGGTGCGGCAGAGGATCCAGAGCTTGATTGATCAGCTGGAGTACACCCCAAACCCGGCGGGACGCGCATTGCAAAAGCAGGGCAAGGTTTACTGCGTTGCTGTGGTGCTGGTACAGGTTGACGCGCTGCCATATTTGCGCGAGGGCGTGGAGGCCGAACGCGAGCAGGAGAAAAACTTCGACATTGTGACCGAATACCACATCACCGCCTTTCAGGATATTCAGGGGCAGCGGGATGTTCTGCGCAGCCTGATAGAAAAGCAAGTGGACGGCATTGTGATCAGCCCGATCAATGCGGACTGCATCCGGCAGGAAATCAATCGTGCCACGGATGCGGGCATACCGGTGATTACCATAAATTCCGATTTGCAGGACAGCGCTCGGCTGTGCTACGTCGGACAGAACGGCGCGCAGACGGCGCGCATTGCAGGACGGCTCCTCGGACAGTTCATGGGCGGGAGCGGACAGACGGCCATTATCACGAACTCCATCAGCAGCGAAAACAACGATTACTACGTCCGGATACGGGAGCAGGGATTCAGCGAATTCATGGCGGAAAACTATCCGGAAATTCATATTATCGAACGAATCGAAAGCTTCGAGGATAAAGAGATTACATACCGGAAAACCCGCGCGCTGCTCCGGCAGAACCCGCAGCTGCAGGGAATCTATATTACATGCGGCGGTGTGGCCGAGGTTGGCCGCGCGTTGCAGGACGAGGGCCGGGCACAGCAAATCAAGGTGCTCTCCTTTGAGGACTATCCGGAAATTCTCGCACTGATGAAGGACGGCGTCATCGATTGCACGCTTGGAAGCGATCTGCTGATGCAAGGGAAGACGGGCCTTCGCCTGATGATTCAGTATTTGGTGTACGGAATCAAGCCCGAGCTGCCGGAGCAGTTTACCGAGGTTAAAATTCTGATTCGGGAAAGCATTTACGCATGACATAATATTGCGCAGACCCAACAAATAGGCTGCGCAATATATTTTACGCAGTAAAGAGCACGTGCTCGTAAATTCGGAAGCGTACAAGAGAGAAAACACGCACCGGCTAATCTGCGAAAATATTTATTGATGAATAATATTGCGCACCCCCTCAAATAGGCTGCGCAATTTATTTTAAGCCGTTAAGAGCACGTGCTCTTAAACTCAAAGAGTGCGAAAAGGAGGTAAAAGGAATGGAGAACTCAGAATACTTGCTGGAAATGCGAGAAATCGTAAAAGTATTTCCGGGTGTTCGCGCGCTGGATGGCGTAAACCTGAACGTCAGAGCCGGTAAAGTACACGTCATCTGCGGAGAAAACGGTGCGGGAAAATCCACACTGATGAAGGTCATCAACGGCACTTACGTTGCAGACAGCGGGGAAATGTACTACAAGGGTGAAAAAGTAGGGTTTCACACGGTGCAGGACACGCTGAACATGGGAATCGCCATGATTTATCAGGAGCTGAATCCCATTTTGGAGATGACGATCGCGGAAAATATCTGGCTGGGGAGGGAGCCGCGCAAGGGGAAATTCGTCGATTACAAGACCATGTACCAGGATACGCAGAAGCTGCTCGACCGCTTGGATATGCCGTACAAGGCGCAACAGAAGATGTACGAACTCACCATTGCGGGGCATCAGCTCATCGAGATTGCCAAAGCGATTTCCTGCAACGCCGCGCTGATTATCATGGACGAACCCTCCTCCGCCATCGGCAACGAGGAAATTGACATCCTGTTCAAGCAGATTTTTTCGCTGCGTGAGCAAAACGTTGCAATTCTATACATCACACACAAAATGGATGAGATTTTCCGCATCGCGGATGAAATTACGATTATCCGCGACGGCAAGTGGGTCGAGTCCGGCCCGGCGAGCGACTATGACGCGGATAAGCTGGTTGCACGGATGGTCGGGCGCGAAATCAACAGCGTCTTCCCCAAGGATACCGAGATTGCAATCGGGGACACGATCTTTTCCGTTGACAAGATTACGCAGAACAAGGAGGACGGCGGCCGGTTTCGCGACATCAGCTTCGAGCTGCATGCGGGCGAGATTCTGGGCTTTGCCGGACTGGTGGGCGCAGGCCGAAGCGAGGTGATGCGCGCCATCTTCGGGCTGGATCGGATTTCCTCGGGATCGGTCTATCTGAACGGGCAGGAGGTCCATATTAAGAACCCGCGGCAGGCGATTGACCACGGAATTGCGATGGTCAACGAGGACCGGAGAACCTACGGACTGGTTCTGGGTCAAAGCATCCACCACAATATATCGCTCGTCAATTTGAAGAAGTACACCAAGGGCTTCATTAATGACCGCGCAATCACCGAGGACGTGGAAAAGATGCGCGAGCTGCTGCAAATCAAGATTGCGAACGAGGATGTGGAGGCGGGCACCTTATCCGGCGGCAACCAGCAAAAAATTGTTTTGGCGAAGTGGCTGGTCGGTGATGTGCAAATTATGATTTTGGATGAGCCGACGCGCGGCATTGATGTCGGCGCCAAGTCCGAGATTCATCGGCTGATGAGTAAATTCGCCCGTCAGGGTATGGGAATCATTATGATTTCCTCCGAGCTGCCGGAAATACTGGGGATGTCGGATCGCGTCGTTGTGATGCAGGAGGGCATTATACAGGGGATTCTGGATCGGAGCGAGGCAACACAGGAAAGTGTCATGAAGCTTGCGACAAGAGGAGTGGATAAGAAATGAGCACAAAAAGTGTGGAAAAGAAGAGCTTTAATTTCGGGCGGTTTTATGGAAAATACGGCATCCTCATCATATTGGCTGCTATTTTTGTTGTCGCTTCGATTTTCGTGCCGGGCTTTCTGAGCCGGTATAACTTAACCAATATCATGCTGGCAATCGCGTGTACGACGACGCTTGCGCTCGGCTGTACCTTTGTCATCATACTGGGGCATATCAACATCGCATACGGGTCGGAAATTGCATTTATCGGCTGTATTGCATGCATCGTCAACGTGGCCACAGGCTCGGTTGTTTTATCCATCGCGGTTGCGGTTTTAATCGGCATCCTGATGGGCGCGCTCAACGGCTTTATCATTACAAAGTTTGGAATTCCGGCATTTATCGTAACCTTGGCGCTGACCGAAGCGGCGCGCGGCGGCACGGTGCTCGTCACCGGCGGCAATACGATTTCGGGTCTTACGGAGTCGTTCACGTTTATGGGGCAGGGTTATGTCGGCCCGATTCCGATGGCGGTCATCATCCTGCTGGTTGCGTTTGCCATTATGTGGGTCATTCTGAACAAAACACCGTACGGCCGCTATATTTATGCGGTTGGCGGCAACAAAAAGGCGGCGGAAGCCTCCGGTATCAATCCCAACGCGGTTGTGGTTAAGGCATATCTGATTGACGGCATCCTGACCGGTATCGGCGGACTTCTGCTGATGGCGCGTCTGAACTCGGGCGTACCCGGCGCGGGCCTGACCTACGAAATGGATGCCATCACTGCGGTAATTGTCGACGGTACTTCCATGTCGGGCGGCTCCGGCACACTCTTTGGCACGATTGTCGGTGCCATCATTGTCGGCATCATCAACAACGTGCAAACCCTGCTCGGCATTGATTCGAACGTGCAGAGAATTGTAAAGGGCGCGATCATCGTCGGCGCGGTTATCATCGATGTCGTGACCAAGAACTCCGCGAAAAAGCAGCGGTAATGTGTCATATAATACATAAAATTATGTGTTTGTGAGAGTGAAAAACAGTTTTGAGTTGAATAATGGAGGAACGAAACATGAAGCTATGGAAAAGATTTGGCGCGATGGCACTGACGGGCGCAATGGTTTTGGGCGCAATGACAGGCTGCGGAGACAGCGGTTCAGCGGCAGGCGGCAGCGCAGGCCAGAGCGGCAGTGCTTACAAAATCGGCTATGTAAACCTTGCGGACACCGATGTGTTCTGCATGGCGCGTGAAACGGCGCTTTCCGCGCTGGTTGCCAATTCGGAGTACAGCGTTTCCTACACAGACGGAAACAATGACAACCAGAAGCAAATCGATCAGGTCAACGCGTTCATCGCGAAGAAGGTGAATGGCATTATCGTGGTGCCGTCCGACTCCGAGGCCATTACGCCGGCGGTCAAGGCCGCGAATCAGGCGGGCATCCCGGTCATCTGCTTTGGCATCAAGGCAAACTCCGGCGACTTTACTTTTGTCGGCTCGGACAGCTATGAGGCCGGCAAAATGCAGGGCGAATTTATGGCGGGAAAGCTGGAGCAAAACGCAAACGTTCTGTACTGCGCGGGCACCTCGGGTCTTGAGCACTCCGCACTGCGCAGAAACGGCTTCAAGGACGCGCTGCAGGAAGCGGGCCGCAGTGACATCACGATTCTGGACGATCAGGACTGCGACTACACGAAGGACAAGGCAATGAAGACCTGCGACGCGTGGGTTCAGACCTATTCCGACGGTGCGGGCGGCGTCAAGTTTGACGCGATTGTCTGCGCAAACGATCAGATGGCGCTCGGCTGCGTCGAGTCCCTCAAGGGCGCGGGCGTGCTGACCGGCGCGGGCGAAATCCTCATCACCGGCGTTGACGGAACCGATGACGCAATCAAGGCTGTCGCAAACGGCTATATGACGCAAACCGTGCTGCAGGATGCCAATGGACAGGCGGATGCCGCATTTGACGTGATGAAGAAAATGATTGCCGGCGAAGCGGTTGACAAGGAAGTCATCGTGCCGTTCCAGTCCATCACAGCGGAAAACGTCGCATCCTTTCAGTAAGTGAACCCCACAGAATGATGCAATAACCCGGAGCCGCTGCGCATCCGGTGAACAAAACAAGGAGGAACATATTATGGCAGAAGAACTCAGAATCGGCGTGGTCGGCACAGGCGCGATCGGCAGAACGCATATCGAGCGGATCAACACCAAGCTGCAAGGCGCGAAGGTTGTGGCATGTGCGGATGTAAATGCAGATTTCTGCAAATCCGTCGCGGAGAAATACGGCATTCAGGCATTTGAGACCGGCGAAGCGATGATTGAGTCCGACGCGATTGACGCGGTCGTGTGCACCACCGCAGACCCGTTCCACGAGCAATACGTCATGGCCTCGATCCGTGCGGGCAAGCCGGTATTCTGCGAGAAGCCGCTTGCGCCCAAGGTGGACGCATGCAAGCGCATTGTCGACGCGGAAATGGAAACCGGCAAGCATCTGGTACAGGTCGGCTTCATGCGCCGCTTTGATCCGGGCTATCAGCAGCTGAAAAAGCTGATTGACAGCGGAAAATACGGCAGCCCGCTCATGCTGCACTGCGCACATCGCAACTATGATGACGGCGGCATTGGCTTTCAAACGCCCATGTCGGTGGAAAACTCCATGATCCATGAGATCGACGTGCTGCGCTGGCTGGTCGGCGAAAATTACGTAAAGGCCGAGGTGGTGTTCCCGCGCACCTCGAAAAATGCGTGCGAAGGACTCAAGGATCCGCAGATCATGTACCTGACGACCGAATCCGGCATTCGCATCGATGTAGAGTCCTTTGTGTTCTCGCACTACGGCTACGACATCAAGTGCGAGGTCGTGTGCGAGGAAGGCACGCTGAACCTGCCGGAGCCGCCCAATGCCATGATTCGCACCAATGATGCGCGCGTCACACCCATTTGCCATGACTGGTCCGAGCGCTTTGTCGATGCGTACAACATCGAATTCCAGGAGTGGATCAACGCCACAAAGGCCGGCCGCTTCCACAGGGAGGATGCGCAGACAGCTGCGCATCCTCCGAAATCATACAGGAGGA
>CAZOJP010000014.1:0-40320 GCA_964580155.1 uncultured Intestinibacillus sp. | reverse complement strand
GAAGCGGTATTCCGTTCGGCCGTATCTCTGGGGGTATAGCTCAGCTGGGAGAGCGCCTGCATGGCATGCAGGAGGTCAGCGGTTCGATCCCGCTTATCTCCACCATTGGACGCATATCCGAACTTTTTTGTTTGCGGTATGGTGTTCGTCCAAACCAAAATCCACCCTTTACCTTAATCGGTAGAGGGTGGATTTCTTTGTTTATTTGCCCTTCTTTTTCTTACAGCCCATGATTTACACCTCCCCGGTAAAGCCGTTTACTTTGGCGCACTTCAAAGCCGCAAGCACAAGCTCGTCCTGAACAAGCTGCTTCTCGTAGTCCCTCACAAGCCAATCCTTAATACCGGCGTGGCGTTCGAGATGAACCTTGTCGTTGACAACCTTGCCAACATATACCGAGATTACATCATCAATGTTCATGCGCCAAGTTTTTGAGCCAGACGATGCAGGAAAACAACCATCTGTTCACGGGTGCAGAAGGAACGATACATCTTCTTGCCGTTGGTGTCACCGGCAATAATACCATTACCCTCAGCCCAATCACGAGCTTCCTTGCTCCAATCAGCAGGAGCTTTCTCTTGCTGCTGTTCCATCCATGCGTTCATCATGGTATTAAACTGTTCCTGAGTCACTTCTTCTTCCCCCTTCATACAGGCCGCTACATCGGCTCTGAATTTGTCCATATTGTAGTTCATGCCAAGACCCCTCCACAGATGTTCAGGGTCGCCGTGGTTTGTCGCAATCCCTCTGGCGTAACCTTCGGCATGACTGACGATTACGCCGTCTGCAAGAGGGTTAAGGCCGTGAAAAGCACACAGCTTTGCAAAGAGTTCTACTGCATTGCGAGTAGTTTTCTCCACAAAAGATACCGCCTTGGCCTTATCGGAACAGGTAAAAGATGACCCACCGGCATATTTGATGCAAGACGGCTCACACATTTCAACTCCGATGTGCGTGTTGTTAGAGCTTCCGCCACCATGCCACCCCCGGTGCGCCTTTCCGGCAGTCTTCATGCAAGGAAGGGTAATCATCACCTTGTCTTCCCCGATGAAACCATGCACACAAGCACGGTCATAACTCGCCTTATTCCACAGGTTAAAGAACACATCGGGATTGGGCTGCGGACAGCCGACAGAGTGAAGCATTAGACCCTTCACGGAAATAGTCCTCCCGGAAGCATAGCAGGGATTTTGGGTCATGATCTTCGTCACGAGGTTCATAGGTTATTCCTCCTTGGCGGCAGTCGTGTTATCCAAAATCTCCTGCGTCTTCTGGCTCTGAGTGCCAAAATAGAACGCAATAATGACCGCATAGATAGTCATAAAGTCCTGACTGATCTGACCCTTGATTGCCATGAAAGCAAAAACCCCGGTCAGGACAAGCGTTACCAGACTCTTTACGGACAGAAGGTTTCCAATCCGCTTGATGATTTTCTCGTTCATAATAATCCCTTTCCGGTGAGTTTAGTGAATCATTTTCAGTTTTTACCATAAACTCTCTTATAGAGAGCTTCTTATAGAGGACTTTATAGCAAAATACTGAAATGAGTCACCAAATCCACCAACATGACTTAATATAATTAGTTCAATCGCAATCTACGCTGGAATTGACTGCTCGTTCGTAGACAATTCCTCCCTGCGTGTTTTCTGCTTTGGACTTGTTGTAATACATGGCCTGAGATACGCCATAGGCCGTCCATGCTCCTGTCAGAGTGACCGCCAACCAAGGCAGACCTCCTGTGTACTCTTTGATGACACAAAGGAAAGCAAGCGCAACAAAGCTGAGGAATAGCATCCAAATCAAAATGGATTCCTGAATGAGAAGTACCTTAGAAAACGCTGTTTTCTTTAGACAAGGGTATAATAAAAACACTCATATCACTTACATAGGCCCAACAAAAAGCAGAGTAGACCGTGCATTTCTGGCGCCCCCTGCCCTGTTGACGGCATTGGCGGATTGGAAGAAAGAGCAGGAAGAGTGCCGTAAAAAGTTGGGCAAGAGATATAAGGCCAATGAGGAATTAGAAAACCATGTAGATGGCAGCATCACTAAGGGCGGCGACTTCATTCTTCGGAATGAAATGGGGATACTAATTACCCGTTCAAAGGCCAATCACTTCCGTGAGCGTGTACAGAAAGACTTGGGCGAGCATTTCTATTTTCACGGCTTACGGCATACCGTAGTATCTCGTCTTGCGGGGGCAGGGGTACCAATAAAAAACATCTCCGATTTTATCGGACACAGCGATACAAGGACAACAGAGCAATTCTATCTTGGCGTTGATGAACTGGGGCAGCAGAAGTTGGCAGAGGCCATCCAAAACCTGTGATTCAGTGTGGGGCGGGATTCATAGCGGGATTCGCCTAAAATAGAGAAAATAAGACTGTGACAAATGTAGGTAATACGGGGAAAACAATGTAAATCATAGAGGCATCCCGCTTATCTCCACCAAACAAAAGAGTCTGAAAACTGCTGTAAAACGTGGTTTTCAGGCTTTTTTCATGCCCTTTCATAACGCTTATCTCATATCTGTATTTTCGTCGTCCTTGCTTTGTTGTCCCTGTTTTGCCTTTCACTGTTGCACCTGCTGCTGCACCGCCTGTTTCTGAAGCTTACGAAGATCAAGAACTGCAAAAACACCAGGCTTTTGCCTGGTGTTTTTGTGTGCCGACAAGGCTAAAATGAACTTTTATCAGACGCTTTTTTACGATAGAGGTGGGTAAAGTAAAGGCTTCCGCCTAGGATTAAGCCCACATAGAAGGCGGGATAGAACACCCCTGTAATGGCAGGGCTGTAGGGCAGGATTCGAAGGGGCAGCATAGCAAGCCTCATGGCGGAAAACCATATACCATAGAGCAGAAACGCGCCCCCTTTGGGGAGTTTGCCCTTAAAATAGAGCCATAGTATGGGGATAAGGCCGATGAGGGCCAGGGCGAGCTCAAACAGCTGTGTGGGATAATAAAGAATTTGAGGAATCGGAATCTTAAAAAATGAAAAAACACGTTCCAGTGCCGCTTCTTCCGCCTTGCTGATCGGAAAAGCCACCCCAAGAGGGGATTCTGTGACGATACCGCGACAGCAGCCATTGAGAAAGCAGCCGACTCTGGCCAGGGAAAAGGATATCCCGGCAGGCAAAACCAGGGCATCCAGCAGCGGCAAGGCCGAAACCTTCGCTGTTCGCGCATAGAGCAGCACCACAAAAAACGCACCCAGGACCCCGCCGTAGAAGGACAGACCGACAAGCCTGAGGGTGTAAATTTCAAAACCTTTGCCGTAGGCGTCGGGATTGATTAAATAATTGAAAAGCCTTGCGCCGACCAGAAAAGCCACCGCTATGGACAGCAGCAAAATAAGAGAGCGAGGCCCGGATAGCCCTTCCCTTTTTAAAAGAGGAAGGGCTATGATGGTTCCGGACAGGGCCCCGATCCAAGCGAGGAGGACGTAGGATTTTAAGGTGAGAGCAAATCCTGCGAGCTCTATATAGATTTCGGGCTTCATAGTGACAGCGGTTTGGTGCCGCTGATCACCAGATCTACATTGAATTCGTCGGCCGCACCTTCATTGATACTCAAATCTCCCGCCAAAACCACATCGCTTTTTTGGCCGTAGGAAGCCTTGATCAGCCCGCTTATAAGAACGTTTCCGTCGGTAGAATCTCTAAAACCAAAGGTCATAGCGCCATTGGAATATGTAAACGGAAAGGGTGAAATGCCGTCGTCATCCTCGTCCTGTTCTTCAAAAATCAGCAGCAGAGTCCCCGTGGCTTCGCCCGTCTTCGATACGTTCAGGACAAACGGCCGAGTGCTTCCTTCGAGTTTCTTCAGGGCAGGCAGCAGATTGAAATCGCATCCGTAAGCATCGTCGTCAGGCGCCTCATAAGCGTTCGCGGGAATGGTGACTGATTTGAAGAAGACGCTTCCGTCTTGATACAGACCCACGAGTTCATCGAGAGAGGGGGCTGCCGGAAATTCAACCTTGACCTCATAATTTTGCTTGCCTTTTTCATGCAGGCCTGTTACAAGGGCTAAAAATACAGTCTTGTCTTTGGAAGCGGTCTTAAAGTCTTTCAAGTTTCCGCCCGCCATCACCTCGACATTCCGTCCTTTTACGGAAAAGACGGTTAGATGCCCATCACTGACACTGACGACAGGATCCATTCCGTCTTCAAGCTTTTCCAGGCTCTTTTCGTCTATGGTTATCGCGACGAGCTTGGCCCCAAACGCATCTATGCTCAGGCTGGTGCTGCCGAGCAGCGGAGAATCTCCGTCGTCAAGCATGCTTTTGATCTTTTCCGGAGTGGGGATTTCAAGGTTGAGAGACGTACCCACCTCGCCCATAGAACCTTTTGCAAGATTGCTGTGTATCGTATATGGAACGAACAAGCCAACATCTCCCGTTACGATGGCTTTGTAGAAGTCGGGCGCCCAGCTTTGAGGCGGCCCCATGGCCGAGAGCAGGGCATCCTCCCAAGAAGCCCCTGATTCGGCTATTGTGTAGACATTTTTAATAAAGTCTTCACCGAGCTTGCCCGAAAGATATTTGATGAGCACCATCCTTGAATAGCCCTGGGCAGCCGTATTGTCGGCCGGGAAAACACCCTCAAATATTTTGGTGTCGTGTTCGTTTACGATGGATGGAATGGATCCGGAGGCTTCGCCTTCAAAATAGGTGGCTGTAGCTTCATCCAGCCAGAGAAGATCTCCTGCCGAACCGATATAGTTTCCCTGCACAAAGTGGAAAAATTCGTGCGCAAGAAGGGGCTTTACGCTGTTTGCGTCATAGCCGCCTGCAAAGAGGCTGCGGTTTAGGGAAATCTGGCCTTCGGCAATATTCCAGTCGCAGGAGTAATATCCCATCGCGTCCAGACTTTGGATATTGACGTTCATGGGCCAGCTTTTGCGCTGCGAATAAGCAAAACCCTTGTCGATATAGGCGTTATAGACAGCTTCAAGATCGCTTAAAAGCTGTTCTCTATCCGCATAGCCGAGAAAGAAGCTGCCCTTTTGGAAGGGGAATTTGACGAGGAAATGCCCTCCGTCTTCAAAGGAGGTATAAACCCAAAAGATACCGAAGCGCAGTTTTTCCCTGGAGGGCTTGGCGGCCCCGTCTGCGGCGTGTATGACAAGCTCTTCCATATGTTCGGAAGGGACAAACGTAGCGACGAGGTTGTCGCCGCTGATTTCGGCGGGGATGTAGGTGTAAAGCGTGTTGATCGTTCCGTCAGCAAGGGTAATCTCGGTTCCAAGACCCAGCATAGCCTCCACACCCTCTTCGGTGGGAGCCTCGGTATCGGCCATGGGCACCGTGACGGTGACCGGGTCATTGCAAGTCCTGTCGAGGTAAAGCTCAAACAGATCGGAATTGATTCCGTCCAGCTTTTCGTGATCGCCCTCTTTGAGTTTCATCAGGGTCAGCGTAGATTTTGATGCATCAGGGACTTGGTTTGCGCCAAAATCCAGCCTGGCCTTTGCAAGCTCGATTGCCCCATCTTTGACACCGGCTGATTTGCCGGTGCTCCCTCCCCCGCAAGAAGCCGTTAGAAGCAGTGTGCTCATGAAAAGAAGGAGAAGCAGGGCGCGCATAATACGGCTCGTTTTGTTCGTTTTCATGTCTTCCTCCTGTAAATGTTGATCATACAGCGTGATGTGTGAAACAAAGTACATCGTGGGGAAAAATACTAAAATTCATGGGCAGTCTGCGCTGAAAAGGGGAGGGGAAATGCGCCCATGCCCCAAAACAGAGACTTTCGTGGGGGTTAAAAGCAGTACGCGCCCTGTCCTCCGGCACAACCTGAAAAGGGCAGCTTATGCATTTTTGGATTCAAAATTTTCTTTATAGTCGCTTCCCCATGCCTCCATCGCGCTGATAATCGGTCGCATGGTTTCTCCGAGAGCGCTCAGCGCATATTCCACCCGCGGCGGCACCTCGGGGAAAACGGTGCGGGTGATGATGCCATCCGCCTCCATCGAGCGCAGACTGTCCGTCAGCACCTTCTGGCTGATGCCGTCCAGGCTTTTTTGCAGCTCGTTGAAGCGCCACGGGCGGGCCAGAAGATTTCGCATAACGAGAAGCTTCCATTTGCTGCCGATTAGCTGTACGGTGGTTGCGACCGGGCAAGCCGGCAGCTCGTCTTTTTTCTTCATGGATTGGGTTCCTCCCGTCGTTTGAGTAGCGCCTTCGATTCTGTATGTTATCTGCATTATAGCATAATAGCCGCACCCTTACAATTCCTATGCGCCGCGGCAAACGCGAATCTTTTTCTTGAAAAAGTTCGCAAATATGCCGGGATTACAAAAAGGTGCCTACTTGCGGACGCGTGAAAAGTTGTGTAAAGTGATAAGCACAGAGGGGATCAGATACCCGCTGAATACGAAAATGGAGGGAATAACAATGGCATTATCAAATCTGTTTGGCTGGAACAGCAAGGGGGCTGCGGCTTCCTCTGCCTGCGGCGCATCCGACAAGCCGGCTGCCTGCGGAGCCGGTGACAAGCCTGCCGAAAAGCCGGCCGCCTGCGGCGCCGGTGACAAGCCGGTCGAAGCACCTGCCGCCTGCGGAGCCGGTGACAAGCCGTCCGAAGCACCTGCCGCCTGCGGCGCCGGTGACAAGCCGTCCGAAGCACCTGCCGCCTGCGGTGCCGGCGACAAGTAAACCCTCTGAGTTCCAAGCGGTTCCCGGCGGGAACGCTCTCGCCGGGGACATCCGAATTGTTACGCGGTACAACCGATTTTACATAGAGCGGAGAGAACACGATGAAAGAATATTTCGCCTTTCAGTGGCACATTACAGACGAATGCGATCAGCGCTGCAAGCACTGCTATATCTTTTCGGAAGATACCTGCAAGCAGCTTGACTCGATGAGCTGGAAGCAGATGGAAGACACCTTTTATAACTGCTTGGATTTTTGTGAGGTGTATGATCGCCTGCCCTACTTTTACATCACCGGCGGCGACCCGATTCTGCATCCGGATTTCTGGCGGCTTCTGGCGCTGATGAAAGAGCGCGATATTCCGTTCACCATTCTCGGCAATCCGTTTCACTTGAATGACGCGGTCTGTGCGCGGCTGAAGGAGCATGGCTGTCAGAAATATCAGCTTTCGCTCGATGGGATGCGGGAAACCCACGACTGGTTCAGAAAGCCCGGGAGCTTTGACATCACGCTGGAGAAAATCGGCTGCATCAACCGCGCGGGTATCCGCTCGGTGATGATGACCACGGTATCCGGCACAAATATCAAAGAGGTTCCGGACATTATCGATACCGCCGTGAAAGCCGGCGTCAACGTGTTCGCCTTCGCGCGCTACTGTCCCACCGGAGACGAGGCCGATGCCGGCATGACGCCTGCGGAATACCGTGCGCTGCTGGATACCTGCCACCAAAAATACGAGGAGTACGAGGCTGCGGGGTGCCAAACCTACTTCAACCGCAAAGACCACCTCTGGACACTCTACGAATACGAAAAGGGCATCTTTAAAATCCCGGAAGACGCGGAGGACGGCATGATTTACGGCGGCTGCAACTGCGGAAACTGCCATATAACCATTTTGCCCACCGGCGATATTTACGCCTGCCGACGAGTGCAGGACAGCCGGGTCGGCAATGTGTTTGAGGATCGGCTCGCGGATGTGTGGGTCTGCCAAATGGAGCGGTATCGGGATTACAGCAAGTTTAAAAAATGCGCCAAATGTGAGCTGATGCCCTATTGTCGGGGCTGTCCTGCCGTGGCAAGCGGCACGAGCGGCAGCTTTTATGATGCCGATCCGCAGTGCTGGAAGGAGATTGAGTGCGATGAAAGCAGTACTACTGCGTGAGGTGACACCGGCGGAGCAGGTGCACCCGGAGGAAACAAGCATACCCGAGGTGCGGCCGGACTGGGTGCTGGTGCAGGTCAAGGCCTTTGGGCTGAACCATTCCGAGCAGATTTTGCGGCTTTCGGAAATTCGGGAAGCGTATATTCCCAAGCCCATCATTCCGGGCATTGAGTGCGTGGGGCAGATCGCCGACCCCTCGGACAGCGGATTTGAAATCGGGCAAAGGGTGACTGCCCTCATGGGCGGCATGGGCAGGAGCTTTCACGGCAGCTATGCCGAATATGCGCTTCTGCCGACAAAGCAGGTGTTCGCCGTTGACTCCGAGCTGCCGTGGGGCAAGCTGGCAGCCGTTCCGGAGACGTATTTTACCGCGTGGGGCTCGCTGCTTCAGTGCCTGCGGCTTCGTGCGGAGGATACGCTGCTTGTGCGGGGCGCCACCTGCGCACTGGGCTATGCCGCGGTGCAGCTGGCAAAGGCGCTCGGCTGCACGGTCATCGCAACCACCCATCGGGAGGAAAAGCTGCACCTGCTGACAGGGGCGGACGAGGCGGTACTGGACACGGGAACGCTTGCAGGAACGCGCACCGGCATCACAAAGGCGCTGGAGCTGGTGGGGCCGAGGACGCTGCGCGATACGCTGAGGACGGTTGAGCCGGGCGGCATCGTGTGCAACACCGGCGTACTGGGCGGTGTATATGCGCTGAACGGCTTCGATCCCATCAAGGAGATTCCAAACGGCGTATATCTGACCGAATTTTTCAGCAATTACCCGACACAGGCAAGCATGGATGCGCTGTTTGCTTTTATAAAGCTGCATCATCTGGAGCCGTGCATCGGGCAAACCTTTGCCTTTTCGGATGTGCAAAGCGCGTGCATCGCGCTCGACTCCGGAAAAGTGAACGGAAAGATCGTCGTGGAGATGTAGCGCGCTCGTTTAGAAAGGAAGCGGAGAATGGATTACAGAAAAGAAAACGGCACCCTTTACCTGCGGATTGACAAAGGCGAAAAAGTGGTGGAAACGATAAAAAAGGTCTGCGCAAAGGAGCGGGTGCAGGGCGGATATTTTCAGGGCATCGGCGCCTGCGGCAAGGCGGTGCTGTCCACCTGGATTGCGGAAAAAGGGGAGTTTATACACCACACACTCACCGGCATGCTGGAAATGGTCTCCCTGATGGGCAACATCTCCATCGACCAAAACGGCGAGCCCTTTTCGCACAGCCACGCGGTTTTTTCTTATCTCAAGGACAATGGGGAGGCTGCGGTCGCGGCCGGTCACTTGGAGGAAGCGGAAATCAGCTACACAGGTGAACTCACCTTGACCCCGGCGGAAGGGAAAATCGGCAGACGGTTTGACGAAAATGCGGGCATCGACGTATGGAATCTGGCGTAAAAGGCGGTGAAATAACATGCGGTTTAAAAGAGAGACTGCCGGCCACAGCGTCGAAAAAGCACAGCTTGCAAGGCTGAAAGCGGCGCTTGAAGCGGCGGATGCCGTTATAATCGGCGCAGGTGCCGGACTTTCCGCCTCGGCAGGATTTGACTATTCAGGGGAACGATTTCGGCAGAATTTTCGCGATTTTGAAGAGAAATACGGCTTTCACGATATGTATGCCGGCGGATTTTATGCCTATGCGTCGTCCGAGGAATATTGGGCGTATTGGAGCCGGTACATTCAGCTGAACCGCTATGAAGCTGCGCCCAAGCCGGTTTATGACGCGCTGCACCAATTGGTTCGGGGCAAGGACTATTTTGTGCTCACCACCAATGTGGATCACTGCTTTCAAAAGGCAGGCTTTGATAAAAATCGTCTGTTTTATACACAGGGCGATTATGGCCTGTTTCAGTGCTCCGTGCCCTGCTGCCGCGAAACCTATGAAAATAAGGACCGGATCGCGCGCATGGTCAAGGAACAAAGGGACATGCGCATCCCGGCGGCGCTTATTCCACGCTGCCCGGTTTGCGGCAAACCCATGACGATGAATCTGCGCTCGGACGACCGCTTTGTGGAGGACGCGGGCTGGCAGCGGGCCGCGCTGCGCTATAGCGATTTTCTCCGCCGGCACAGGGGGATGCGGATTCTCTTTTTGGAGCTCGGTGTGGGATCGAACACCCCCGGCATTATCAAATATCCCTTCTGGCAGATGACGGCGGAAAATCCAAAGGCGATTTATGCCTGCATCAATGACGGCGAGGCGGTCTGTCCGCATGAGATTGCAAGCCGGGCCATCTGCATCAATGGGGACATCGGCGCGATAGCGGCGCAAATCGGCGCGTATTCTGCCGCGTAAAGCGCGCAGTCTGATGGGAGGGACAGGACATGACAAAATGCGAACAGCTGGCACGGCTGAATCAGCTGCTGCTGAAGGATATGCCGCACTACAGGGGGCAGGCAGCGGGATTTCCGCACACCGAGGAAGCGCAGTGGCGGCTGTTTCGCTCCCTGGTCAATGTGCGGGAGCCCCGCCCCATAAGCGATGAATTTACCCGTTTGCAAGATGCCTTTCTGCAACAAGAAATCGCACGCAAGGGGGTCACGGCGCTGTCTAATCTGAAGCCTGTGCGGCAGGAGCTGTATTTGTGGCAGGGCGATATTACGACGCTCCGGGTGGATGCCATCGTGAACGCCGCCAACAGCGGGATGACCGGCTGCTACAGTCCTCTTCACGGCTGCATTGATAACGCGATCCATACCTTCGCCGGTGTGGGGCTGCGGCTGGAGTGCGCGGAGATGATGGAAAAGCAGGGCTTTCCCGAGCCGACCGGACAAGCAAAAATCACCAAGGCATACAACCTGCCCTGCCGCTATGTCCTTCATACCGTAGGGCCCATCGTATCCGGTGCGCTCACGCAAGGGGATTGCGACCTGCTCGCCGCCTGCTATCGTTCGTGCTTGAAGCTGGCGGACGAGAAGCAGCTCGGATCTGTCGCTTTCTGCTGTATCAGTACGGGTGAATTTCATTTCCCAAACCAAAAAGCCGCAGAAATTGCCGTGAAAACGGTGGAGGCTTATAAAGCCGAAACCGGAAGCTCAATCAAGGTCGTATTCAACGTGTTCCAGGACGAGGACGACTTCATTTATCAGAGGCTGCTCGGTTAAAGGAGGACGCACAGCGATCCATGTATATCGAGGATAGGAGTCAAGCAAATGCATTTTTCAAGTGACATCAATCGTCCGCCGTATGAGGCGATGGACGGATTTTTGCAGGTGACCTCGGGGTGTTCCCATGCGGCGTGCAAGTTTTGCACGTTCTATAAGGATGCGCCTTTCGCGGCATCTCCAATGGAAGAAATTGAACAAGACATCAAGGAAATCAGAGACAGCGGCCGACCATACCGGAGAATCTATCTGCAAGGGGCAGACCCCTTTATTCTGCCGTACGAAGCGCTGATGCAGATTGCCGCGCTCATCCATGCGCATCTGCCGTCTGTCGAGAGCATCGGCGGATATGCGCGTGTCGATAACGTAAAAAATAAGACAGTGGACGAGCTGCGCAGGCTTGCCGAAGCCGGCTACAGCAACTTCTACTTTGGCAATGAATCCGGTGACGATGCGCTGCTTAAACGGGTGAACAAGGGCTATCAGGCGGAGACCGTTGTGGAGCAGCTGTCCAAGCTGGATGAAGCGGGCATGCCGTATATCGTCAATTTTTTAGGCGGACTGGGCGGCCGCAATTACGGCATGAGCCATGCGAGGGAATCCGCAAAGGTCATCAATCAGCTCCATCCGACGCTGGTTTACGCGTCCGAGCTGACCCTGTTTCCCGACACGCCGCTTTCCAAGGATAAGCAAAAGGGACTTTTTGAGGAAGCGACCGAGGTAGAACGGCTGGAGGAAATGCGCGAGTTTATCCGCTGTCTGGAGATCGATACGGTGTTCAAGGCCGAGCACGTGCCCATGCCGCCGCCGGGGCCTCTTCCGCCGGGGCCGCCGCCTATACCGCTGCCGCCCGATCCGGCGGTGACGGCCGAGAGCAGGCTGCCTGCGCTGTATACGTCATAGCTTTCGCCGCTTTGGATGTCGGGGGAGGAGAGGGCGAGGGATTGCAGGTCTTCCGTCGGCGTAAAGGCAATCAAGGTCTGCCCGTCCTTTTGAACCGTTATCTCCTGATTTGCCTGGAGTCCGGAGTCGATATACACATAGCTTTGCGTGGAGCCCTCGCCCGGTGCGGAGCCGGTGCCCGTGCCGCCGTAGAGGATGGTGCCGCCCGTAAAGGTAACGGTTCCGTCCGCGTCCAGCGCCCCGTTGTCCGGTGTGGACGCAATGATGGAAACAATGGTGCCGCCGCTGATTGTCAGTGTGCCGTTGGAGTCTATTCCGTCGCCGCCCGCCGCGATACGGATCGTGCCGCCGCTGATGTCAATGCTGTATGCGTCGCTTGCGGCAAAGCTGCTTTTTCCGAACCGCTCACCGGCTCCGCTTTGATCCGCGCCGCCTGCTGCGTTGAGCCCGTCATCGGAGGACACGAGGTCGATGTCGCCGCCGGTGATACGGATATTTGCTGCCTCAAGCCCCTCATAGGATTGGGTGACCTTGATTGTACCGGCGTGAACGGTCAGGTTTCCGTCGGCATGAATGCCGTCATCTCCCGAGGACAGGGTCAAGGTGCCGTCCTCAATCGTGATATTGCCGTTTGCATGGATGCTGTCGTCTTCGCTGGAAATGACGAGACTGCCGCCGATAACCGTGATGTCGGTGGCGGCCTTCATGCCCTTGTAGCTGTCCGATGTGGTATCGGAAGAGGAGGCCGCGCCCGTCGTGATGTTAAGCGCGCCCCCTGCTACGCAGATTGCCGTATCCGCCTGGATCCCATCGTGTCCGGCGGCAATCGCAAGGTCACCGCTTTCGATCAGCACCCAGCCGAGGGCGCTGTCCTTGCTGTTATTCGTCTGGATGCCGTCGTTGCCTGCGGCAATGCTCAGGCTGCCGGCGAGCACGGTCACCGAGTCATTGCCACGCAGGCCGTGATTTGCGGCGGAAACCGCAATCTCGCCGCTGACAATCAGCAGATTGTCCTTGCTGCCGATGCCGTTATGAAAGTCCGCCTGCACGGTCAGCGAGCCGGTGCCGTTGAGGGTCAGATCGTCCTTGCAAAACAGTGCCGCGTTGGGTTCCTCCTCCGCCGCATCGGCATACTGAAAGTCCGCGCCGCCGTCTGTCAGGCTGTTTTGCGTTCCGTCCGCCAGCGTAACAATCAGCTTCTTGCATTGGGAGGCATAGAGGGGCGCGCCGGTCTTGCTTGTGATGTGCGCGCCGTTGAGCACCAGATGCACCTCATCGGTGCTTGCGGCGGCGATGAGAATTTGCCCATCCGCCAGCGTGCCCGATACAACATAGGTTCCGGCTGCGGTGATCGTCACCACATTGCCGCTTGCCGCGGCGCCGGTTCCGGAGACCGCGATAGAGGAGCCGCTTAAAGTGATTGTGGTGTCGGAATCGCGCCATGAGGCATCGGTGTCGCTGTCGGAAACGTGCGCCGACAAAGTTTGCGTGTGCGCCGCGGCAGGAAGGGCTTCAGCCGCGGATGACGAATTGCCCGTCTGCGCGCAGCCTGCCAGAAAGCCTGCAAGGAGCAGCGCGGCAAGGATTGCGGATCGTATTTGTAGTTTCATCGGTATTCTCCCTTTAAAATTCTCCTGTATGCGCGTCCCGCACCAGTGTGATGTTCAAATTGCCGTTGCGGCAGCGCAGCTCGTCGATCAACTCTTTTTCGCTGATGTCGTTCTTGGTGGTGATGGAATAGGACAGCTCGTACAGGCTGCCCAAATCCGCTGTTTTGACCTTGTGCAGGGCGGAAGAAAGGGTGTATTTCTCCAAAATGGAATCGAAGGTGTGTTCATAATCCAGATTTTCCGGAATCGTGATTTTAAGAATCTTGCGCGTGCCCTTGGCTTGGCCGAAGCCGATGACCTCGAGCAGGACGATGACAAGGCACAGGGAGAGCGCAACAATGGCCGCATACGCAATGAATCCCATGCCCGCTGCCAGTCCCACCGCCATGCACAGCAGCACATAGGTGATGTCCTTGGGATCCCCCGGTGCGCTGCGAAAGCGGATGATGGAAAATGCGCCTGCAAGGCTGAAGGCGCGCGCCACGTTGTTTCCAACCAGCAGGATAATCACCGTGATGACCATCGGGAGAATGACAAGCGTCAGCGCGAAGCTCGGAGAGGGCGCGTGGGCTGTGTGGGTTTTCATATAGACGAGACTGATTGCCAGACCGAGCGCAAGGGCTGCGCCCAGCGCGAGCAGTAGCCCGGGCAGCGTGAGTGATGCGTCGGCGCTGAGTGTGGAAAAAATTGAATCGAACATGGTGAGGATACTCCTTTTGTCTTTAAGCGTTTGCGGCGGCGATGAGAGGCCATACCGCGTCCTGTGCCGGAAAGCCGTCTGCCGGGCGGAAACTCTGCTCTGCTTGCAGGGTTTGCCGATACTCCGTCCCGTATTTGGAAAAGCTCGCGGGATAAATTTGATAGTCCGAAAGCAGCCTGCTCAGCCAGAACGGGATGCTCTGCGCTACCTTTATTTCCATCACCCACCGATCCGGCGCAAGCAGCAGCGCACCATGATCTCCGGCTTCGAGCGACAGATCATAGCGCCGGGTGCGGATCTTGCGGTCAAACGAAATGCGAAGATCGGGCTGTGCGATGCCGAAATATGCCCGCCGGTCATAAGCCAGATAGAGCGCGGGCTGAAGCGCATGAATTTGGAGCATATAGTCAATCTCGCGCAGAACCTGACGGTTTTGATAGGGCTGCGCCTTGGGCAATATCCCGGATTCCAGGAAGGCGTAGGCTTCCTGCAGCTTTAAGGCGCTGCGCCGCTTGTTTACAAGGCCGGCGACCTTCTTTTTAATCTCCACATAGACCTTTGCGTCCGGTGCCGCTATGCCGTAGGCGCGAAGCCGCAGCTTTTCTTTGTATTTCGGTTTGGCGAGAGAGGTGCGAATCAGGTGGCTGTCCGGGGTATCGTAGTAGAGGTTTGTAATCGTATAGGTTTCGCGATCCTCGTTATAGGCGTCCGGTCGCATATGTTCCAAAAGCCTGCTTTGCAGCATTGGAACGGTGGCTGCGTCCAATATGTATTTGTTTTCATAGCGGTTGAATACTTCGATCGCCATTTGTATCAGCTCCTTTTGCGGTGTTCTGGGGACAGCTTGCTTTCTGTATACAGCTTACCATGACCGCAGCCGTGCATCTCCGAAAAACAAAAGCGGTTTATACGCAAAACACACGCAGAAACCCGAGCCCCAAAAGAAAAAGACCTGCGTGCAAACGCAGATCTTTGGTGCATAGGGGGATATGGGGTTATTTCTTCGGGAAAAGGACGGTAAAGCGCGTGCCCTGATCACAATCGACCTCGATTTTGCCGCCGTGCAGCTCGACCGCGGATTTCACAATCGAAAGCCCGATGCCGTGCTTCCCGTCCGGTCCCTTGTAGAAGCGCTCGAAAATATGGGGCAGATCCGCAGGGGAGATGCCGGGGCCGTCGTCGAGAACGGACACCTCTACAGAATCGGCGCGGCTGCGGCAGCGCAGGGTGACCACCCCTGCGGCATAGCGCAGCGCGTTTGCAATCAGGTTGGAAAAGGCGCGGTACAGGTGCTTTTCGTTGTAGGAAAGCAGGACGGCCTGCGCGTCAAATTCATACTGAAAGCGCAGCCCTTTTTTCTCCGCCACGGGCCGCAGGTGCTCCGCGCACAGGGACAGCGTGTCGCGCAAATCGCTTTGCTGCATCGCGATCGGGGAGGTGATGCTGTCTACGCGCGAAATATACAAAAGATCTTCCACGAGCGCGCTCAGGCGGTCGGTCTCGGAGACAATGGTCGTTCCGGATTTTTTGGGATCCATCAGCCCGTATTCCACCCCCTCGGCATAGCACCGAATCGACTGGAGCGGGGTGCGCAGCTCGTGGGATACATTTTGGAAGAAGGTGCGCTGATCCTTGTCATAGGCATCCAGCTTTTCTGCGGACAGGTTCATCACTTCGCCCAGCTCATCAAATTCAATGTCCTGGAATACGAAGTCTCTCCGCTTGAAGCTGCCTGTTCCCATTTCCTCGGCAAAGGCAGAGAGCATTTTCACCGGCTTTGTAATTGATCCGGCGATGACGTTGGCGATGACAAAGCAGATCAGCAGGGCAATCGCCAGAATGATCGCCATAGAGAGGTTGACCGTGCCCACCAGATGGTTGATGCCCGTGACGCTCACATAGAATACGAAAAAGCTGTCGGGCCGCCTTGCGTCCTCGATGGAGGAAATATAGTAGATGTCCTCGCTCGTGCTGACACGCACATACCGCGCATCGGGGAGGGAAACGGCCTGCTCCCGGAGAGAGGAGGCGATTTGTTCGAGCTCGCTGAGATCCTTGCCGCCGCGCTCGTCATAGACCTTGATTTCATACCGGGAGTCCAGCAAAATCACTTCGCCCCGCGCCCCGATGCGGTTGCGCTCCTGTCCCGAAAGATCGGGAATAGAGGGCGCGTCCATCGGCTTTCCGCCGGGGCGGCCGTCCATGATGCCGGCATTGCGGACAAGACCGTCCAGCTGTTCTTCCACACTTGTGCGGATGTAGTTGTGGATAAACAGATTGAACGCAATGAAAATACAGGTGAATACAAGCGTCATCATCAAAAGCAGCATCATAAAAATGCGGGGCTTCACATGCCACTTTCGGCCTAAAAAAGCGTTAGCAATCCCCATCGCGCACCTTCAGACGAAAACCAAAGCCCCAGACGGCCTCGATGAGGACATTGCTGCGCTCCAGCTTTTTGCGCAACCTGCGCACCGTGTCGTCGGTGGCCCTTGTCTCGATTTCGGTGTGATAGCCCCAAATGTTTTCGAGAAGCTCCTCGCGCGAAACCGCACGATCGTTCTTTTCCATGAGGTATCTTAAGAGATCGTATTCGTTGGGGGTGAGCGAGAGCTCCTCGCCGGCGGCTTCCACGCTTTTGCCCCGCAGGTTCATTGTCACATTCCCAAAGGAGAGCGCACGCGCGTCCTCCGTCCGGACGGTGCTTTGCTTTTCAAACTCAATGCGCCGAAAAATCGCCTTGACCCGCATGACAAGCGACATCGCGGAAAAGGGCTTCGTGAAGTAATCGTCGCTGCCCAGACTCAGCCCTGTGGCGTAGTCCAGATCGGAATCCCGCGCCGTCAGCATGATGATTGGTACGGTTGACAGCTTGCGCAGCGCGGCGCACACGGCAAAGCCGCCCAGCCCCGGCATCATCACATCCAGAATGACGAGATCGCACGATGCCTTTTGAAAAGCGGCCAGCAGCAAATCCCCGTTTTCAAAGGCGGTGACGGCATAGCCCTCGCTCTCCAAAAAGGTCTGGATGGCTTCGCGGATGTTTTGCTCATCGTCGGCAATGTAGATTGTTTTTTTGATTTCCATGGTATCCTCTCCTGAACGTGCATCGCTTTACACTTCATTATACCAGATAGACGCAAAGTTTTATCTGAAAACCGAAAGAATTTTATACGCAAATCATACGCAAAGACAGATAAAAAACAGGTGCGCGGCAATGGAAACCGCGCACCTGTAGGCTGTTATTGTGCTACATCCACTCGCCGTATCGGCGGATATACACCTTTTTCACGAGCTGCACACACAGGAGATAGCCGGCCAAGACGATGATCAGCCACGGGGCGAACAGCAAGGGCAGGCGAATCATATCGATGCCGATGGCAAGATCGGTGAAGCCGACGGCAAGCGCAATCACGGCCGTAACCAGGGTGGACAGCAAAAGCGGCGCAGAAGCCCGGCTTTGCAGGAACGGAAGCTTCGCTGTGCGGATCATGTGAATGACCAGCACCTGAGACACCACGCCGAATACGAACCATCCGCCTTGGAACAGCGGCGCCAGCTCGATCGAGTTGGCTTTGATGATCCACCACATGATGACAAAGCACAAAAGATCAAAAACAGAGCTGAGCGGCCCTAAGAAGGCCATAAACGATATGATCGATTTGGTTTCCCATTTGCGCGGCTTTTGGATATATTCCTCGTCCACGCGGTCAAAGGGCATGCCCATCTGGGAAAGGTCGCACAGCAGATTTTGGATTAAAATCTGCACGGGCAGCATGGGCAAAAAGGGCAGGAAGATGCTGGCCGCAATGACCGAAATCATGTTGCCCAGATTGCCGCTTGCCGCCATTTTGATATATTTCATGATGTTGCCGAAGGTGCGGCGGCCCTCGATGACCCCTTCCTCCAGCACCATCAGGTCTTTTTCCAGCAGAATAATGTCCGCGGTTTCCTTGGCGATGTCCACGGCGCCGTCCACCGAGATGCCGATGTCCGCCTGACGAAGCGGCGGCGCGTCATTGATGCCGTCGCCCAAATAACCCACCGTATGCCCTGCGGTCTGGAAGGCCTGCACCACCCGTTCCTTTTGGGAGGGGGAGAGCTTCGCGAACAAATCGCAGGTCTTGACCGCGTGCAGCAGCGCCGCATCGTCCATATGCTCCACATCATGGCCCAGCAGAAGCTGCGAGGTGTTCACCCCCACCTTATTGCAGACCTTGACCGCCACGCCCTCGCTGTCTCCGGTCAGGACAACGGTGCGCACGCCATGCTCGCGCAGCGCGGTGATGGCGGCCTTGGCGCTCTCCTTGGGGGGATCGAGAAAGCCCACAAAGCCGATCAGCACCATGTCTCTTTCGTCCGCCACGCTGAATTCTTCGATGTTCGGAACCTCGTTTTTCTGCGCGACGGCAATCATGCGCAGACCCTCGGCATTGTGCTTTTCGTACGTCGCCATGGCAATGCGGCGGGTCTCCTCGTCCATGGGCAGGATGCGGCCGTCTATTTCGATGAAGGAGGAAATGCTGACAACCTCCTCCACCGCGCCCTTGGTGATGAGCTGGCGCTTTCCGCTTTTGTCCACGAGCACCACGCTCATTCTGCGCCGTGAAAAGTCAAACGGGATTTCGTCCTCGCAGCGGTATTTTTCAAGGAGCGTGTCAAGCTCATAGCTTTCGGCGCGGCTGATGATGGCGAGGTCAATGAGGTTTTTAAGTCCGGTTTGGAAGGCACTGTTGAGATAGGCATGGCGCAAAATGCGCTGGTCGTCGTCGCCGTGCAGGTTCATGTAGCGCTCCAGAACGATTTTATCCTCGGTCAGCGTGCCGGTTTTGTCGGTGCAAAGCACATCCATTTCGCCAAAGGTCTGGATTCCGCCCAGCGTGCGCACAATCACCTTGTGCTTGGACATTGCCACTGCGCCCTTGGCAAGGGTGGAGGTCATGATGACGGGCAGCATTTCCGGTGTCAGCCCGACCGCGATGCTGACGGCGAACAGCAGGGCACTGAGCCAGTCGCCCTTGGAAACGCCGTTGATGACAAGGACAATCGGCACCATCACGAGCATCATGCGAATCAGCAGCTTGCTGACCGAGCCGACGCCGCGCTCAAAGCTGGTTTGCGTCTTGCTGCCGGACAGTGATTTCGCCATGGACCCGAAGTAGGTATCGTTTCCGGTTGCCAGCACAATGGCGGTGGCGCTGCCGCTGACGATGTTGGAGCCCATGAAGCCGATGTTCTGTAAATCGGTCAGCGAAATGTTTTGCTCGTCCTGCGTTCTGCTGAATTTCTCCACCGGATTGGATTCGCCCGTCAGCGCGGCCTGCGCGACAAAGGTGTCCTTGGTGGTGAGAAAGCGCACGTCCGCAGGCAGCATATCGCCGGCGGAAAGGCGGACAATATCGCCGGGCACAACCTCGTCCATCGGGATTTCGCTGAGGGTGCCGCTGCGCCAGACATCCGCTTTGTTGGAGATGATTTGAAAAAGCCCTTCCACGGCGGCGTTGGAGCGCTGGCTCTGCACAAAGGCAACCAAGCTGGACAGCACCACCATGGAGAACACGATGATGAAAGTGAGATAGTCGGGCCGGGGTGACGCTACTACGTCCGTAAAGTATGTGACCGCCGCTACAATCAGCAAAATCACATTAAACGGGTTGATGACAGCGTCCATGAGCCGGTGCATTGTGGTGTTTTTGTCGCCAAGCGTAATGACGTTTTTGCCAAACTCATCCTGTTTGTGCTCGGCTTCATCGGCGGTAAGGCCGATCTGGGCGGTGGACAGCGATTGAAATAAATCGGCTTCGGGCAAAAAAGCGAGCGCGCGCAGTGCGGCTTCCGTGTTCTGCTTGTTTTGCTGGATCTGCTTGCGTGATTTCTTTTTGTGCGTAAAATAGTTCATCCGGAGTCAGTCCTTTCTTTGTTAGGGCAACACCGCACAAAGCGAAGTGTGGAATTGCACCGTCAGATTTTTTGTCAGACGAAACAAAAACCGCAGCGAATACTGGATGTATTTGCGAGAATTTTTGTGAAGTATGACAAAAAAGATGCACGCAAGTCCGCGCTTCAGGCGACAGATGTTCTTTGTGCGGTGTTGCCTCAGGATGCCTCAAGGAAACACAAAATAAAAAAGCCGCCCTTTTGGGCAGCACAATCAAAGCGGACAGCAGGGTCTCATCGGTGCCGGTGCACAATGGACAGCAATCCGCGAAAAAGCGCCGCGCAGTCGGGCTGTGTTCTCCTGTGGAGGCTTCGATCTGTTCGGTCGTTCCCGAGGTCGGTCGTCCATTGTTTCACTCCTTTTCCGGTCGTAATAACAGTGTGCATTTTCTGCACTGACTATCTTACCAGTATACCCGATAACCGTCCTGAAAGCAAGGGCACCGCGCGCGATGCGTCCCTGTGCGGCAGAGGAGTGCGCGAATGCAGGCATATTTTGCCGCATGGCGATAAAACCGGAGAAGAGGGTTGACGCAGACGCGCAAAAGGTATATAGTTGCAGTAAGCACAAGTCAATTTCATAGTGGTATTGAGGTGTCACACGCGTCGACGCAGATCGTGTGGTGAAAAGGGAAGCGGGTGCAAATCCCGCGCTAAGCCGTAGCTGTGAGGGCGGAGCGGATTCCATGATGTCACTGAGGGCGCAGCCCTTGGGAAGGCGGAATCACGCGCTGAAGCCCGAGCCAGAAGACCTGCCCCAATATGACGCACAAGGAGCCTCTCCGGACATGAGAGGGTGCATGGGTCATCCCCTATCGTATCGACCGTCAAGCTGCACCTCAACGCAGAGCTGCAGTTTTTATTTCCTTGCGCACATGAACCGTGACCATGTGCTTCCCCGCGCCGCCGGACAGAGCCGTTTTAAAATGGTTCTGTCCGGTTTTTTTATAAAATCTACAGCTTTCAAAGCGGGCGCATTGGGGATAAGGGGTTCTTTTTGCCGCGCTGCATCGTATGCCGCAACCGGCAGAAGCATATCCTGAAGGACGATCATCCCACGTGATGCGGCAACACCTAGGGATTTTATAGGAATGTAGCTGTTTTGTTGTTGTAATAACAGGGGAAACACACTATAATAGCAATATATCGTGCGCTTTCGCACACAGATTCAAAGGGGTATGTATACATGAATGAAACAAGTGAAGTCCGCGTCGCATCGCGTGCGGCACGGCGCAGGCGGGCAAGGGCGAGGCAAGCGGTGATTCTGGTCGGCGTGCTGCTCGTCCTGCTGGCGGCGGCGCTCACGGGATACACGTTCCTATATAAGGACATCCATCCGGGGCTGCGCGCAGGCCGCATCTCCATCGGCGGCATGGGCCGCGCAGAGGCGGCGCAGGTCATCGACAAGGCGAGTTCTGCCATTTTTGCTGACGGCACCGCCATCGAGCTATCTATCTACAATAAGACCTATCCGGTCGTCATCGGCGAGGTCACAAAGGGCATGGACAGCCGCACCACCGCACAGGAGGCCTACAACTACACGCACGCAGGCAATCCGTTTGAGCGTATGGGGCATGCGCTTTCCGCCCTTGTGATGCGGCATGAAATTCCGCTCACCATCGCGGTTGACAACAAAAGGCTGACCGAACGGCTGGATGCCGTTTCCGCCGAAGCACTGGCCGAGCCGGTCGACCCGTCGTGGCAGGTCGAGGGCGACACCCTGACCATTGACCGCGGCGCGCCCGGTGTCGACTTCGATCGGAAAACCGTAGAAACCCAGATTACCGAGCGCATTACGGGCATGAATTTCAAGCCGGTCAAGGTCGAGGTCACGGAAAAGGCGCAGGCCGCCGTCGATCTCGACGCGATCAAGGCCGCGGTTGACACGGCGCCGAAAAACGCAACGGTCGACAAGACGGACGGCAAAACCGTGTATGACGCGGTCGACGGCATCGAGATGAACGTGCAGGTCGCGCAAAAGGCACTCGATGCGGCAGGCGCAGGCGCGCGCACGGTCGCTGTGCCGATCACACGCACTGCGGCAAAGGTCGGTGCGCAGGCGCTGCGCGAGGTGCTCTTCCGCGATACACTCGGCAGCGCGAAAACCAACTTTGCTTCGTCCAACGCCTCGCGCGCCAACAATGTGCGCCTTGCGTCCTCTTACATGAACGGAACCATCCTCAACCCCGGGGAGAGCTTCTCCTATAACGGCGTTGTGGGAGAGCGCACGACCGCGCGCGGCTTCAAGCCTGCCGGCGCGTATGTGGCGGGCCAGCTGGTGGACGAGGTCGGCGGCGGTGTGTGTCAGCCGTCCTCCACGCTGTATATGGCGGTGCTGCGCGCGGATCTCAAGGTGACGGAGCGCACAAACCACGGCTTCACCGTCGCATATACGCCGCTGGGTGAGGATGCGACGGTATCGTACGGTTCGCTGGATTTCCGCTTCAAAAACAGCACGGAGTATCCGGTGAAGGTTCTGGCTAGCGCATCGGGCGGCACGCTATACATGAGTCTCATCGGCACAAAAGCCTCTGACAAGACGGTTACGACCGAGCGCGAGATTCTCGCGACCTATACCCCCGAAACCATCGAGGAGAAGGATGCGACGCTGCCCATCGGCACGACCGAGGTCAAACAGCAGGGGCAGACCGGTTATAAGATTGTCACATACAAGCTCGTCACGGAAAACGGAACGACCACCCGGGTCAAAATCGGCACATCCACCTACAAGAAAAAGGACAAAATCGTACTTATCGGCACAAAAGCCGTGGCGGAGACTCCCACAGAGGCCCCGGCGCAGGCCCCGAATAAGGCGCCGCAGGGCACACCGGACGGGACGACGCAGACCGATTCCGCCGCCGCCGATACACCGAGCGATCCGGAATGAATAGCGGCGCAAGGGATTTTGAGTTCGGATGAGAAGGAGAACCTCTATGCAGTATGATGCAAGTGTGCGCAAGCGCATAAAAGCTACGCAGAAAGCAACTGTTATCGCAAATTTTAAGCAAATACTGGGCATGAAAGTGCTGTTTTTGTTGCCACTGATCCTAATCGGCGTGCTGGATATTTTATGGTCGCGGCAGCAGCTTGCGCCGCTCCTCGCCGGCGATCTGACAGCCGCAATGCCCGCAGGGAACGATTGGACGTGGTTTTTGCAGCTTGTGATCGGCGCGCCGCTGCTGTTTGGCATGATGACCTTCTATATCACGCTCATGCGCGAGGAGCAGGCGAGCGTTTCGCTGCTGCTTCAGCCGTTCACCTCGCTGCGCACCTTTGGGCGCTCTCTGCGCATGATGCTCCTGCTGTGGCTGCGCAGCATGCTTTGGATGCTGGTTCCGTTCATGGGGCTGTCCATTGCGCTTTTCGCTATTTTGTCGGCCAATCCCGGCGCTTTGAATGCGCCGACAACCGCTTTTGCGAGTAGATTTGCCGTCATCATGCTGGTATACGGCATTGCATACGCGTTGATTGCCGTGCGGCTTGCCTTCTATCAGGCGGGCTACGTGCGTCTGCATGACAACGAGTTTATCGGCTGCTGGGACGCGCAGCGCGAATCGGCACAGGCGTTTCAGGGGCATTACGGCGACCTGCTGCTCTTTTTCCTGAGCTTTGCGCCGTGGTATCTTGGGTTCGCGGCGATAAGCGGGCTGCTGGTGATGCCGATGGTGCTGTTTGGCGCGTCAAACCTGCTCATGCTGTCCCTGCTCGGCGTGGTGTTTGTGGTGGTGGCGCTGCTGTTCTCCGTGTTTATCAGCGCCTATCAGACCATGTCCTTCCTGCATCTGTTTGAGCATCTGGCGCCCGCGCCCGAGCAGCCGGCCGATGTGATGCCTCTGGCCAGATCGGACAGCGCGGCGCAGACCCCCTACTGGCGCGCACCCGAAGCGCCGCAGCCGTCCGACGAGCCTGCGCCGCCCGAGGAAACCGCGCAATCGGACGAAACCGAATCCGACGAGCCGCACTAAAGGGCGGCAAAGCAAGCAACATGATAAAAACGGCGGCTGTCCATGTGGACAGCCGCCGTTTTTATGCCATTGGAGCTACATTTTTTCTCCGAAGTAGTCGCGGGTCAAGCGCAGAACCACACCGGAAAGTCCGAGCAAACCGATGAGGTTTGGGATTGCCATCAGGCCGTTGAGGGTGTCCGAAACCGCCCAGACGAGCTTGAGCTCGACGACCGAGCCGAGCACCGTGACCAGTACGAATAGGACACGGTATAGGTTTACAAACCGCTCGCCGAATAAATATTCAAAGCATTTTTCGCCGTAATACGACCAGCCCAGCATGGTGGAAAGCGCAAAGAAAAACAGAGAAATGGTGATGATGAAGCCGCCGACGTGCGGCAGCGCCTGCGAGAATGCCGCCATCGTCAGATTTGCGCCCTCGATGCCGGAGCTCCACAGGCCGCTTGTCAAAATGATGAGCGCGGTGCAGGTGCACACGATAATCGTGTCCATGAACACCTCGAACACGCCCCACAGCCCCTGCTCGACCGGCTGCTCGGTGTCCGCCGCCGCGTGCGCGATCGGCGCAGTGCCCAGACCGGCCTCGTTCGAGAAGATGCCGCGCGCCATGCCCATCTGGATGGCCTTCATAACGCTTGCGCCGAGGAAGCCGCCGACCGCGGCAGACGGGGTGAGCGCGGAGCGGAAAATAAGCGCGAGGGAGGGCAGCAGTGCGTCGCGGTTGATGATCAGCACCGCGATTGCGCCGGATACATAAAACAGCGACATGAACGGCACGACCTTTTCCGAAATGCGGCCGATGCGCTTGACACCGCCCAAAATGACCACCGCGATGAGCACCGCGACCACGATGCCGGTCGCGATGGGCGGAATGTGAAACGCGGCATGCATCGAGCTTGCGATTGCGTTAATCTGCGTCAGGTTGCCGGTGCCGAGCGTGGCGCAGAACGCGAACGCGGCGAAGATCGTCGCGAGCCATTTGAGGTTCAGACCGCGCTCGATGTAGTACATCGGCCCGCCGCGCCACTCATTTTGGCTGTTGCGGTCGCGGAAATGAACCGAAAGCACGATTTCTGAGTATTTCGTCATCATGCCGACGAGCGCGGACACCCACATCCAGAAGATGGCGCCCGGGCCGCCTGTCGTGATCGCGGTCGCGACACCGACGATGTTTCCCGTGCCGATCGTACCCGCGAGCGCAGTGGTCAGCGCCTGAAACGGCGAGACCGCGCCGTCCGCGATGCCCTTGCCCGCGCCGCCCGTGAACAGACGGCCGACCTTTTCCTTCATGATGTAGCCGAAGCGGCGGAATTGCAGTCCGTGACTGCGCAGCGTGAAGACCAGACCCGTGCCCATCAGAAGCACAATCATAACCGGTCCCCACACAAAGCTATTGATGCTTTCGTTGATTTTTAAGAACAAATCCATACATGATCTCCCTTTTTGCCCATGGGTGCGAATAAAGCTACTTGCAATCATAGCACACGAAAAAAATGAATGCAAGGAATACAGCAAAAAACCGGATTTGCATGCGCGTTTTTGCGGTCATTCTGACGGTTGCATGCATCTACGCACGCATGTTATACTATAGAACAGAACCAATAATTCAAGCTGCTACAGTACGAAAGACCGGAAAGAGGAAACAACATGAAAATTATCGACATTCTGAAGCAGGATCGCGTGACCCTGTCTCTCGAAGCCTTTCCACCCAAGAACGATTCCGCGTTTGACACAGTCATCGGCGCGGTCGATAGAATGTCCGGTCTGCGTCCTGATTTTATGAGTGTTACATACGGCGCAGGCGGCGGCACCAGCCGCAACACGGTCAAAATCGCATCCCATGTGCAAAACGATCTGGACGTGACCGCGCTCGCGCATTTGACCTGCGTGTCCTCCACGCGCGAGGAGGTTGCGCACCAGCTGGACGCCATGCGCGCAAGCGGCATCGAAAATGTGCTCGCGCTGCGCGGCGACATTCCGGCCGATGCGGCGTTTCCGCTGCCCGAGCAGTACCGCTACGCGAGTGAGCTTGTCAGCGAAATCAAATCGCGCGGGGATTTCTGCATCGGCGCGGCATGCTATCCCGAGGGGCACACCGAGTGTGCGCACAAGGAGGACGACATCGCGCACCTGAAGCACAAGGTCGACTGCGGCGTGGATTTTCTGACGACGCAGATGTTTTTCGACAACAATGTGCTGTATAACTTCCTATACCGCATCCGCGAGCGCGGCATTACGGTTCCCGTCGTCGCGGGCATCATGCCGGTCATCAACGGCCGGCAGATTGCGCGCTCGTGCGAGCTGTCGGGCACCTATCTGCCCACGCGCTTTAAGACCATTGTGGACAAGTGGGGCGGCAAGCCCGACGCGATGAAGCAGGCGGGCATCGCCTATGCGACCGAGCAGATCATCGACCTTATCGCAAACGGCGTGCAGGCGATCCACATTTACTCGATGAACCGCCCCGAGATCGCGGAGGCCATCGTCGACAATCTGTCGTATATCATCGGGGACAAGCAGTAATGGAAGTGAACCGCCGCGAGATTTTTCGTTATCTCGGATATGGCGCGACACCGCCGGACGAGGCGACCGCACAGCTTGCGGAGGAGTGCCTGCACGATCTGGCGCAGTATGCCGCGTGCAAAAGCATCCACCGCAGCTTCCGGCTGACGCGGCAGGACGACACCCTGTATTTCGGCGGCTTGACCGTCACGAGCCGCAATCTCGGCAAAAATCTGCGCGGCTGCAGCGAGGTCGTGCTGTTCGCCGCCACACTCGGCCCCGCGGTCGACCGGCTGATTGCGCGCTATTCGCACATGCAGATGAGCCGCGCCGCGGTCATGCAGGCGGCCGCCGCCGCGTATATCGAGGAATACTGCGACACCTGTCAGCGTGAAATCACCGCGCAGGCGCACGCGCGCGGCCTGTTTGTGCGTCCGCGCTTCAGCCCCGGCTACGGTGATTTTTCCATTGAGCATCAGCGCGCGCTCACGCGTGTGCTCGATACGCCGCGGCGCATCGGGCTGACGGTGACCGGGGGGCTGGCACTCGTGCCGGGCAAGTCGGTCACCGCGGTCATGGGGCTGTCGCCCACCGACGAAAAATGCCATATCGCAGGCTGCGAGGCCTGCGCAAAGCGGGATTGTGCGTTCAGAAGGAGCTAGTATGGACATCAGAACATTATTGGGAACACGCGTGGTCATTTTTGACGGCGGCATGGGAACCCTGCTGCAAGAGCGCGGACTTGCGCCCGGCGGCCTGCCCGAGCTGTGGAACATCGAGCGCCCCGCAGTGCTGACCGAGATTCACCGCGCATATCGGGACGCGGGTGCGGACATCGCGACCGCGAACACCTTCGGCGCAAACCGGCTTAAGCTCGCAGGCAGCGGACACGATGCCGCGGAGCTGATTGCCGCCGCGATTGCAAACGCGCGCGCCGCAATGGGGGCGGACGGTCTGGTCGCGCTCGACATCGGGCCGACCGGCAAGCTGCTGCAGCCGCTCGGCGACCTGTCCTTCGACGACGCGTACGACGCGTTTGCGGATATGGTCAAGGCGGGCGCGGCGGCAGGTGCGGATCTCGTGCTCATCGAAACCATGTCGGACGCGTACGAGCTCAAAGCGGCGGTGCTCGCCGCCAAGGAAAACTGCAAGCTGCCCGTGTTTGCAACCGTCGTATTTGACGAGAAGGGCAAGCTGCTGACGGGCGGCAACGTCCCCGGTGTGGTGGCGCTGCTCGAAGGGCTGGGCGTGGATGCGCTCGGCGTCAACTGCGGACTGGGTCCGGTGCAGATGGCACCGTTTGTGACCGATTTGCTGCGCTATGCGAGCGTGCCGGTCATCGTCAACCCCAACGCGGGTCTGCCCAAGTTTGAAAACGGCCAAACGACCTATGACATCGACGCGGACACCTTTGCCGCGACCATGCACACCTTTGCCGCGCAGGGCGCATGGGTGCTCGGCGGCTGCTGCGGCACGACACCCGATCATATTCGCGCGCTACATGCGTCCTGCGCCGCCATCGCGCCGCCGCCCATCGAACCCAAGCGCGATACCATCGTCACCTCCTATGCGCGCGCGGTTGTGGCAGATGACAGTCCCCTCATCATCGGCGAGCGCATCAACCCGACCGGAAAATCGCGCTTTAAGCAGGCGCTGCGCGACGGCGACCTCGATTACATCCTCGGTGAGGGCTTCGCGCAGCAGGATAGCGGCGCGCACATCCTGGATGTCAACGTCGGTCTGCCCGAAATTGACGAGCCGGACATGATGGTGCGCGTCATGCGCGAGGTGCAGTCGGTCATCGACCTGCCGCTGCAGATTGACACCACGAACATCACCGCGATGGAGCGCGCGCTGCGCTACTATAACGGCAAAGCGATGGTGAACTCGGTCAACGGCAAGCGCGAAAATATGGAAGCCGTGTTTCCGCTTGTTGCGAAGTACGGCGGCGTGGTCGTCGGGCTGGCGCTCGATGAGGGCGGCATTCCGGAAACCGCGGAGGGCCGCTTTGCGGTCGCGAAAAAAATTGTCGAAACCGCCGCGGCCTACGGCATCGACAAAAAGGATGTCGTCATCGACGTGCTGTGCATGACGGTCAGTGCGGATCGCTACGGCGCGGTCACGACACTGGAGGCGCTGCGCCGCGTGCGCGAGGAGCTGGGGGTCAAAACCATTCTCGGTGTGTCCAACATTTCGTTCGGCCTGCCGCAGCGCGCGCAGATTAACGCGACCTTCTATACGATGGCGCTGCAAAGCGGACTGGACTTCGGCATCATCAACCCCAATTCCGAGGAGATGATGCGCGCATACCACGGCTATCGGGCGCTCGCAGGCATTGATGAAAACTGCGCGGACTACATCGCACAGTACGGCAACGCGCCCAAAACCGCCGCGGCTGCAGAAAAAGCGGACATGACGCTCGGCGAGGCGATTGCAAAGGGCTTGCAGGAGCGCGCGCACACCGCCGCGGCCGCCATGCTGGAGACGCAACAGCCGCTCGAAATTATCGACGGAGAGCTGATTCCCGCGCTCGACCGCGTGGGCAAGCGCTTTGAAACGGGTGAACTGTTCCTGCCACAGCTTTTGATGAGCGCGGAGGCGGCAAAGGCGGCGTTTGAGGTCATCAAGCTGCATCTGTCGCAGCACGGCGGCGCGCAGCAAAAGCGCGGCAAGGTCATTCTGGCGACGGTCAAGGGAGACGTGCACGACATCGGCAAGAACATCGTTAAGGTGCTGCTTGAAAATTACAGCTTCGACGTGATTGACCTCGGCAAGGACGTCGACCCACAGCTCATCGTGGACACCGCGCTGCGCGAGGACGTGCGCCTCGTCGGGCTGAGTGCGCTCATGACAACGACCGTACCCAGCATGGCGGATACAATCGGGCGGCTGCGGCAGGACAAGCCGGACTGCAGGATTATGGTCGGCGGCGCGGTTTTGACGCAGGAATATGCGGACATGATCGGGGCGGACTGCTACTCCAAGGACGCGATGGGTTCGATCTATTTTGCACAAAAAGTGCTGGGATAAAGCAGAAAAGAGCACCGGAAACCGCGGTTTCCGGTGCTCTTTACAGGTTCAAAATTATTGGGCGATCTGATGCGCCGCCGGGCGCAGCACGGACTGCAGCGGCTTCCACAGCACGATGGAGATCGAATAGTCGACCATGGAATGCACCATTGTGCCCACGCCGACAAGCAGGATGATCGCGGTGAAAAAGCCGAGATCGGTCAGGTTCGCCGCCATATCGCCGCGCAGGAACAGCGGTGTCACAATGATCGCCTCCGCAAGGCCGTGGATGGCGGAGATGCCGAGGTTGAACAGTGCGCTCGACGCGGGACGGCGGATGATATCGGGATTTTTTTGCAGAATCAGCGCACCCGTGGTTGCGAAAATGATGTGCGAGGCTGCGCGCATCGCGACGATGAACGGCGCGGTGAAGAAAAAGCCGAGCGTCGTGCCCAGGCAGACCGCAATGGCGACTGCGGGCGAGATGAACATACCGAGGAAGATTGCAACGTGGCTGGCGAGCGTGAACGACATGGGGCCGATCGTGACGCGCGGCATGAACATGGGAATGACAATGCCGACCGCGCACAGCAGGGCGGCCAGCACCATGCGGTACAGCTTTTGGCTGGAAGTGGAAGTCATAATAAAGCGCTCCTTTTTATGTGTGAAGTTCAATAGCCCAGACAGGTGTCTTGACACATGTCTAGGCTATTATAGCACGCTCTGAAAATTTTTCAATTGCAGCTTTGCACAAAAATCAGCGCGGCAGGAGCAGTTTTTTGTCCATCAGCGTGCGCTCGATGCGCGCAAACGTGGCTTCGTCCGCACAGCGCACGCGGTGCAGATGCACGCCGCCGGTCAGGTCGCACAGCGGCCGCACGCCGGGCATACGGATTTTTTCCATGAACAAATCCGCGTCATAGCGTGAGAAAATGCGAAGCGGCGCGCACAGCTCGCCATAGATGGAATGCTCGACCGTGACATCGAGCACTGCGCCGCCCAAGTCGACGATGTCGTACAGCTCTTCCGCGATGCGGGTGTCGTCGTGCGCGCATACGATGGTTTTTTCAAAGGTTTGCGCGTCGCTTGCCGGAGTTTCGAGGATATAACCGCGCGGTGTCGCGAGCACGGCGAGCCCGCCCGCACGCAGCAGCGCAATATCGCCCACGATGATCTGCCGGCTCACCGAAAAGCGCGACGCGAGCGCGGTTGCGCTCAGCGGCGCTTCGCTTTCCGCAAGCACACGCGCGATTTCGTCGCGGCGTTTGTTTGTGTTCATCAAAATCACCTCGTTTGCTGATACTATAGCAGACTTGCGAAAAAAACACAAGAAAAAGCGGCGAAGCCCAGCTTCGCCGCGAGAGAAAACCGTGTGTTTAGTTCATAATATAAACATTGGCGTGCTGCACACCGAGCTGGCGGGCACGGCTGTGTGAATTGACAAAAACATCGATGCGGTTGCCCTTGATGGCGCCGCCGACATCCTCCGCGATGAAGTCGCCGTAGCCTTCGATGAAGACGCGGCTGCCGATCGGGATTTTGCGCGGATCGACTGCAATCGTGCGTCCCTCGGTGGCGCGTGCGCCCGAGCTTGTGCTGCCGCCCCAGCGGCCTGAGCACTGCGTGCACGGGCAGTAGAAGGTCAGCTTGTAGCTGCCAAGTGCGCTGCTATTGAGCGCGATGGCTTCGCTCGTGCCCTTGGCTTCAGAGAAGCAAACCACACCGCCGTAAACCGGCTGATAGGTGAGCAGCGCGAGGCGCGAGGCCTCCGCCACAGCCTGTGCGGCAGCGGCGCGCTCGGCTTCCGCCTGTGCGGCGGTGTCAACCTGCTGCGCGCTCAGCACCGTGCCCTCCGCGGCGGCCGTGCCGACCGGCGCGATTGCTGCAAGGTCCGCCGCGAAGGCGGAAACCGTCAGTGCAAACAGGCACATTGCGGCGATGAGGATGCCGCGCATGTTGTTTTTTAAACTGAAAAACATAAATCTCTCCTTGGTTGCGTTCGGGAAGGCGCGCCGATGGGGCGCATCGCGACGGCCGATTTGTTACCGTCTTGCCTTCAGATTGTTACCAACTTGTCATTTATAATACACGGCGAGAATTGGTTTGTCAAACACTTTTTTGCGATTGGTGAAAAATGCAATGATTTTTCCGTCCGACTAAAGCGTATAATTGGTACAAAATCACGAAGAATCAGCATTTTAGCGGCAACGTGTAACCTCGCGCGGCGGATGCACGCACGTCACCGTACATGACTTTGAAGCCGGGGCGGAATTAGGACTGTACAAACGGAGAGGGAACATGTTATAATAATCTTGCATAAATTTGTACACTGCTAGATGACGTTGTTATCGCTGTACAACCGAAATTTGAAAAACAGGGACGCAGCGCGCACGTTTTGCGCGGCCTTCCCTATTAATGGGCGGCAATCGCCGTTTTCACAACAAAATTTACGCTGAAAAGGAAAGTGATAAACAATTATGAAAGAAAAACTGAAGATTGTACCGTTGGGTGGTCTTGACGAAATCGGCAAGAACATGACCGCGATTGAGTATGGCGGCGACATCATTGTCATCGACTGCGGCTTGGCATTCCCGGATGACGACATGCTGGGCGTGGATCTCGTCATTCCGGACATCACCTATCTCAAGCGCCACCGCAGCAAGGTGCGCGGCTTTGTCATCACGCACGGACATGAGGACCACATTGGTGCGATTCCCTATGTTCTGCGCGATATCAACGTGCCGATTTACGCAACGCGCCTGACCTGCGGCATTGTGGAGCACAAGCTGACCGAGCATCGCATGCTCAACAAGGTCAAGCTCATGCGCGTCAAGGCGGGAGACCGCGTCAGCCTGGGCTGCTTTGAGATTGAGTTTATCCACACGAACCACTCGATCGCGGACTCTGTCGCGCTTGCCATTCGCACGCCGCTCGGCACGCTGGTGCACACAGGTGACTTCAAGATCGACCTGACACCGGTTTCGGGCGAGGTGATCGACCTTGCGCGCTTCGGCGAACTGGGCAGGGAAGGCGTGCTTGCGCTGATGAGCGATTCGACGAACGTCGAGCGCATGGGCTTCACCCCGAGTGAGCAGGTCGTCGGCGCGTCCTTTGAAAAATATTTCAAGGATTGCGACCAGCGCATCATCATCGCGACCTTTGCATCCAACATCTACCGCTTGCAGCAGGTGTTCGATCTGGCGGCGCGCCACGGGCGCAAGGTCGCAATTTGCGGACGCAGCATGGAGAATATCTCCGCGGTGGCGATGGAGCTTGGGTATCTGCACGACGACAAAAAGGTGATGATTGATCTCAATACGATCAACAAATACCCGCAGAACAAGATTGTCATTGTGTCCACCGGTTCACAGGGTGAGACCATGTCCGCGCTTTACCGCATGGCCTATTCCTCGCACAAGCAGGTCGAGGTCAGCCGCGGCGATCGCATCCTCATTGCGGCGTCCGCGATTCCGGGCAACGAAAAAGCGGTTTATTCCATGATTAACGAGCTGTCGAAAAAGGGCGCGGAAATCGTGTACGACCGCAGCGCGATGATTCATGTCTCGGGTCACGCGTGCCAGGAGGAGCAAAAGCTCATGCTGGCGCTGTGCAAGCCCAAGTATTTCATTCCGGTGCACGGCGAACACCGTCACCTCGAAATGCACGGTCAGCTTGCGCGTCAAATGGGTGTGAACGAGAAAAACATCATCATTTCCGAGATTGGCCGACCCATCGAAATCACGGAAAAAACCGCGCGTCTGGCAAACCCCGTGCCGTCCGGCCGCGTGCTGGTGGACGGTTTGGGCATCGGCGATGTCGGCACCGCGGTGCTGCGCGACCGCAGACACCTTGCAGAGGACGGTCTGCTTGTCGTCGTCGTGACGATGGACCGCGAAAGCGGCGTGGTCATTGCCGGACCGGATATTGTGTCCCGCGGATTTATCTATGTCAAGGAGGCGGACGCCCTCATGGAGGAGCTGCGCCGCATTTCGCAGAAGGCGCTCGACAAGTGCGCCGGCGAGAATATCCACGACTGGAACGGCATCAAGGGCGAGCTGAAAAACGTGCTCGGCGAGTATCTGTTCCAGAAAACCGCAAGAAGCCCGATGATCCTTCCGGTCATCATGGAGATCTGATAAAATACCATAAAAAGGCGACCTGCTTCGGCAGGCCGCCTTTTTATGCTGCGATTGAAACAAAGAGGGGGATTTTACCGTCTATTTTATAGACGGATGCTGATTTCACCCGAGGACAGCGTGTGCCGCACACCGTCCGCCGTGCACACCTGCAAGTGTCCGTCTTCGTCCAAACCGTGCACGCGCGCTTCGTAGCTGCCCTGCGGTGTGCACACGCGCACCATGCGGCCGAGCACGCACAGACGCGCGCGGTATTCCGCAAGCAGCAGGTCGGACTGTCCGCGCTCGAGCAGCGCATAGGCCGTGCCCAGCTCGTCGAGAATCGCGGCGGCGAGCACCGCGCGGCGCGGCACGTCGTGCGTCAGCTCCGCGAGTGCGCACACGATCGGCTGCACCTCGGGCGGCAGCGCTGTGCGGTCCAGCCGCAGGTTGATCCCGATGCCGACCACGACAAAGTCGATCGCGCCGGTTTCGCCCTCGATAGCGGCTTCGGTCAGGATGCCGCACAGCTTGCGGTCGTCCACGAGCACGTCGTTCACCCATTTAATAGAGGGCGCGACGGATGTCAGGCGTTCGAGCGCGCGGCACACCGCGACCGCTGCGGCGAGTGTGACGAAATTGAGCTGCGCCAGCGGCAGACGGGGGCGCAGCAGCACGCTCATATACAGTCCGCCGTCGGGCGAGCAAAAGGTGCGGCCCAGTCTGCCGCGGCCCGCGGTCTGCGTGCGCGCAATGAGCGTGAAGCCGTGCGGCGCGTCCGTGTAGTCGCGCTTCATGAGCGAATTGGTCGAATCGGTCTCGGGGAGAACCGTGAGCGCGCTGCCGAGCGCGTGCGTTTCCCGTGCGGCGTGCACCGCCTCGGCGGTCAGGGTATCGTCGTCCGCGCGCAGCGCATAACCCTCGCCTGTGAGGGCGTCGATCATCAGCCCGTCCGCGCGCAGCTTTTCGATGGCCTTCCAGACGGCCGCGCGCGACACACCAAGCCTTTGCGCGAGTGCCGCACCGCTGATGCACTGTCCGCGCTGTGCTTCGAGCGCGCGTAAAACTTCATCGCGTACCATAAAACAGAACCTCCCTGTAAATTCGTGCTGCTTATATTGTAAACGATTTTGACTTCCTGTACAATAAAAGATACCGTGAAAGGAGGCGCTATGAAAAGTAAGGACGAAATTTTGCGCGCACTGGCACGCTCGGACGATGACCGGATGCTGCTGGCGAACGCGCTGGATAAGCTGGAAACCTGCCGCGCGCGCAGTTATCTGACAAGCACGCGCTTTCTCGATCTGCGCGAGCGCTCGATGGTCGCGCAGGCGGCGCGCCTTGCGGGCGGTGAGGGGCAGACGGTTTTTGTCGGCGGCTATGCGGACGCGGAGCGCGCGTGCGCAGTGTTTTACCCCGATTATTTGACCGCGGAGGACGCGCAAACGCAGGAAAACAGCCCCCTTGTGCTGCTGCGCGCGCACAAGCACGCGGCGGACACGCTGACGCACCGCGATTATCTCGGCGCGCTCATGGGGCTGGGGCTGCGCCGCGACAGCATCGGAGATATTCTGGTGGGCGAGCAGGGGGCGGAGGTGCTGGTGCTGCGCGAGGTTGCGGAGTTTGTGCGGCTGCATTTTGCGCAGGCCGGACGCAAACGGCTTTCGCTGGAGGAAGTGCCGCTGTCCGCGCTGCAAGCTGCGCAGACGCAGGGCGAAACGCGCGAGGGCAGCGTGGCGTCCGCGCGGCTTGATAATATTGTCGCGCTGACCTTCGGGCTGTCGCGCACCGAGGCGCAAAGCGAGATCGCCGGCGGGCGCGTATTCGTCAACCAGCTTGAATGTGTGAAGGCGGAAAAAGAGATTGAAACGGGGGATCGCATCACGGTGCGCGGCAAGGGACGCGTGCATGTGCTCGCGTTCACCGGGGTCAGCCGCAAGGGGCGGCAGTTTGTGCGCTTTGTATGCGCCGCACGATGAGCCTGACAAATAATAGTACACAAAAAGGGCAAAAGGTGTTAAAATAGAAAAGACAACAGATACACGCAACCAATGATGCGAAAGAGGTGAGCTGCTTTGAAGAAATTTTTATCCGCGGTTCTTGCGGGTACCATGCTGCTGACAGCCAGTCCCATGGCGCTGGCGGCGGATGATCTGTCCAACCATTGGGCAAAGCAATACATTACATATCTCAGCGAGCTTGAGGTGATGAAGCCGTCCGCCGACGGCAGCTACAAGCCGGCGCAGACGGTCACACGCGCCGAGTTTATGCGCTATCTCAACCGCGCGTTCAATTTTACCGAAAAGGCGCAGATCAGCTTCAGCGATGTGCCGCAGACCGATTCCACCGGCGCGCAGGGCTGGTACTATGAGCCGATTCAGGTTGCGGTCGCGCACGGCTATATCACGGGCGTGGGCAACAACAAGATGGACCCGTTCGGCAACATTACACGCGAGCAGGCCGCGACAATCATCGGCCGTCTGCACAAGGTCGCGCCGGAAAGCAATACAGCCTCCATCACGTTTAAGGATAAGGCGCAAATCAGCTCGTGGAGCGAGGGCTATATCGCCGAGGCGGTGGAAGCAGGCTATCTCGTCGGCTACACCGATGGCACCTTTAAGCCGAAAAATACGATTACACGCGCGGAATTTGCCAAGATTCTGTACAACTATATGGGCACCTCGATGGACAAGAGCGGTGTCAGCTACACCGCCGCCAATTTGCGCGGTGATGTCAAAAATGCGACGATCTCCGCGGGCAGCACGCTGTCCAATACGGAAATCAAGGGCGATCTGTACATTACAGAAGGCGCGCTGAGCGAAGCGGTCACGCTGACGAATGTCACGGTAGACGGCAAAATCATCGTGTCCGGCGGCGCAGTCACCCTGGACGGCGTGACCGCACCCAAGCTCGTGGTGTCCTCTCCGCTTGCGCACACGCTCGACATTGTCACCACGGGCAAGACGAACATCGGCAAAACCGAGGTGCAGACGAGCTGCTCGCTTGACGAGCAGTCCCTTGATGTGAGCGCAGGAGGCTTCTCCGATGTGGCAATCACGGGCGACAAAAAGCCCACCGTCGCGCTCGACGGTTCGCTGTGGAGCTTGACGGCAAGCGGTGCCGCCGCGGTCACGACAACCTCGCGCTCCGCAATCAACACGCTGACCGCCAACGCCGCAACGACGGTCACGGGCACCGGATCCGTCCAGAAAGCAGTGCTCAACGTTTCCGGCTGCTCGCTCTCGATGCAGCCTGCCAGTCTGGTGCTTGCAAGCGGCGTAACCGCAACAGTCGCGGGCGAGAAGACCGCGTCCTCCAACAGCATCGTCATCACCCCGAGCAGCGCAAGCTTTGATATCGGCAATGCGAGCGCGCTGGATACCTATACAGACTATACGATGAGCGGCGATCCGGCAAAGGTGACCAAGCTGACAAACGGCACGAACGTACTCACAGAGGGAACGGATTACCGCCTGACCGACAAGGGCTTCCGCCTTTATAAAAGCTATATCGCAAAGCTAAAGGAAGGTAGCTACTCGATCGTGGTGAGCTTTGAGGACGGCGCGCGCGGCACGCTTCCGATTGCGATCACGAACTCCGCAAAGAACTATGTGGATATAACCTCCGCCACCTTTGACAAGTATCAGCGCTCGGAAAAGTACGCCAATCTGACGGCGACGCTGCAGCTTTCCAAGGGCACGGTGTTCAATAGTATCAAGCTCGCGGGTACGACGCTTGAGCGCGGCACGGATTACACCTATAACGGCACGACCGGCGCGGTCATTTTGCAGCGCGCCACGCTTGAAAAACGCTCGACCGGTGTGTATACCATGACATTTGAGGTCAGCGCGGGCAACAACCCGACACTGTCCCTCACGATTGAGGACAGCTCTCCCAGAAATGAGGTCAAGCCCACCTCGGTCGATTTTGATGCCAACACGTCAAGCGGCGGCTATCAGGATCTGACGGTGACGCTCAACCGCGTAGAGGACGCGACCCTCAGCAAGATTACATTCGGTGATAAAACGCTGCAAGAAAACTGGCAGTATAAAATTTCGGGCAATCAGGTGATCCTGAGCAAGACCGCGCTGTCCGACCTCGCGCCCAGCAAATCCACGGGCTCTATCGATTTGGTCTTTGATATGTCGTCGGGCACCGATCCGGTGCTGCGCGTCAACTATGTCACGACCTATGCGGTCAAGGTGGCGGTGATTGACGACCTCGGCACGGCGCTCGAGGGCGTAGAGATTGCACTCGCGCCGAGCGGCAGCTCGACCGACGGCGCGACACCGGCGCAGACGCTGACCACGAACATAGAGGGGCTTGCAACCGCATATGTCAAGCGCGGCAGCTACACCCTGACCGCCAAGCACGACCGCTTCGCGGAAACCCTGACACGCACGATCAGCGTTTCGGGCGGCCAGTCGGTCAGCTTCACTGCGGCGATTATGGAGACCGTCAACCTCTATGTGACGGATCAGAACGGCGCGAATCTGTCGGATGCAACCGTTACATTGGGCGGGCAGTCCATCACGACCGGCAAGGACGGCTTGGCGAGCTTCCAGGTGAAGCGCGGCGACTATACGGCGCGTGTATCGTGCAGTGGATACCAAACGGTGAGTCAATCGCTTTCGGTCACCGGAACAATTACACAGCGTATTCAAATTGCAAAATCATAACAGATCGTATCGAAAAGGCCGTCCGTGAGGGCGGCTTTTTTGCGTGCAGACAGGGCTTGTACGGGGCTTGTACATGGAGTAGCCTGTCGCTTTTGCACGCACAACCGCCCCAAAGCATCGGTTCGGATTGACAAAATAATCCGAAAGCCCCTCCTATAATAAAAGGACAGGAGGGGGGGCATCGTGTGGAGGTCATCTACCTGGACGCGCTGATGGCGATTAACGGCGCGGTGGATTTCGTACTGCTCACACTGACAGCGCAGCTCGCAGGTGTGCATGTGCCGCGCGTGCGCCTGGCGCTCGGCGCGCTCGCGGGCGCGCTTTACGCCGCGCTGACGGTGTTCCCCGTGCCGCCGATTCTTGTCAGCCTGCCGATGCGGCTCGCGGCCGGCTTCGGTCTGGTTGCGCTGGCCTTCGGGCGATATGCGCCGCTCGGCAGGCTGTACGCGGTGTTCCTTGCGGCTTCCTGTGCGCTCGCGGGGATTGCGGTGGCGCTGTATCTTGCGACGGGTGTATCGCTCGGAGCGGGCGGCGTTTACTATTTGAATGTGCCGCTGCGCGTGGTGTTTTGCGCCGCCGCGATCGCCTATGTCCTCACGGGGGCTTTGTTTCGCGGCAGCGCCAAGCACGGCGCGGTGCACCGCACAACCGAGGAGGTCACCTTGACCGCGTTTGGACGCACGACGCGCTGCACCCTGCTGCTCGACAGCGGATGCGACCTGACCGACCCGGTCAGCGGCAGGGCAGTGCTCGTGCTGGAACGCGGTGCGGCGGCGCGCCTTCTGCCGCCCGAGGTGCGCTTTGTGTGCACGGCGCTGTCCGGTCAAAATGCGGCGGATCTGTTTGCCAGGATTCCCGCGTCTCATTGCGCGCAGTTTCGGCTGCTGCCGTTTCAGGCGGTGGGCACGGCGGGCGGACTGCTGCTCATGTTCCGGCTGGAGCGCGCGACGCGCGGAGGGGGCGCGCCGTTTGACGGCTATGCGGCGATCAGTCCGCAAAATATTGCGGGTGGACGATACGAGGGTTTAATCGGCTTGTAACAGGTGGAACGGCACAAAGCCGGCGGAGAAAGGGGACAAAAATGACAACCTTATGGCTCACCAATCTGCTGCGGCTTGCGCTTTCGCGCGTGCGGCGCCGCACATCGGTGCAGTACATCGGCGGCTCGGAGGTGTTGCCCCCGCCGCTCGACACGGAATCGGAAGCGCGCGCGCTTGCGGCCTGGCGGGCGGGAGAGCCTGCGGCGCGCGACACCCTGATCGAGCACAACCTGCGTTTGGTCGTCTACATCGCACGCAAATTCGAAAATACAGGCGTGGGCGCGGAGGATCTGATCTCCATCGGTACAATCGGCCTTATCAAAGCGGTCGGCACCTATAAAAGCGACAAAAACACCAAGCTCGCAACCTATGCCTCGCGCTGCATCGAAAACGAAATCCTCATGCACCTGCGCAAGATATCCGGGCAGCGCGCGGAGGTGTCGTTTGACGAGCCGCTGTCCTCGGATTGGGACGGAAACGAGCTGCTGCTATCCGATATTCTGGGCACAGAGCCGGACAGCGTCCTGCGCCCCATTGAGGACGACGTCGACCGGCAGCTTTTGCTGCGCGCGCTGTCCCATCTGCCTGCGCGCGAAAAGCACATTATTTCCATGCGGTTCGGGTTGGGCGGCGGCGAAGGCAGAACGCAAAAGGAGGTTGCAGACGAGCTCGGCATCTCGCAGTCCTATATTTCTCGGCTGGAAAAGCGCATCATTGCCCGTATGCGCAAGGATATTTTAAAGTGGGTATAGCCGCAAATGCGCCCTTCGTTTTGGATACGAAGGGCGCTTTTTGGAAGAAATAGGGGCAATCACAGAGGTTTCACAGCCGAATTGCAGAAAAAAACCCGAGGCGGTAAATAGTAGTTGCAAAAGTGTGAATAAATTGTTAATATATCAATGTAAGTCTAAAAAATTTATAGAGGGGGAGTTTTCAAATCATGCTTGAAAAG
>CAZOJP010000013.1:0-42428 GCA_964580155.1 uncultured Intestinibacillus sp. | reverse complement strand
CCCACATATTGGTTGGAGCCGGTCAGATCGTTGAATAAGGTGGTTTTACCGCAGTTCGGGTTGCCGGCAAGGGCGATTTTGATATCCATCGTGATCTCCTCTCGAAAAGTCAACTAAGACTAACTTTTGCTGTGAAAAAGGGCGGCCGAAGCCGCATTGCCAAACCGAACCGCTTACTGCACCTCGATCATTTCCGCGTCTGCCTTGCGGATGCTCAGCTCGTAGCCGCGCACGTTGAGCTCCATGGGGTCGCCGAGCGGCGCAACCTTGCGCACGTGCACCGCCACACCCTTGGTGATGCCCATGTCCATGATACGGCGCTTCACCGCGCCCTCGCCGTGCAGCTTGACCACTGTGGCGGTATCGCCCACCTTAATATCCTTCAGTGTTTTCACTGTCATTCCTCCTCAAATCATAATCCGGTTCGCCATGGTTCTGTCCAGCGCGACCCGGCTGTCTTTTACCTGTAAAATGAGGTTTCCGGCAAGCTCGCTGACCACCGTCACCGTGCCGTCCACCACGAACCCCAGCTCCGCCAGATGCTGCCGCACATCGTCCCTGCCGGAGATGCGCCGAATGGTCACGGTCTCTCCCGTTTTTGCCATCGTCAAGGGCATCATAGGTCTCCTCCCCTATCAACAATTGAGATCAGGTTTTCCTGTATACGGGAAAGTTAGGTGAACCTAACCTATCTCTGCGATCTTGAGTTTACCGCGTCTAACCGTCTTTGTCAAGTGCTTTTGAGACATCCTTGCAATTTTAGTTAGTTTGTGTTAACATTGTTTTAATCAGACGGAATTGGAAGGAGATTTTTATGAAAATTCACGAATCCGCTGAGGACTATTTGGAGGCGATTTTGGTGCTGCAGGAGCGGCAGGGGCAGGTGCGTTCCATCGACATCGTGCGGGAGAAGGAGCTTTCCAAGCCCAGCGTCAGCGTGGCCATGAAAAACCTCCGCGAAAACGGATATGTCGAGATGGACGCGGAGGGGTATCTCACCCTGCTGCCGCCCGGGCTGGAAATTGCGCAGCGCATTTACAACCGTCACCGGCTGCTGACCGAATTTCTGATTCGGCTGGGCGTGACACCCGAGGTGGCGGCGGCAGACGCGTGCAAAATCGAGCATGACCTCAGCGACGAGAGCTTTGAAAAGATTGTGGCGCACGCGGCCGCGCACGCGCGCAGGGCGGCGGAATAAAGAAAAAAGGACGCTTTGCGCCCATCGGAGATCGCTTCGGAAAAAAGCCGTAGGATTTGAAATCCTACGGCTTTTTGCTGCCATCAATGATGCCGAAACACCCTCGTCCCGACCGCAGTCGACACTGCCCGCACCGGCGAGGTGCCCCGACCGCAGTCGACACTGCCCGCACCGGCGAGGTGCACCGGCGAGGTGCCTAGATGGTTTGAACGCGGAGCTTGTCGTCTGATACGGTGACGTTGGCACCGGAAAGGGCGCGGTCATAGGCCGCGACGATTTCGGCCGCGAGCGCGTTTTCCACCTCTTTTTCGATGAGACGGCGCAGATTGCGCGCGCCGTACTTGGTGGAAAAGGACTTGTGCACGAGATACTGCACAAGGGAATCATCCCAGGTCAGGCGGATGCCGCGCGCGGCGAGTGCGTCGCGCAGCTCGCCGAGTAAAATATCCGCAATGCGCGTGAAATCCGGCTCGGTGAGCTGATTGAAGGCGATGATTTCGTCAATGCGGTTGAGAAATTCGGGACGCATCATGCCCTCGAGTGCCTTGAGGGCGCGATCCTTGCCCTGCTCGGTGGCGGTTTTGCCAAAGCCGAGGGCGACCGTTTTGTTTTCCGAGCCCGCGTTTGAGGTCATGACAACAACCGTGTTTTCAAAGTTGACCACGCGGCCGTGCGCGTCGGTGACGCGTCCGTCATCGAGAATTTGCAGCAGAATGTTGAGCACATCGGGATGCGCCTTTTCAATTTCGTCAAAGAGAATGACAGAATACGGCCGGCGGCGGATTTTTTCCGTGAGCTGACCGGCTTCGTCATACCCGACATAGCCCGGAGGCGAGCCGATGAGACGGGAAACCGTGTGCTTTTCCATGAATTCCGACATATCAAAGCGGATCAGGGACTCGGGCGCGTCAAACAGATCGGCGGCGAGCACCTTGACAAGCTCGGTCTTGCCCACGCCGGTCGGGCCGACGAACAGGAAGGAAACCGGCTTCTTCTTGGGGGAAATGCCCGCGCGCGAGCGGCGGATCGCGTCGCCGATGGCGCGGATCGCGTCGTCCTGCCCGATGACGTGCGCGCGCAGACGCTCCTCGAGCGTCGTCAGACGCGAAAACTCCACCTCGCGCACCTTGGAGGCCGGAATGCCCGTCCACAGCTCGATGACCGAGGCGAGATCCTCGGTTGTCAGCGCGGGGGCAGGCTGGCGGCGCAGGGTGTCGAGCCGCTCCTGCAGCTGCAGCGACTGGCTTTGCAGCAGGGCAAGGCGCTCGTAGGTCTGCTCGCTCTGCTCGCCCTGGGTCAGCTCATCGCGCTCGGTTTGCAGGGTGTCCAGCTCGGCCTGCAGCCGCGGCGCGTCGCTGATAAACGGACTTTTGAGGTTGAGGCGCGAGCAGGCCTCGTCGATGAGGTCGATCGCCTTGTCGGGCAGGAATCGATCGGTGATATAACGCTCGGACATCGTCGCGGCCTGGGCGCAAATTTCATCGGAAATCTGCACACCGTGGAACATTTCGTAGTAGGAGCGCACGCCGCGCAGAATTTCCGCGGTGTCCGCAACGGAGGGCTCGGCGACGGTGACGGGCTGAAAGCGGCGCTCAAGCGCCGCGTCTTTTTCGATATACTTGCGGTATTCGGCAAAGGTGGTCGCGCCGATGACCTGAATTTCGCCGCGCGACAGCGCAGGCTTGAGGATGTTCGCGGCGTTCATCGAGCCTTCGGAATCGCCCGCGCCCACGATGTTGTGCATCTCGTCAATGACAAGAATGATGTTGCCCAGCCGCTTGACTTCCTCGAGCAGACCCTTCATGCGGCTTTCGAATTGGCCGCGAAACTGCGTGCCCGCGACGAGCGCGGTCAGATCGAGCAGGTGCACCTCCTTGTTTTGCAGCTTGTAGGGCACCTCGCCCTTGGCGATGCGCAGCGCAAGCCCCTCCGCGACCGCGGTCTTGCCCACGCCGGGCTCGCCGATCAGACAGGGGTTGTTCTTCTGGCGGCGGTTGAGGATCTGGATGACGCGCTCGGTCTCCTGTTCGCGGCCGATGATGCGGTCGAGCCGGCCGTCACGCGCCCGCGCGGTCAGATCCTCGCAGTAGCCGGTCAGGAATTTGCGCTTTTTGTCCTTTTTGGCGTCCTTTTTCTCGGTCTGCGCGGAGGCCGGTCGCTCCTCGGCCTTGTCGCCGCTTTGGAACAGGTTTTCCAGGAAGGGGAAGGAGCGCGTTGTGGAAAGCTCGCCCTCGTCCTCGTCGCCGCCGGGCAGATCTTCGATATTTTCCGGCTCGTCGCCGTCGTCGTCGTATTCGTCCGCGCGGTCGTCCTGCGACCGGGCGGAAAGGTCGATAAACTGGCTCATTTCGCCGGTGAGTGCTTCCAGATCGTCTTCGGAAATGCCCATTTGTTCCATGAGAGTGTCGACGGGTTTGATGCCCAGCTCACGCGCGCACTTGAGGCACATGCCCTCGTGCGAGGTTTTGCCGGACTGATCCATTTTGGTGATAAAAACCACGGCAATATTTTTGCCGCAGCGCGAACATATAGGCATCTGCATGTTGTTCTCCTTTACTGGGGAAAATGTGGGCCGGCCGTTACGCGGCAGGCAGATAGGGAAGGATGAGATCATAGAGGGAACGGGTGAGCAGGGTTTTTTCGCGTGCAGCCGGGGAAAGCACACCCAGATCGGAAAAAATAGCGGGGGAAAACGCGGAAAGCACCGCGAAAATCAGCAAAATCAGCAGCAGCGCGCCGGCAAGCCCGAGCAGACCGCCGCCGACGCGGTTGAGCGCGTCAATCGGCCCGATTTTGGTGAGCAGCTTGAGCGTGCGAAACAGCGTGTGCAGCAGCGTGCCGAACACCGCCATCAGGATGAAAAACAGCAGGGTATAGGACAGGCTCTGCGCCATGCTGCGCGCGGCCTGCTCCGCCGCGGCCTGCAGCGGATGCGCCGCCGCGGAAACCAGCTCGACATCGAGCAGGGCGCGCAGTCCGCCGAGTGCGGAGGTGCCTGCGCCGCCCGCGCCGAGCGCGCCGGATAAGGCGGCCTGCGCCCTTTCCTGGAACAGCCTGCCCGCGAGCGGCATGACGATATATTCCGCGGCATAGGGCGCGCACACGCGCGCGGTGAAGCCCGCGAGGGTGAACGCCGCCACCCCCTGCACAAGGCCGAACACCGTGCGCAGCAGGCCGCGATAGCAGCCGTAGGAAAAGCACGCAAGGCAGATGCCGAGCAGGATGATGTCACTGGGTGTCAGCAGCCGCCGCAGCGTTTCCGCCTGAAGCAGCGGACGGATCTGGGATAGAAATGTCATTGTCGGGCCCCTCTACAGTATTTTTGGTGAAAAGACGGGCGTGCTTGCTCATCAGCACGAACGCGGTGCCGTCATCGCCGAGCAGCACGCGCCGGCCGCCCGCCGCCGCGGTATCCGACCACAGCGGACGCAGCGCGCTGTCATATAGATGCAGCCCGGTCGGGGTCAGCACCGCGACCTGCCCAGCCGCGCACGACAGGCTTTGCAGCTCCTGCGACAGGTAAAGCGGCTCGGGGGCGTGTCCGTCGCCGTCGAGCAGATGCAGCTCGCTGCGCGCCGCGCGCACATAGGAGCGCGTCGCATACACGAGATGCTGGCCGCCCCAGCCAAAGCCGAGCAGATCATCCGCATCGTAGCTTTGCTGCGCAAGCAGCTTGCCTGCGCGCGATACGACAAACGCGCCGGTGTCGCACAGCGCGCCGACCGTGCTTTCGGACAGAAAGCGCACCTCCAGCCCGAGCGCCGCGCCGAGCGAGACCTCGCCCGCGATGTCTTCCGCGCCGAGGTCGAAGAAGAGCAGCTTGCTTTCGAGCGCCGTGCCGTTCATGCGAAAGCCGAGCGCGGCCATGCGCCTGCCCGAGATTGAGAGCGCGGCGGACTGTACATAGTATTCCGAGGAGGACCATTTATACTTCTGCTTGCCCTCGGACGAGTAGACCGTGACCGCGGATTTGTAGCCGGATTCGCCCGAAACCACGACATAATCGCCCTGATCACTGACCGAAGCCGCCAAAATATCGCTGTGCAGCTCGGTCTGCACAAGGGTGGAAAGCGCGTTTGCAAGGGTCAGCCCCTTCGCGCCGCGATCGTATGCCAGAATGAAGTTTTGCGAGGCGTCGAGCGCGATATGCGCATAGGAAAGCTGCAAGGTCAGCTGATTGAGTCCGCCGGGCTTGGAAACATAGATCGTGTCCGAATCCGCGAGCACCAGACCGCCGTCAAACACGGCGGCATCGGATGCGCTGCCCGAAGCATAGGGGATGGTGTGCAGGTCGCCCTGCGCCGCGGTCAGGCCTGCGCGCGCATAGCTTGCCGTGCGGCGCAGACTCTCGGGCGAGAGCAGGCGGAAATTGACCGCGAGAAACGCGAGCACCGCGACCGTGAGCACCCAGCCCGTCAGCGCGCGCAGCGCGGATACGACGCGCAGACGCACATCGCCCGAGCGGCGCAGCAGCCGGCGGCGCTCCCGGCGGGAGGTCGGAAACGGGGTCACATTTTGCGGCTTGTGCGCCATGAATTTTCCGCCTCCTTCCCATTGTACCGCGCGCGGCGCGCGCAGGTGTGAATCATTTGTAAATATCTTTAGGGCGCGCCCAGCGCAAAAGCATCGAGCGCGGGTGTGTGTTCATACCACAGGCGGTTCATAAACAGCCCGTGCGCGGGCAGCGTGGGGCCGGCGGCGGCGCGGTCGCAGCCGTCGAGCACGGTGCGCACCTCGTCCGGCGCGAGCTTGTCGCTGCCCACATAGACGAGTGTGCCCGCAATCGCGCGCACCATGTTATACAAAAAACCGTCGCCGCACACGCGGATGCGCAGCAGCCCCTCGGGCAGCTCGTCGACCTCGCACCAGAAAATCGTGCGCACGGTCGATTTGACCGGTGTGCCCATCGCGCGCACCGCGGCAAAGTCCTGCTTGCCGACAAAATGCCGCGCGCCGCGCCGCATCCGCTCCGCGTCGAGCGCGTAGGGGAAGCGGTAGGCGCGGTGCGACAAAAACGGGTCGCGCAGGCGCGAGGGATAGAGGTAGTAGGCATATTCCTTGCGGGTGCAGTCAAAGCGCGCGTCAAATGCGTCGTGCACGCACAAAGCGCCCGACACGGCAATGTCATCGGGCAGCAGGGCATTGAGCGCAAGGGGCAGGCGGTCAAGCGGAATGGAGCAGTCCGCCTTGCAGTTTGCGACGTAGCGGCGCGCGTGCACACCTGCGTCGGTGCGGCCGACACCGGACACATAGGTATCACAGTGAAGCAATTTATTGAGCGCATTTGTCAGGGTTTCCTGGATGGATGCGCCGTTTTTCTGCACCTGCCAGCCGTGATAGGCGGTGCCGTCATAGGAGAGCCGCAGGGCGATGTTCATGCGCGCGCCCTCACAGACCGGCGCGTCCGAGCGCGATGACCGCGCCGAACACGACCGCGCACAGGGCGATCGCGCCGTAGTCCACACCGCTCACCTTGAGCTGGCGCATGCGGGTGCGGCCGACATCGCCGCGGTACAGGCGGCACTCCATCGCGGTGGCAAGCTCGTCCGCGCGGCGAAACGCGGACACAAAGAGCGGCACCAGGATGGGGATGAGCGCCTTGGCGCGCCGGACGATGCTGCCGGTTTCAAAGTCCGCGCCGCGCGCCTTTTGTGCGGACATGATCTTGTCGGTCTCCTCGATGAGCGTCGGAATGAAGCGCAGCGCGATCGACATCATCATGGACAGCTCGTGCACGGGCGCGTGCAGCTTTTTGAGCGGGGACAGCAGGCTTTCCATGCCGTCCGTGAGCTGGATGGGCGAGGTGGTGTAGGTCAGCATGGAGGTGCCCACGATGAGCAGCATGATGCGGATGACCATGAGCACCGCAACCTCGATACCCTCCGCGGTGATGCGCAGGATGCCCCACGACCACAGCTCGCGTCCGGGCGTGTAGAAAATATTGAGCACACCGGTGAAAATCATGATGAACAGGATGGGCTTGAGTCCGCGCACGACCATTTTGGGCGAGATGCGCGATAGGGCGATGACCCCCGCGAGAAACGCGAGCACGAGCGCATAGCTGAGCGGCCCCGCGCCGAGGAAAATCGTGACGATGAACGCGAGGACGAGCACGATTTTAACGCGCGGATCGATGCGGTGCACCGCGGTATCGCCCGGGAAATACTGCCCGATGGTGATGTCCTTCAGCATGTGCCCGCCTCCTTTGCGCGGCGCAGCGCGTCAAGCGCCTGCTCAATCGTGAAAACCGACGGGTCGACCGGCACGCCGCGGCGGTGCAGCTCGCCGAAAACCTGCGTGATGGCGGGCACGGCAAGCCCGGCCGCGACCAGCTCGTCCGCGCGGGAAAAGACCTCGCGCGGGGTGCCGGTCATCAGCACGCGCGCATGGCTCATGACGAGCATGCGATCCGCGACGCGCGCGATGTCCTCCATCGAGTGCGTGACGATGAGCACGGTCGCGCCCGTCTGCCTGTGATATTCCCCGATATAACCCAGAATTTCATCGCGGCCGCTCGGATCCAGCCCTGCGGTCGGCTCATCGAGGATGAGCACCTCGGGGCGCATGGCGAGCACACCCGCGATGGCGACGCGGCGCTTCTGCCCGCCGGACAGCGCAAACGGGGATTTCCCCGCGAGGGCGGCATCAAGCCCGACGACGGCCATCGCGTCCGCAACGCGCGCGTCGACCTCGGCGGACGGCAGCCCCATATTGGTCGGCCCGAACGCGATGTCGCGCGCGATGGTCTCCTCAAAAAGCTGATATTCGGGATATTGGAACACCAGACCAACGCGAAAGCGCACGTCGCGCGCGCACTTGCCCTTGGCGTTCCAGATGCTGGCGCCGCCGAGCAAAACCTCGCCTGCGGTCGGCCTCAGCAGCCCGTTAAAGTGCTGGATGAGCGTGGATTTGCCCGATCCGGTGTGTCCGATGACGCCGACGATTTCGCCCTGCGCAATGTCGATGTCCACATGGTCGAGCGCGGTGCGCTCAAAGGGGGTGCCCGCTCCGTAGACGTAAGTCAGGCCCCGTGTTTGCAAAATGTGGGACAAAATACAGCCCTCCAAATGAATTAGTTCGCGTTCAAATATTGTTCGAGCACGTCCGCGCACGCGGAAACGCTCAACGCGTCAATCGGCAGGGAGGTGCCGGCGGCGCGGTTTAAGTCGTAGAGCACCTCGACGGTCTGCGGCACGGTCAGGCGGGCGGCGCGCAGCGCGTCCACCTGCGTGAAGATTTCGCGCGGCACGCCGTCCATCAGCACGCTTCCCGCGTGCATGACAACGACGCGGTCGGCCTGCACGGCCTCGTCCATGTGGTGCGTGATGAGCACGACCGTGATGCCGAAGCGTGCGTTGAGCGTGCGCACGACCTGCATGACCTCGCGCCGCCCCTGCGGATCGAGCATGGCGGTCGGCTCGTCGAGCACGACGCAGCGCGGCATAATCGCGATGACACCGGCGATGGCGATGCGCTGCTTCTGTCCGCCGGACAGCATATGGGGCGCGTGGCGGCGAAATTCGTACATGCCGACCGCACGCAGCGCGTCATCGACACGGGTGCGGATTTCCGCAGGGGGCACGCCGAGGTTTTCCAGCGCAAAGGCGACATCCTCCTCGACGACGGTCGCGACGAGCTGGTTGTCCGGATTTTGGAAGACCATGGACACGGTTTTGCGCACCTCGTAGGTGTTTTGCGGGTCTGCGGTGTCCATCATGTCCACATAGCACTTGCCGCCTGTGGGCAGCCGGATTGCGTTAAAGTGACCGGCAAGGGTCGATTTGCCCGAGCCGTTGTGGCCGAGCACCGCGACGAACTGACCGCGCTCGATCGAGAGATCGACACCGTTGAGGGCGAAGTGCGCGCCGTCCTCGTCGTGGTAGGCATAGGTCAGTTGTTCGGTTTTGATGATTTCAGACATCGAATTCCATCCTTATACAGTGAGGGGCGGAGGGCTCCGCCCGCGGTTGCAAAATTGGGTGCTCCTGCCATCGTCCCGCCCGCAGGCGACAATGGTTTACGGGGGGATTGGGGGACGCCGTCTAAAGAATCCCATCGTCCCGCCCGCAGGCGACTATGCCCGCGCCGGCGAGGCGCCCCAGCGGGCGGAGGAGCCGCAGGGCAGGACAAGGCCGGTCGATTCCACGGGCAGGCCGAGCTCCTGCGCGTCGATGGTGCCGCCGTGCTGCTTGGCGACGGTGATGCCGAGCAAATAGCGCATGACGGAGGGTGCAAGGCCGGTGGAATAGCTGGAAATCAGCACGAAAAGCGGATGATCGGACAGAACACCGGCGGCAAGGGCGACAAAGTCCGCGACATCGTCCTCGATCTTCCAGGTTTCGCCCGAGGGTCCGCGGCCGTAGGAGGGCGGATCCATAATGATGGCATCATAGCGCCTGCCGCGGCGAATTTCGCGCTCAAGGAATTTTTTGCAATCATCCACAATCCAGCGGATGGGCTTGTCCGCAAGGGAGGAGGCGGCGGCGTTCTCGCGCGCCCATTGGGTCATGCCCTTGGAGGCATCGACGTGGCACACCGAGGCGCCGGCGGCGGCGGCGGCAAGGGTCGCGCCGCCGGTGTAGGCGAATAGGTTGAGCACGGAAACCGGACGGTTGGCGGCGCGAATGGTGCGGTCGATAAAATCCCAGTTGGCGGCCTGCTCGGGGAAGAGCCCGGTGTGCTTGAAGGACATGGGCTTGAGCTGAAAGGTCAGGTCGCGATAGTGAATCTGCCACTGCGCAGGCAGATTTTTGATGTCCCAGTTGCCGCCGCCGGCGGCGGAGCGGTGATAGGTCGCGTGCGCGCGCGCCCAGTCGCGGCAGGCAGGGTCGCGCGGCCAGATCGCCTGCGGATCGGGGCGCACCAGAATTTTGTTGCCCCAGCGCTCGACCTTTTCGCCGCCGCCGCAGTCGAGTACCGCGTAGTCTTTCCATTGATCTGCGATCCACATGGTGGTATTTCCTCCGGAAAAGGCGCAATGCGCGCCGTATTTTCAATCCCTTTTATTTTACCACTAACACGCGCGCGACGCAATGGAAATACACCCATAGCGCAGGAAAAACCGCGGCAAACTGCCGCGGTTTTTGTGAAGGAAGGCCAATTTGCCGTATATTCGCGCGGCCGTACGGTTTTTTTAAACGGGCTGCTTTTTTTCTGCATACATATTGCAGTCCGCCTCCTTGGCGAGCGCGTCGATGCACGCGGCGGTGTCGCGAAAATCCGAGGTGTGCGCAACGCCGAAATTCGCGTGCGCGGCTTTGCCGAGCACATCGTCGTAGATGACCTCGCGCTGCATGCGCGCGCGGATGTGCCGGATGACGCGCGCGGCGACCGCGGGCGTGCTGTGGCTGAGCACGATGAGGAATTCATCGCCGCCCACGCGGATGACCGAATCCTCGCGGCGCACGCACGCCTGCATCGCGTCCGCTGTGCGCGCAAGAACCCAGTCGCCGGTCTCGTGGCCGTATTCGTCGTTGATTTCCTTGAATTTGCTCAAATCGCACATGATGAAAACCACGTCACCCTTCAGCTCCACACGGTCGTTGTGGCAGAAAACGCGCTCGTCAAAATAGCGGCGGCTGTAGGCTTTGGTCAGGGAATCTTCAAAAAGACGCTTTTCCGAGGCGAGAATCTTGTCGACAAAGGCATTTTTGCCGAAGGCGCCCAGCAGCACCTCATCCGTGATGTTGCTGACAATTTCGAGCACGCAGCGCGTGCGCGTCTGCGCACGCAAAAGCATGACCGGAATGGCGGTGACGTGAAAAATCTTCTGATCGACAAACTCGTACTTCGTGATGCGCCGCCCGAGGTTCAGGGTGCGCAGACTGATGCAGTTGACGCAGCGCTCGTGCTTGTGCCAGACCTGATAGCAGATGTACGGCTCGCTTGTGACGGCACCATCCGGCGCAAGGTGCAAAAGGTGGTTGCTGACCGGATCGACCAGCCGCACCACGTCAAAAATATCCTCGAGCGCGGAAATGGTCTGCTGAAGCTGCTCTACCGTGTATTCCATGTAAAAACGCCCCTATAGTTATATTTTTTAGCGCGCAGTGGCCGCTCCGGATTTTTTGCGCGATTTGGGCTTGGCCCAGCCGGATTTGTGGCGCGCAGGCGCGGCAGTGCCGGTCTTGTGCGCGGATACGGCGGATTGCGCGGATCTCTCGGATTTTGCGCCCGATTTCGTGGTCTTGGCGGTGGGCTTTGCGCCCGATTTCGTGGTCTTGGCGGTGGGCTTGTGCGGTGCGGACGCGCCGCGGTCGGGCCGGATGAGACAGTCGCGGTCGTAGCCGATCAGATCCTCGCGCCCCGCGCGGCGCAGCGCCGCGCGCACAATCGGCCGCTTGTCCGGACGGCCCCATTGCAGCAGCGCGCGCTGCATGGCCTTTTCCTCCGCGGTCTTGGCGACGTAAACCGGCTGCATCGTGCGCGGATCCAGTCCGGTGCAGTACATCGCGGTGGACAGCGTGCCCGGCGTGGGGTAAAAGTCCTGCACCTGCTCGGGCATGTAGCCGACCTTGTGCAGATAGCACGCCAGCGCGACGGCATCCGCAAGCGTCGCGCTGGGGTGCGAGCTCATCAGGTAGGGCACAAGGTATTGCTTGCGGCCGAGCTGGGCGTTGATTTTGGTGTAGCGCTCACGGAAGCTCTCGTATACGGAGAATGATGGTTTACCCATATAATACAGCACGTTATCGCTCATGTGCTCGGGCGCGACCTTGAGCTGGCCGGAAATATGGTGCTCGACCAGCTCGCGGAAAAAGGTGTCGTTTTGATCCGCCATCATATAATCATAGCGCAGACCCGAGCGCACAAAGACCTTTTTGACGCCCTCAATCCGGCGCATTTTGCGCAGCAGCGTCAGATAATCGGTGTGGTCGGCTTCGAGCTGGGAGCACGCCTGCGGAAACAGGCAGCGCTTATCGCGGCACAGCCCGTGCTCCGCCTGCAGCTTGCACGAGGGGGCGCGGAAGTTCGCGGTCGGGCCGCCAACATCATGGATATAGCCCTTGAAATCGGGCATCGCGGCGATCTGCTCGGCTTCGGTCAGCACGCTGTCATGGCTGCGCGCGGAGATGGCGCGCCCCTGGTGGAAGGCAAGCGCGCAGAAATTGCACGCGCCGAAGCAGCCGCGGTTGTGGATGACGGAAAACTTGACCTCGGCGATGGCGGGCACACCGCCGCGCGCGTCATACGAGGGGTGGTAGGTGCGCTGATACGGGAGGGCATAGACCGCGTCCATCTCCGCGGTGGTCAGCGGACGGGCAGGCGGATTTTGGATGAGCACGCGCTTGCCATGCCGCTGGAGCAGCGCGCGGCCGCGCACCGCGTCCTGCTCGTCATACTGCACCTTGACCGAGCGCGCATAGGCCGCAGGGTCGGCAAGGGTGTCCTCATAGGAGGGACATTCCGCGGCATCGAACGCCAGCGCGTGCGTGTCCGGCGCGAGGTAGGCGGTGCCGCGCACACCGACGCACGCCTGCGCACCTTTTTTGCCGCGCTTGAGGTTGTGCGCCAGCTCGACGACCGAGTGCTCGCTCATGCCGTACATGAGGCCGTCCGCGCCGGTCGTGTCCAAAATGGAGGGCAGGATGCGATCCGCCCAGTAGTCGTAATGCGCAAAGCGGCGCAGCGAGGCCTCCAGTCCGCCGAGGTAAATCGGGGTGTCCGGAAACGCGCGGCGCGCGAGCATGGAATAGACCGTGACCGCGCGGTCGGGGCGCGCACCGGCCCGGCCGCCGGGGGTGTAGGCATCGTCCGAGCGGCGCTTTTTCGCGGCGGTGTAGTGCGCGACCATGGAGTCGATGTTGCCGCCGTTGATAAGCACGGCATAGCGCGGACGGCCCATCGCGAGAAAGTCCGCCTCGGAATGATAATCGGGCTGGGATAAAATCGCGACCTTGTAACCCTGCGCCTCGAGCACGCGTGAAATAATCGCGGTGCCGAAGGACGGATGATCGACGTAGGCGTCGCCCGTCACGAGCAGGAAGTCGCAGTAATACCATCCGCGCGCGCGCATATCGTCAGGGGAAATGGGGAGAAAATCAGACATAAAGTACCTCGGTCTATGAAATGGCGCGGCCACGCGGCACAAAGGTGCGCCGGCATCCGCGAAAAACCCCGGAAATACAGGGATAATATAAGTGTATTATAGCGAATTGCGGTGCGTTGTCAAGCGCGGTAACAGACCGATTCTGCATAAAACATCTTGTTTTCGCGTTGTAACCGCGCGATAAAAGTTTTTTAAAAAACGGCTTGACAAAGCGGTTGTGTGGCTGTATTATTGTATTACACGGTTAGTACAAGGATACAGTGTGTGTCCGGAAAGGAGCACAGAGACATGATGTGGAACATCACAGGCGACAGGCCGATTTACCAGCAGCTCATCGAGGGGCTGACCGAGCGCATCGTCAGCGGCATTTATCCGCCCGGCGGCAAGATGCCCGCGGTGCGCGAGCTCGCCGCGGAAGCGGGCGTCAACCCGAACACCATGCAGCGCGCGCTCGCCGACCTTGAGCGCGACGGCCTGCTTTATACGCAGCGCACAAGCGGGCGCTTTGTCACACAGGACGAGGGGAGGATCGCACAGATGCGGGAACAGATCGCGCAGAGCAGAATATCGGATTTTCTCGGCAGCATGCGGCTGCTGGGCTTTACGCAGGAGCAAACCCTGCGGCTGCTGACACAGGCGGCACAGGGGAAGGAGGAAAAGAAGTGAACAACAAGGAACTCATTGTGTGCACCGGATTGACGAAGTACTATTCCGGCCTGCGCGCGCTGGACGATCTCAATTTGACGATTGGCAGGGGGCGCATCGTGGGGCTGCTCGGGCCGAACGGCTCGGGCAAGTCGACCGCCATCAAGCTGATGAACGGACTGCTCACCCCGTCAAAGGGGGAGGTGCGCATCGACGGCGAGCTGCCCGGTGTGTACACCCACAGCATCGTATCCTATCTGCCCGAGCGCACCTATCTCAACGACTGGATGAAAACCCGCGATGTGATCGACTTTTTTGCGGATTTCTATGCGGATTTTGACAAGGTCAAGGCATATGAAATGCTGCGCGCGCTCGATGTCAGCGCGGAAGACCGCTTGAAGACCATGTCCAAGGGCACGAAGGAAAAGGTGCAGCTCATCCTCGTGATGAGCCGCGCGGCGCAGCTTTATGTGCTCGATGAGCCGATCGGCGGCGTGGATCCCGCGGCGCGCGACTATATTTTGAACACCATTTTGAAGAATTACAGCGAAAACAGCACGGTGCTGCTGTCCACGCATTTGATTTCCGACATCGAACGCGTGCTCGACGAGGTCATTTTCCTGCAAAAGGGCAGGCTTGTAATGCATGAAACCGTGGACGACATCCGCGAGGCGCGCGGAAAGTCGGTCGACGCGCTGTTCCGGGAGGTATTCGCATGCTAAAGCATCTTGTAAAATATGAATGGAAGGCAACAAGCCGCGTGCTGATGCCTGTATTCGGCGGCGTGCTGCTGCTCGCGCTGCTCAACCGCCTGCTGTGGGTCGGCCACGGCGCGCAGCTGAGCACGGTGGACAATATGGCAGGGTTGGTGCAGTTTCTTGCGATGACCGCGTACATCCTGTTCATCTGCGTGTCGTTTGTCGTCACCTTTGTGCTGCTGCTGCAGCGGTTTTATAAAAGCCTGCTCGGCGACGAGGGCTATCTCATGTTCACGCTGCCCGTCACGCCGGCGCAGAACATCTGGGCGAAAACCATCATCGCGGGCATCATGTGCGTGCTCAGCGGTGTGACCGGTGTGCTGAGCGTGCTCATCCTGGCGAGCGACGTACGCTTTTGGAGCCAGCTCGGGGAAATCTTCGGCGAGGGCATGCGTTTGCTGCTTCGCAACGCGCATTTTCCGTTTTTTGCACTGGAGGGCGCGCTGCTCGCCATCGTGAGCATGCTCGCGAGCATTCTGTTCCTTTATCTGTGCATCGCAATCGGGCATCTGGCAAAGCGGCACCGCATTGCGGCGGCGGTCGGCGCCTATTTCGGGCTGTCGTTCGCCGGACAGTGGCTGCTCGGCACCACGCTGTTTGCCACGAGCGGAAGCGGCATGCTGGACTGGATACCCAGCCTCAATTTGCAGCCCCTTGCCGCGACGCATCTGCTGCTGTGGGTGCTGATTGCGGTGAGCGCGGTCTGCACCGCGGTTTGCTTCTACTTCACGCGGCATATTCTGTCGCGCAGGTTAAATCTGGAGTAAGGCTTGCGCAGCCCCCGTTCCTTTGTTATGATGAAAGAAGGAAGGGGGCTGTTTTGCGATGAAATGCAGAAACTGCGGAATCAACTTCTACGACGAGGATAAAGCGTGCCCGATGTGCGGCACGCGCGCTTATGGGAATAAACAGAGAAAAGGGGTGCGTCCGACCATCCTGAACGGTCAGGCGGTGGGCGGCACATCGCCGCGCAAGGTCCGCCAACAACCGAGCGGCATACCGCGCCCCGTGAGCGGCACACCGCGCCCTGTACGCGGCGGCAGACCTGCGCCGCGCAAAAAGAGCGGCGCGTTCAGCTGGATCATCGTGCTTGTCATTCTGTCGCAGCTCGGCAGCGCGCTGTTTTCGGGAGACACCGGCATACGGATCCAGCAAAGACTCACCGATTTTTGGGCGGAGATGCAGTCCGATCCGGGGCAGCGCACGCCCGAGCCGGATTACCCGAACTATATCATTCCGCAATCGCTGCTCGGCGATTGGGACGCGGCGCGCGACGACGGGGTGATTATGCGGCTGCGGCTGCAGGCGGACGGGAACTATTTGCTGCACGAGGCGGGCGCGGGCTGGTCGGTGAAAGAAAACGGGCACTACACCGTGACACCGGAAAGCGCGGACGCGCCGCGTGCGGACGGGCTGCCCCCGCAGGAGGACTTCGCCGCGTACCACCTTGCGCTGTCCACCCAGGGACGCGAGATTTCGGGCACGGATGTGCCGCAGCACTGGAAGCAGCGTGCGCGCACATATCTGCTGACGCTGTATGAAGACCGGTTCCGCGACGACGGCACGCTGATTGCGGTCGATGACGAGGGCGTGCTGCTGCCCTCGGGCGCAGAGGTGCTGCAGCGCATAGAGGGCTAAAAGACGGCGCATGGAAGAAAATCCGAACGATTCCCGCGGGAGCCGTTCGGATTTTTTGCGCGCTTGGGCCGCGCGGATCAGCCGTCCTCGCGCCCGAGCAGGTGGTAGATCGCCTGCGCGACACCGCCGTGGTTGTTGTCCGCGGTGTGGTAGCGCGCGAGCGCCTTGGCTTCGGGCACCGCGTTGCCCATTGCGACCGGCATGCCGACCGCGCGCAGCATTTCGAGATCGTTTTCGCTGTCGCCGATGGCGATGGTGCGCGCGAGCGTGGTGCCGTAGCGCGCGCACAGGCGGCCGAGCGCGCGGCCCTTGTCCGCATGGGGCGAGATGACCTCGATGTTGTCATAAAAAGAGCTCATCACGCGCACACCGGGCAGCTTTTCAAGCTGCGCGCGCGCCTGTGCCAGAACGGCGGGGTTTGTGCCGCGCGAAAACATCTTGTCCGCCGCCAGATGCTCCTGCGCGATGTAGGCCGCGACGCTCGGCACGACCTGCTTGACCGCAAGATAGCCCTCGTTTGACTTATATTGCCCGAACACGCTGTCGGAATAGGGGTTGAGCACGAGGTTTTCGTTGATGTACGCCATCGTGATGAGGCTGGTGCGCTCGAGAACCTCCGCGGCGCGCGCCGCCTGCTCCCACGGGATGGAGACCTGTTCAAAGCATGCGCCTGTGGAAACCGAGCTGAGCGCCGCGCCGCCCGATGTCACCATCTCATCGTCCGTGCCGAGGCGGCGCGCGAACTCCGCCGCCTCTGCGCAGATGCGCCCGGTGGACAGCACGACGTGCACGCCCTGCGCGCGCGCCCACCGCACGGCATCGACTGTCGAGCGCTGCACCTCATGATTGGAGGACAGCGCCGTGCCGTCCAAATCGAGTGCGATGAGATCGTATTGCATAGGGTTCTCCTTTGTCAAATATGAGCCGGTAAAATTCACTAAATATTAGCATAAGCCTTTTTACAACATATTACAAGGCACACTCTGGCAGAAGTTTTTCAAGTTCCGGACTTCTTTTCTGGAAAGTTTGCCAAAGGTATGGTAGTATAATAACGTATGGTATTTAAGACGATTCTTTTGGGAGGAAAACCGCTATGTCGATCATTCAAGCCATGATTCTCGGCCTTGTGCAGGGCTTGACCGAGTTTCTGCCCGTGTCGTCCTCGGGGCATCTGGTGCTTGCGCAGGCGCTGCTCGGCGTAAACCCCGAGACCGATTTTGTGCTCTTCAGCGTGCTGCTGCACTTCGGAACGCTGCTCGCGGTCATCATTGCATTCCGGCAGGATGTGAAAAAGCTGATCGTGGAGTTTTTCGGCTGGGTAAAGGACGGATTTAAGATCAAAAACCGGCCGTATCGCCGCTTTGTCATCATGGTGCTGCTGACCATTGTGCCGATGCTTGCGGTGCTGCCCTTCAAAAGCAAGATTGAGCAGGCGATGAGTTCGACGCTGCTCGTCGGCTGCATGCTGCTCGTCACGGCCGGACTGCTGCTGTTTTCGGAGCGGTATACGCACGGCCGCAAGACCGAGGCGGACGCGACCTGGTTGGATGCGCTCGCGGTCGGTGTGATGCAGTGCTTTGCGCTGCTGCCCGGCCTGTCGCGCTCGGGCACGACCATTTCGGGCGGACTGCTGTGCGGCTTTTCGCGCGACTTTGCGGTGCGCTTTGCGTTCATCATGTCGCTGCCCGTCGTGCTCGGCGCGAATCTGCTCGAAATCGGGGACGCACTCGCGGCACCGCCCGCCGTCGCGACACCACTCTATGTGTACATCGCAGGCATTGCGGTCGCGCTGCTGTCCGGCCTTGCCGCCATCAGAATGGTGCGCTTCATCACAAAACGCGGCAATTTCCGCCCGTTTGTCGTGTATTGCGCGCTGATTGGCATTGTCACAATCGCGGTCAGCTTCATCAAGGGATAGTTTATAAGGTAGCAGGGGTGTAAAACTTGGCAACAAGCAAAAAATCAAACGGCACGCGCAAAAAAACCGCCGCGAAGCGCGCGCCGCAAAAGCAAAAGACCGGAGGGCTCCGCCGTGAGGTGTGGGCGCTGCTGTACGCGGTGCTCGCGCTGCTTGCGCTGCTGTCGCTGTTTGGCGGGAGCGGCGCGGTGCTCGGCTGGCTGCGCACCGGTCTGGGCGGTTTGCTCGGCCGCGGACTGTATGTGCTGCCGTTTGCGCTCGCGGGCATGACCGCGCTGCTGCTCGTGCAGCGCAAGGGGCCGGTGCGCCTGCGCGGCACCTGCGTGCTGCTGCTGCCCGTGCTTGCGGGCGCGCTGCTGCAGGGTGTGCTGAACGCGCACGCATATGAAATGCAGGTATCGACATTGGGCGCGCTGCTGCGCAGCGGCGTGCAGACCAAATCGGGCGGACTGCTCGGCGGACTGCTCTATATTGTGCTCGAATGGGCGCTGTCGGGCGGCGGCGCGGTGCTCATGCTCGCGCTGCTGCTCGTCGCCGCGCTCATGGTCGCGTGCCGCGTCACACCGGCCGCGCTGTGGAACATGCTCAAAAGTCCGGAGTTTGAATACGAGGACGAGCAGGAGCGCGCGCGCTATGAAGCGCCGCCGCAGCTGCCCAACGTGCACGAGCTGGCCGCGCGGCGCGAGGCGGTGCGTGAGGCAAAGCGCCGCAGTCGCCGCGCAATCGACATTCCGATTGACGACGCGCCGCCCACAGAGCCGCCCGAGCCGGTCTATGACGCGCCCGCGGAGCCGGCTGCGTATTCGCCTGCGCAGGTGCCGGAGCCTGCTGCGCAGGAGGAGGATGCCTTCGGGGATATTCTGTCGCTTGTGCAGCAGACGCCGCCGCTTGCGCAGGAGCCTGCCGCGGCAAAGCCTGCGGCGGACGAGGACACGCCGCCGTGGGAGGACAGGAAGCCGGACAAAAAGGCGGAGGCCGCCGCGCAGGAGGCCCTCGCCGCGGAAATGTCGGAAAGCCAGAAGACGCCGCCGCCGGCCTACATCTATCCGCCGCTTGCGCTGCTGGGCGAACCCAAGAGCGGCGGAAACGGCGATGCGCGCGCCGAGCTGACCGAAAGCTCGCAGCGGCTCATTGACACGCTGGCCTCCTTCGGCATCGAGGCGCAGATCATCAACATCGTGCGCGGCCCGTCGGTCACGCGGTTTGAGCTGACGCTGGAGCGCGGCATCAAGTTTTCGCGCATCACCTCGCTGTCCGACGATATTGCGCTGTCGCTCGGCGCGGTCTCCGTGCGCATTGCGCCCATTCCGGACAAGGTCGCCATCGGCATCGAGGTGCCGAACAAAACGACCGCGACCGTCTTTATCCGCGAGGTCATCGGCTCGCGCGCATTCCAGAGCGCAAAAAGCCGCGTCGCCTTTGCCGTCGGCAAGGACATTACGGGCGCGGCGGTCATCGGCGACATTGCGAAAATGCCCCATATGCTGATCGCGGGCACAACGGGCTCGGGCAAGTCGGTGTGCATCAACTCCATGCTCATTTCGCTGCTGTACAAATCCACGCCCGAGGAGGTCCGCCTCATCATGGTCGACCCCAAAATGGTGGAGCTGGGCAACTATAACGGCATTCCGCACCTGCTGATTCCGGTCGTCACCGACCCAAAAAAGGCATCGGGTGCGCTCAACTGGGCGGTCGGTGAGATGGAGCGGCGGTATAAAATGTTCGCGGACAACCAGGTGCGCAATCTGGTCGGCTACAACGATCTCATGCGGCAGAAAAAGGCGGAGGCCGAGCAGGTCGAGGGCGGCGCGCCCGAGCAGTTTAGCGTGCTGCCGCAGATTGTCATTGTGATTGACGAGCTTGCCGACCTGATGATGGTCGCGGCGAAGGAGGTCGAAAACTCCATCTGCCGCATCGCGCAAAAGGCGCGCGCCGCGGGCATGCACCTTGTCGTGGCGACGCAGCGGCCGTCCGCGGACGTTATCACGGGCATCATGAAGGCGAACATCCCGTCGCGCATTGCGTTTGCGGTCGCAAGCCAGATTGAAAGCCGCATTATTTTGGACACGACCGGCGCGGAAAAGCTCATCGGCAAGGGCGATATGCTCTATGCGCCGCTCGGCGAGGGCAAGCCCACCCGTGTGCAGGGCTGCTTTATCTCCAACGAGGAGATTGAGCGCGTCATCGCCAAGGTCAAGGAATCCGCAACCGCGGAATATTCCGAGGAGATCCTCGAGCATATCGAGCGGCAGGCGGAGGGCGGCTCGTCCGGCGGCGCGGGCGGCGATCCGTCCGAGGACGAGGACGAAATGCTGTGGGAGGCGGTCGATGTCATCATGGACACCAAGCAGGCATCGGTCTCCATGCTGCAGCGCCGTCTCAAGCTGGGCTATTCGCGCGCCGCGCGCATCGTCGACCAGATTGAGGAGCGCGGCATTGTCGGCGCATCCGAGGGCTCCAAGGCGCGGCAAATCCTCATCTCCCGCGAGGAATGGCAGGAGATGAAGGCGAGAAGACGCATTTAATTTGCGTGTTTGCACATAGAATAGATACCAAATAGGAGGAACACAACAATGGCATTACAAAAAGTTGCACTGGACACGCTGCACATCAATCCGTTTGATATGATTGGCAAGCGGTGGATGCTCATTTCCGCGGGAGACGAGCAGAACTTCAACACCATGACCGCAAGCTGGGGCGGTGTCGGCGTTATGTGGGGCGCGCCCAGCACGATGGCGTTCATCCGCCGGACCCGCTACACCAAAACCTTTGTCGATGCGGGCGCGTACTACACGCTGACCTTCCTCAAGGAGGGCCACCGCGATGCGCTCAACCGGCTGGGCTCCAAATCCGGACGCGACATCGACAAAATGGGCGACAGCGGCCTGACTCCGCTCTTTTTGGAGGGGCAGCCCACCTTTGCAGAGGCGGAAACCGTCTTTGTGTGCAAAAAGCGCTACGCAGGCCCGGTGGCACCCGAGGATTTCATCGACCCCGCGATCGACCCCAAATGGTATGCCGACAAGAACTATCACACGATGTACATCGGGGAGATTGTCGCGTGCTATCGCGACGTATAAGCAAGTGAAAGGAAGTACAAATCAATGGCCGTTACAATGACCGACGTCGTCCGCTATCTCAACCACGAGGAGTGGCAGTATGAGCTGCACGAGGACAAAAACTATGTGATGCTGCACATGAAGCTGCAGTCTGTGGAAAGCTGCGCGTGCGTCCTGTCGCCCGTCGACGAGTCGACGCTGCTGTGCTACACCGTGTTCCCGGTTCGGGTGCCCGAGGAGCGCCGCCTTGCGGTTGCGGAGTTCCTCGCCCGCGCCAATTACGGGCTGTACCACGGAAACTTCGAAATGGATTTTTCCGACGGCGAGGTGCGCTATAAGACCACCGGCATGGCGCCGCAGGACGAGAGCATCGACCCGGATATCACGGGGCGCATGATCCGCGTGGGGGTGATGATGCTCGACCGCTATGCGCTCGGCATCCTTGCGGTCGCAACCGCGAACGAGGAGCCGGCAAAGGCACTCGCGTTCTTGCAGCAGCAGTGGCAGAAAGCCGCACAAAAAGCGCAGCAGTAAGGCACTTTACAAGCAAAAAAGGATCGTTGCACACGGAAACGGTGCAGCGGTCCTTTTTTTGTGCGCAACGCGCAGAACAAAAGTTTGCAAAAGTGCTTGACAGAACGCGCGTTCGGGACTATTATATCAAACATCCGTACGGAGAAAACGGGATGGAAAGGGGAAGGGATGCGATTGGAAGACGAAAATATGCGCGCCGAGGTGCTGGAGGCGGCGGCAATCTGTCTGGAGCGGCTGCGCGGCACGCTGCGCGACGACGCGCTCGAGGCCAAGGAGCTGATTGCGGCATCGAAGGAGCTGCGCGCGCTCGCGGAGACGATCGACACGCTGATGCCGCGCGAAACGGCACGGGACTTTCATCTGGTGCTCACGGTCGAGGGCGAGCCGACCTGAAACTGGGCGTGACACCGCAGCAGCTTGCGTTTTTGCGCTCGGAGGCGGATGAAACGCTGTTCGGCGGCGCGGCAGGCGGCGGAAAGAGCTGGGCGCAGCTCATCGATGCGCTCATTTACGCGCTGCGCTACGCGGGCTCACACCAGCTTTTGCTGCGGCGCACCATGCCCGAGCTGGAGCGCTCGCTGGTGCGCGTCAGCCTGACGCTCTATCCACAGGCTGTGGGAAACTATGTGGCAAGCGCGCGCCGCTGGCGGTTTTGCAACGGCTCCGAGCTGGAATTTGGCTACTGCGACGCGGAAAGCGATGTGGTAAAGTACCAAAGCGCGGAATACGACGTGATTCGATTTGACGAGCTGACGCATTTCACGCGGTTTCAGTTCACCTATCTGCTCAGCCGCATACGCGGCGCGAACGGCTATCCGAAGCTCGTCAAGGGCACGACAAACCCGGGCGGCGTGGGGCATGACTGGGTCAAGCGGCGCTATATCGACGCGATGCCGCCCAACCGCTCCGTGCCGTTTGACGGGCGCACGCGGCTGTTTCTGCCTGCAAGGGTGCAGGACAACCGGTTTTTGATGGCGCACGATCCGGGCTATTTGGATCGGCTGCGGCAGCTGGGGGAAAACGAGCGGCGCGCGCTGCTCGAGGGCGACTGGGAGCTGACAAAGGGGCGGTTTTTTCCGGAATTTTCGCGCGGCATGCACGTTATTTCGCCGTGCGCAATCCCCGGGGAATGGCCGCGCTATTTGACGATCGACTATGGGCTGGACATGCTCGCCGCACTTTGGATTGCGGTGGATCCGCGCGGCCGCGCATTTGTGTATCGCGAGGTGTACGAAAGCGGACTGATTGTGTCCGCGGCGGCGCAGCGGCTGCGCGCGGCGGAAGCGCCGGGCGAGTGCATCCGGCAGCGGTTTGCGCCGCCCGATCTGTGGGGCAGGCGGCAGGAAACCGGCCGCTCGGCGGTCGAGATTTTCGCGCAGCACGGGCTGTATTTTGACAGGAGCGACAACCGCCGCGTGGCGGGCTGGCTTGCGGTCAAGGAATATTTGCAGCCCAGACCGGATGAGCAGGGGATTTTGACCCCGCAGCTGCGGATTTTTGATACCTGCACCCAGCTCATCCGCACGCTCGGCGCGCTGATGGCGGACAGCGCCGACCCGAACGACGCGGCGAACCGTCCGCACGAGCTGACGCATGCGCCCGACGCGCTGCGCGGCTTTTGCACGACGCTGCGCGCGGACATCGCCGCACCCTGCGAGGAGCGCGACGAGGTGGCTGCATTCCTCGACTATGGCTAGGCGAACGGGATTTTTGAAAGGAGAACGATGGAATTTTTGCTGTTTTCAATCGGCGCGGTGCTACTGACCGCGGCAGGCGCGCTGCTTTCGGGCGGCTGGCGGCCTGCGCCGCGTGGCGCGCATACGCCGACGGACAAGCCGTGCACGGACGACTTCGGACACGATTTGGCGGCGCTGCTCGGCTATCAGGGCGCGGCGCAACGGGAGGATGACGATGAAACGTGAAGTGACCCCTGCGGGCATCTGGCGCGAATACGAGCGCGGACAGGCATACAAGCAGCGCATCGGGCTGTATGACCGCGTGCGCCGCAACGAGGATTTTTTCCTCGGCAGGCAATGGGAGGGGCTGCGCGTGCGCGCGCTCGATCCGCTCATTTTCAACGTGCTGCGCCGCTGCGTCAATCTGTTCGTCAGTATGCTGGTATCGGACGATGTCGCGGTGCATGCCGCGCCCTTTGACGGCGATCCGGCGGCCGAGCGCGTGCTGTCGCAGGCATTTTGTGAAGCGATTGAGCGCAGCCGCGTCAAAAGCATGGGCAGGCAGCTGCTGCGCGACGCGTGCGTGGACGGCGACGGCTGCTTCTATGTGCACTTTGACCCGTCGCGCGAGAGCGGACAGGCGGTGCGCGGCGAGATTGCGGTCGAGCATATCGACAATACGAACATCTTTTTCGGCAACACCGCGTCGGACGAGGTGCAAAAGCAGCCCTATATCCTGCTCGCGATGCGCCGGGATGTCGACGAGCTCAAGTGCGAGGCGCTGCGACACCATGCCGCGGCGGCGGACATCAACGCGATCGTGCCCGACGGCGCGGATCCGGACGACGGCGTGCCCTATGCGACCGCGCTGCTTAAAATGTGGCGCGAGGACGACGGCATCCACTTTGTCAAGGTGACGCGCACCGCGACGATCATGCCGGAAAAACGCACACCGTACACGCGCTATCCGATCGCGTACATGAGCTGGTACCGCGTCAAAAATTCGTGCCACGGCGCGTCACCCGTCACCGAGGCGATTCCGAACCAGATTGCGATTAACAAGCTGTATTCGATGTATGTGCAGTGCATCAAGCAGGTTGCGTTCCCCAAGGTCATTTACGATATGACGCGCTTTCCAAACGGCTATTCCAGCGACGTGGGCAAGGCGATCGGCATGCACGGCAACCCGAACGAGGCGATTTTAACCGCGTTTCGCGCGCCGGACATCTCCGCGCAGGTGCTTGCCGTGCTCAAGCAGATGATGCGCGACACGATGGAGCTGATGGGCGCGTCGGATGCCGCGCTGGGCAATGTGGTGCCGACGAACACCTCGGCGATTGTCGCGGTGCAGCAGGCGACCGCCGCGCCGATGGAGCTGACCCGTATGGAGTTTTACCGCTTCACCGAGGACTGGGCGCGCATTTTCCTCGACCTCATGGGCGCGCACTACGGGGAGCGCAGCTATCGCCTGACGGCCGAGGACGGGAGCGAGCGCACGGTGACCTATGACTTCGGCGCGCTTGCAGGGCGCGAGCTGACCGTAAACGTGGAGGTCGGCGCGGCGAGCTACTGGTCGGAAACCATGCAGACCGTGACAAACGACCATTTGCTCGAAAGCGGCATCATCACAGATCCGCTGCTCTACGTCGAAAACATCCCGGACACACAGGTGCGCGGCAAAACGGCTCTGCTGCGCGCGCTGCGGGAAAAGCAGAAGGAGCCGGCCGAGGAAGGAGCGACAAACGCATGAACGGCATTTTGGAAGCAGGAGCCGGCGCAGGAGCGCCGGACACACAGACCTATGCGGTGCAGGTGGACGGACAGACCCTTGCGCTGACGCGCGAGCAGCTGGTGCAGGCGGCACAGGCCGGGCTGGAGGCGCAAAATCAGGCGGTGCAGCGCGAACACGCGGCGGACGCACCCACCGCGTCCATGAACGGGGTATACGCCGCGTTTATCGCGGAATATCCCGACGTCGCGCCCGCGGATATTCCGCCCGAGGTGTGGCAGGACGCACAGGCGGAGGGCAGCCTCGTCGCGGCATACCGCAAGCATGAAATCGCGCAGCTGCGCGCGCAGCTTGCCGCGCTGGCAAAGGATCGGGCAAACCGCGCGCTCGAAATCGGCTCCGCAGCGTCGGACGGGGAGGCGCCCGAGGGCGATCCCGTCGTGCGTGCGCTGCTGGGCAAGTGACACAAATAAGGAGGAAAAGAAGAGATGGCTATCAATCTTGCAACAAAATATGCCGACCAGATTGCGTCGGTGTTCACCGCGGGCTCGTTTGTCAAGGGCAAGACCGCAAACAGCTTTGACCTGACCGGCGTCAAGACGCTCAAGGTCTACACCCCGATCACCGTGGAGGAATGCGACTATGTGCGCGACGGCCTGAACCGCTATGGCACGCCGACCGAAATGCAGGACACCGTGCAGGAGCTGAAAATGACGCAGGACAAGTCCTTCACGCTGACGATTGACAAGGGCAACAACCTCGACCAGAACCTTGCCAAGCGCGCCGCAGATATGCTGCGCCTGCAGCTGAGCGAAAAATCCACCCCGGCGGCCGACCGCTACGCACTGCGCCGCTTTGCCACCCTGGCAGGCACGGTGGAGCAGGCCGCTGCCGCGCCGAGCAGCGCAAACATCGTGTCGCTGCTCGCACGCGGCGCGCAGGTGCTCGACGATGCGCTCGTGCCGGACGACAACCGCTATGTCTATCTGACGAGTGCGCTTTATAAGTACGTCTGCACCTCGGAGGAGTTCACGGGCGTGCCCGCACTCGGCGAAAAGAGCCTGGCAAAGGGCGTGGTCGGCGAAATCTTCGGCATGCAGCTGGTGCGCGTGCCCAAGAGCTATCTGCCGGAAAACTGCTACTTCATCCTGACCCACCGCGATGCGGTGCTGCTGCCGTATAAAATCTCCGATGCCAAGGTGCACGAGGATCCGGTCGGCGTGTCGGGCGCGCTCATCGAGGGCCGCCACTATTATGACGCGTTCGTGCTCGGCGCAAAGAGCGCAGGCGTGTATGCGCTTGTCGCGGCGGACAAGGTGACGCGCACGCCTGCCGTTTCGGTCAGCGGACAGACCGCGGCGATCACCTGCGCGACGAGCGGCGCGGCGATTCGCTACACGCTCGACGGCTCGGATCCGCGCTATTCGGACAGCGCGAAGGACTATGTATCGGAATTGACGCTTGCGGCAGGCGACAAGGTGCGCGCCTATGCGGTCGGCGACGGGCTGTATCCGTCCGCCGTCGCAGCGCAGTAACCGCCGCAGCACCGTGCGCGCCGCGCTGCCACAGGCGCGGCGCGCGAAAGGAGGAACTGCCATGACAGGTAAGGAATGCTACGAAGCGGCGCTCGCGCTGCTCGGGGAAACGACCGACAGCGCGGGCTACTATGACAAATTCGCGCTCTTTCATCTCAATCAGGTGCTCGCAAACTGCCGCCGCGAGCTGTCCGCGCTCAGCACCGCGGCGGGCGGACCGGAGATTGCCGCGCCGCCGCGCCTGTCCGCGCTGCCGGATGCGCTGCCCGCGCCCGAAGCGCTCGCGCGTGAGTGCTTTCCCTATGGGCTGGCGGCGCTGCTCGTGTGCGACGACGACAAGCTCAAATTCAACTGGTGCGCAGCGGAGTTCGCCGACCGGCTGCAGCGATACTGCCCGGCATCGCTCGTGCCGATGGAGGAGATGGACTGATGCGCGCGTATGCGTTTGCGCGCACCGAGACCGTGCGTGAAATGCGCGCGGAGCGCTTTGGCGGCATCGACCTCGGCACGCACCCGAGCAAGCTCGGGCTGACGCGCAGCCCGGATATGAAGAATCTGGTCGCGGAGCAGACCCATTTTCTCGTCAAGCGGCCGGGCTACAAGCGGATCTGCGCGCTGGACACGCCGATTTACGGGCTGTTTGCGCTGCCGGAGGGCGACGGCGCGCTGCTGTGCCACTATGGCGATACGCTCGGTGTGCTGGGGACGGACGGCGCGGTCACCGCGCTCGTCACGGGCGCGGCGCGCGACTTTTCCGCGGCGTTTGTCATGGGCGGCGCGCTCTATGTGCTGGACGGCGCAACCTATCGCGTCATCACGAGGGAAGCGGGCGCGTGGAAGGCGGCCGCGGTCGCGGAAACCGCGTTTGTGCCGACAACGACGATCAGCGCGCCGCCGACAGGGGGCGGCCGGGCATTTGAGGCGGTCAATCTGCTCACGCCGCGCCGCATCAACACCTTTGTCGGCAATGGCTCCGCGACGCAGTTCTTCCTCGATGTCAAGAATCTGGACGATGCGGCGGTCACGGCAAGCGTGGACGGCAAGGCGGTCACGGTGTCCGCGGTCGACCGCGCAACCGGTGTGGTCACGCTGGCTTCCGCTCCGCCGAACGGCAACGGCACGGCGAATGTGACAATCACCTTCGCCAAAACGGTGAGCGGATATTTGGATAAAATTAACAAGTGCCGCGTTGCCGGGCTGTATGGCGGCAAGAACGACACACGCGTGTTCCTGTCCGGCAATCCGGATGAGCGCGCGTGCGACTGGCAGTCCGGACTGTACGATCCGACCTATTTCCCCGATACGGGCTACACACGCATCGGCTCGGACGCGTCCGCGATTGTGGGCTATGTCAAGCAGTATGAGAGCCAGATTGTCGTCAAGGAGGGCGGCGCGCAGGAGGCGACGCAGTATTTGCGCACCTATCTGATGGCGGAGGACGGCAACGCGCTCTATCCGCTCAAGCAGGGCGCGCTCGGCGCAGGTGCGCTTGCGCGGCGCGCGTTTGCATCGCTGGGGGATACGCCGCTTTTCGTGTCCGCGCGCGGTGTGATGGGGGTGTACGGCACGGCGGTTGCCGAGCAGCGCGCCATCCGCGCGGCCTCGCGCGCGATCGATCCGCGGCTGACCGCGGAAAGCGCGCTGGCGCACGCGTGCGCGACCGTTTTTGAGGACAAATATTATCTGGCGGTCGGCACGCACTGCTATGTGGCGGACGGGCGCATTGCGGACGAGGACGGCGCGCCTGCCTGGTATTATTGGGACAACTTTCCGGCGCAATGCTTTGCCGAGAGCGGCGGCGCGCTTTATTTCGGCACAGCGGACGGGCGCGTGTGCAGGCTGTGCCGCGCGCAGGAGGAGCACGCTTATCTGGACGACGGCGCGGCGATTGATGCCTATTGGTGCACGCCCGTGCTCAATCTGGGCGACTGGAGCGGCTACAAAAACGTGCGCGCGTTTTTCCCCGTGCTCATGCCGTATTCGCGGTCGGGCGCGCGCGTGCGCTATTTTGCGGACGGCAATCCGGTCGCGGAGGAAACGCGCAATCTCGACCTGTTTTCGTTTGAAACGTTTGATTTTTCCCGTTTGTCGTTCCGCTGTGTGCCGGGTGCATCGCCGATTCGTCTGCGGCGCACGCTGCGCCGGTGCACGAGTGTGCAGCTTCGCGTGGGGAATGACCGCGCGGACGAGCCGTTCGGGCTGCTGGCGCTCGTGCTGCGCTATACGCGCGGCGTGGACGTCAAATAAAACGAAGGGAGGAAAAATACGTGAGATTTGTGGATAACGACACGGTGGCGCTTGCGGCGCTCGGGGTCATTTGCATCTGTGGGGTGTTTCTGCGCATGGAGAGTCTGTGCGCGGCGGCGGTCGGCGCAATCGGCGGCTATATCGGCTCACGGGTGATTGCGGATGGGCGCTGAAGGTTGGGCGGCGGTCGCCGCCTCCGCGGTCATTCAAATTATCGGGCTTGTGCAGGCGAGCAAGCTCGTGAATTACCGCATCGGCCGGCTGGAGCAGCAGGTGGAGCGCTTCGGCAGCGCGCTGGAGCGCATTTATAAGATTGAAGAGCGCGCAAAGTCCAATTCACACCGGCTGTGCGCGCTTGAGGAAGAAAGGAGAGGGGCATCATCGCAGGCTATTATGTAAAGGACAAGGACTATTCCGAGGCGATCGCGAACGAGACGGACGCGTCAAAGCGCGCGTCGCTGCTCAGTGAGCGGCAAAATAAAATCGACGCGGAGGGGCTTTCGGGCAAGGTTGCAGGCAACGACGCGGTGTCGCAGTGGAGCGGTGATTACAGACCGTATTCAAGCTCGGCGGGCGGCGCGACCATCGGCAGGAACGATATGGGCGGCACGGGCGGCGGCGGTGGCGGTGGCGGAAGCGCGGCGACAGGCAGCACCCTCAACATCGGCAGCCTGTACAATGCGGCGGAGCAGCAGCGGCTTGCTGCATTTGAAGCCGCGCGGCAGGAAAATGCGCGGCGGCTCGCCGCCCAGCGCAGCGCGATCGAGCAGCAGCACACCGAAAACGTCACGCAGGCGCAGATCATCGCGCGTCTGACCGCGCGCGGCAACGAGGAAAAGCTCGCTGCGCTCGGGCTGAATGCGGGCAATATGTACGCCGCACCCACGAGCGGATATGCCGAAAGCACGCGGATTGCGGCGGATAACGCGCTCAAAAGCGACCTAAACGGCTTGTCCGCCGCCAAGCTGACCGCGCTCGCCGCGGCGGAGGATGCGGCGATGACAACGGACACTGCGCTGCGCACGCAGAACGCGACCGCGGCGGCAAGCGCGGCGCAGCAGCTCGCGTCCATCGCGCTGTCGCAATATAACGCGGACCGCAGCTATGCGTTGCAGCAGCAGTCCGCCGACCGCAGCCATGCGCTGTCGAGCGCGGCGGTCACCGGATATCTCGGCAGCACACCGACGCTTGATTACCAAAAGTATATGTCGTCGCTTGCGCAGCAGCAGGCGCAGAGCACAAGCGCCGCGCAGCAGACCGCCTTTGAAAATGCCATGACGCGCTGGCGCACCTACGGCTATGTGCTGCCGGCGGACGCGGCGACGCTCGGCGTGCCGGCGGGCACGGGCACCGCGGACGAGCGTTACAGCGCGGCGACCCTGCGCCTGAGCCAAATAAAGACGGCATATCAGACCAGCAAGTGAGCAAGAGCGCGCCAAGATATGCAAGATGAGAAAATCAATCTTGCAAAAAACGCAAAAAACTATTGACGGCGCGGGGGATTTGGTAGTATAGTATAGAAAGCGAAGTGTTGGAAAAAGCTTAGATAAGAGATTTTTTCGTCACTTTTGATTTTTCAGCCGGATTTCGATAGTGCGCCGCGGCGTACCGCGTGATCGGCTCACAGGAGGTTATCAGGATGGACCAGTTATTACAAAAGTTCACGTTCACCGAGGAACTGACCGATGTGATCGAGCATTGCAAGGGCGTTTCGGTGCCGACGAGCAAGGCCGAGCTGTACGACATGGTGTTCGGGCCGGACAAGGCGGATACCTATGACGTGCTCTTTGACGTGCCCGGCAAGGGCATGGTCAAGGAAGCCGACGTCGTCCGCTGCAAAAACGGCGCTTCGGTCAACTATACGGAGGATTATATGCGCCGCCGCGATCCCGATTGCATGCGTATCGCGGACGATCAGCCCACGGATAAGCCGCGTTTTGAAGACGTGTACGGCTACAAGTTCGACAAGCTGCGGCAGGAAACCATGGAGTGGTTTAAAACGCAGGAGCTCATCCTGATGCCCTTCAATTCCGGCGGCAACATTTACGGCTACGGCTCCATGCTCGTGTGCCCCAAGCAGGCGGCGTTCTTCGCGTTTGCGCTCGCGCATTTGCAGGGCTTTGTCGATGCGCGCGAAAGCGAGGGCTACAAGCCCCGCGCCATTGTCTATGTCGCGCCCCCGTTCCGTCACACGCATTTTGACGGCCGTCAGGCGGTCATTCACAACCGTTTGGACGATTGCCACGAGGTCTTTTCCTATAACCTCTATCCGGGACCGTCCGCGAAAAAGGGTGTGTATTCGGTGCTGCTCGACATCGGCGAGCACGAGGGCTGGGTGACGGCGCACGCCTCTGCCGGCCGCATCATCACCCCCTACGAGAACGAAATCGTCATCATGCACGAGGGCGCGTCCGGCGGCGGCAAGAGCGAAATGCTGCAGGACATCTCGCGCACGCAGGATGGGCGCATCCTGCTCTCCACCCACACGGTCACGGGCGAGCAGACCGTGCTGAGCCTGGGCACCACCTGCAAAATCGAGCCGGTATGCGACGATATGGCGACCTGCTACCCCGAAATCCAGAACCAGAGCGGCAAGCTCGTGCTGGTCGACGGCGAGGACGGCTGGTTCCTGCGCATGGACGGCGTGACGCACTACGGCAGCGATCCGGTGTATGAGCGCATCTGCACCGAGCCCAAGGAGCCGCTGTGCTTCTTCAACATGGAAGGCCACGCGGGCGCGACGCTGCTCATTTGGGAGCATACGCTCGATTCCACCGGCAAGCCCTGCCCGAACCCGCGCGCGATTGTGCCGCGCTGGGATGTGCCGAACATCGTCAAGGAGCCGGTTGAGGTCGATGTGCGCTCGTTTGGCGTGCGCATGCCCCCCTCCACCCGTGACAACCCGAACTACGGCATCATGGGCATGATGCATATTATTCCCCCCGCGCTTGCATGGCTGTGGCGTTTGGTTGCGCCGCGCGGCTTTAACAACCCGTCCATCGTGGGCGGCGGCGAGCTCAAGAGCGAGGGCGTCGGCTCCTACTGGCCGTTTGCGACGGGCAAGCGCGTGGAGCAGGCGAATCTGCTGCTAAACCAAATCGTCAAGAGCCCGAACACCCGTTATGTGCTGATTCCAAACCAGCACATCGGCGTGTACAAGGTCGGCTTTATGGCGGAGTGGATTTCGCGCGAGTATCTTGCCCGCCGCGGCGGCGCGAAGATCCGCCGCACCCACCTTGAGCCGGCACGCTGCCCGCTGCTCGGCTACGCGATGAAGGATCTGACCATCGACGGTCAGCGCATCCGCTCCAAGTATCTGCGCTGCGAAACGCAGGACCTGCTCGGCACCGACGGCTATGACGCAGGCGCCAAAATCCTGAGCGATTTCTTCGCCAAGGAGCTGGTAAAGTTCGACACGCCCGAGCTTGATCCGCTGGGCCAGCAGATCATTGCATGCTTCAAAAACGGCGGCACCCTCGAGGATTACGAGGCGATCACCCCGACCGATCTGTAAAAAGCACAAAATCCCCGGGAAACGATGGTTTCCCGGGGGTTTTTATGCGTAAGTTGTCCGAGGATGCGCCGCTAACCGCGGCTTACAGGATCACACCGTCGCGGAAGACGGAAATTTCCCTGTATTCGTTCTGTTCGTTGCGGGTGAGGGCACGGCCGGAGGCCACGTCCAGTATGTAGCGGAAGAAGCGCTCCGCGGCCTCCTCCCACGAAACACCGTCGAGCAGCTGACCCGCGTTAAAGTCGATCCAGTGCGGTTTGCGCGCGGCGAGATCGGAGTTGGAGGAGATTTTGACCGTGGGCACGGGCGCGCCGAAGGGATTGCCGCGGCCGGTGGTAAAGCACAGGATCACCGCGCCCGAGCACACGAGATTGGTGCACGAAACCTGGTCATTTCCCGAGCCTGTCAGCAGATTTAAGCCATTTTCCGCGATATAGTCGCCGTATCCGAGCACGCCGACCACGGGGGCAGTTCCCCCCTTTTGCACGCAGCCGAGCGACTTTTCCTCCAGCGTGGAAATGCCGCCTGCCTTATTTCCCGGGGAGGGGTTTTCGTAAATCACCTGCCCGTGGCGGGTGAAGTAATCCTTGTAGTCGTTGATGAGCGCGACCGTTTTGTCAAAGGTTTGGGCATTCACGCACCGCTCCATGAGCAGGGTTTCCGCGCCGAACATTTCGGGCACCTCGGTCAAAATGCCCGAGCCGCCCTCCGCCACAAGCCGATCGCACAGCCTGCCGCAGAGCGGATTTGCGGTCAGGCCGGAAAAGGCATCCGAGCCGCCGCATTTGAAGCCGACGACAAGCTCGCTTGCGGGTACGGTCTGGCGCACAAGGCCGCCCGCGTTGGCATCCAGCTCGCCGAGCAGGGCCATGCCTGCCTCGTATTCGTCCTCTGCCTCCTGCGTGACGAGAAACTTGACACGATCCGGGTCAATCTCGCCCAAATAGGGGCGAAATACGTCCAAATTGTTGTTTTCACAGCCGAGCGACAGCACGAGCACACCGCCCGCGTTGGGGTTGCGGATGAGGCCGGCGAGCAGCTCCATCGTGGTCTCCTGGTCGCGTCCCAGCTGGGAGCAGCCCATGTTGTGGGTGTAGGCGCGGATGTCGTCAAAGCGGCCGGCGAATTTTTCGCGCGCCAGATCGGCCAGACGGGTGGCGGTTCCGTTGACGCAGCCCACCGTGGGCACAATCCACAGCTCGTTGCGCACACCGGCGCGGCCGTGCTTGCGGGGATAGCCCTCAAAGGTGGCGTGCGCGGCCTTATCCGCCAGACGCGCGGCAAGGTCGGGCGCAGGCTGGTAGCGATATTCGACGTGGCCTGCCAGATTGGTCGCCAGATTGTGGGTGTGGATGTGTCCGCCGCGCGGAACATCCTGCGTGGCGCGGCCGATCGGGTTTCCGTATTTGATGACGTTTTCGCCCGCGGCAATCGCGCGCAGCGCGACCTTGTGCCCAAAGGGAATGTCCTCGACCAGCGTCACCGTTTGTCCGGCGACGGTGTACTGCTCGCCTTTTGCAAGCGCCGCAAGCGCGACCGCCGCATCGTCGGTGGCGTGTACGGCAATCAGTCCCTTGTCCATCAGCGCGCCCCTTTCGCGATTTCCGCCACAACCTCGTGCACGGGTCGGTCACGCAGCGCGTCCAGATCGCCCGCAACCGCGTCGGTCAGCCCGGCAATTTCGGTCAAATCAAGTCCGTTCCACAGGTCGCGCTGCGCGAGCACGGCATGCGCGATATCGCGGGCACTGTCCTTGCGCCAAACGCCGCGGAAGAAGTCGAGCACGGCCTCGTCATCGCGGATGGCGTATGTGGTGCCGTCCGCACGCGTGCCGGTATATACGCCCTCGATCATCTCGCCGCGATAGAACCTGATGAGCGCCGCCAGAGAGAAGGTCAGCGCCGCGGGCAGCGCCTGCATGGTTTGGACGTAGCCGGTCAGGCTGGGCAGGCAGCGCGCGCACCACTTGGAGCAGGAATTGAGCGAAATATCCAGCAGACGGTGCTTGATGTATGGATTGCGGAAGCGATCCTTGACCGCGTCGGCAAACTGCACGAGCGCGTCGGTCGGCAAATCCAGGGTGGGGATGATCTCGGTGTAGAGCAGCTTGTCGATGTATTGCTCAAAGGTGGAGTCGCCCATCATATCGAGCACGATTTCGTGTCCGGACAGATAAGCCGCGAGCACGGAGGCCGTGTGCGCGCCGTTTAGGATGCGCACCTTGCGCTTTTTGTATGGGGTGACATCGTCCGTCCAAATGACGTTTGCCGTGGTTTTGTGGAGGGGCAGAATGTCCGCCCACTCCTGCTTGCCCTCGATGACCCACAGGTTGAACAGCTCGCTTGTGACGATGCAGTCGTCGCGATAGCCGTTTTTCTGCTCGAAATAATCGAGCTGGTCGCGGGGATAGCCGGTGACGATGCGGTCGACAAGGGTGGAGCAAAAATGGTTGTCCTCGTCCACCCAGCGGCAAAAATCAGCGGACAGCTCCCATTCCCGCGCGTATTGCAGCACAATGCGCTTGAGATTGGCGCCGTTGTTGTCGATGAGCTCGACGGGCAGGATTAAAAGCCCCTTGTCCGCCGCCCCGTCAAAGGTGCGAAAGCGCTCGTACAAAAACGCGCACAGCTTGGCGGGATAGGAATGCGGCGGACGGTCGGTCAGCCGATCGCCTGCGTGGTAGGAGATGCCGGCCTCGGTGGTGTTGGAGATGATCACCTCGAGCACGGGGGAGCGCGCCAGATCGAGCAGCGCCTCGTAGTCCTCATAGGGGTTGATGCCGCGCGAAATCGCGCCGATCTGCTCGATGCGCTCGGTCGGCTCGCCGTTTTCGATGCCGCGCATGGCGAGGGTGTATAGGCCGTCCTGCGCGTTGATCACGTCGCACATGCCCTGCGCGATCGGCTGGCAGAGCACCACGCTGCCGTCATACAGACCGTCTTTGTTGGCAAGGTCGATCATCCAGTCGGCAAAGGCGCGCAGGAAATTGCCCTCGCCGAATTGCAGGATTTTCTCCGGACGCGCTTTCTTGGGGATGACCGCATTGATTTTTTGCATAGTAATTCTCCTCCTTGACAGTACTTGTTAGATTGAGTATATATCATGTATTCGATGTTGTATACAACAAAACATGATTTTCTCCACTTTCTGTGTTTTGGACAGAAGCGGATACACGCGGTTGTGCAGTTTGAACGGACAAAAACAAAACAGGGACAAGACGGTGTCGTCTTGTCCCTGTTTGCGTCAGCGGTGCTCGGGGGTGTGCAGCAGCAGGTCAAAGGTGGCGTTTTTGGATGCGAGCAGGTGGCTGTACATGGCCTCGGCGGCCAGATCCCAGTCGCGCCGCAGGCATGCCTTGATGACCGCCAGATGCTCGGTGATGGTCTGCTCCCGCCGCAGCTCGCTGACCTGACCGGTCATCACGCGAAAGCGCAGGTTTTGCGTTTGGATCATCTCGTAGGTCTGCCGCAGGAAGCGGTTGGGCAGCGCGGAGATGATCGTGTGGTGGAACTCGTCGTCCATTGTGAAGAAATCGGCTTCCCCGTGCGCGTCCGACGGAAGGGACAGCGCGTTGTAATAGTGCAGGATTGTCTCATCCGGAATCGTAAACCCGTAGTTTTTGAGGGCGTACGGTTCATAAAGCAGGCGAACCTCAAAGATCATGTTGATGTCGGCAATGGTCAGACCGGACACCATAATGCCTTTTTTGGGCAGGATGGTGATGAGCCCCTCCTGCTCCAGCCGGCTGAGCGCATCGCGGATGGGCGTGCGGCTGGCGCCGATTTCCTCGCGCAGCGCCTCCTCATTGAGCAGGGTGCTGGGCGCGTATTCGCAGTTGACGATTTTCTCTTTGATTATTTGATAAGCCCGCAGCTTCAGGCTTTCATTGGCCATGGACAACACCTCCTAAAGTGCGCTGTATTATATAATATTAGTATACTACACTTCCGAGAAATTGTATAGCGTCAAAGAATCTCTGTAAAAGGTGCATAATCTGATCTTTGTGTACTTGGTTGTGTTTTACAAAGTTACAGCCGATATTCCGAAGAGTGTTGACAGCGGGCTGTGCGCATAGTATCCTTTGATGTATACAACATAGGGAGCGAGAGACGAAGGAGGAAGTCATGAAGGCAATTAGTATCAAGGAGCCGGGCAAGGTGGAGCTGCGCGAAATGCCGATGCCCGTGCGCGGCGAGGGGGAAGCGCTTCTCAAGCTGCTGTACGGCGGCATCTGCGGCAGCGATCTGGGCTCCTACCGCGGCGCGAACGCATATGTATCCTATCCGCGTGTACCCGGCCATGAATTTTCGGCGGAGATCGTGGAGATCGGGGAAAACGATGCGGGGCTTGCCCCCGGCATGATCGTCACCTGCAACCCGTACTTCAACTGCGGCAGCTGCTATTCCTGTGCGCGCGGCCTTGTCAATGCGTGCACGGACAACCAGACGATGGGCGTGCAGCGCGAGGGCGCATTCGCCGAGTACATCACAATGCCCGTCGAGCGCATCTATGACGGCAAGGGGCTGGCACCCCGCACGCTTGCGATGATCGAGCCGTTTTGCATCAGCTACCACGGTGTGTCCCGCGCCAAGGTGCAGCCGGGCGAGCGTGTGCTTGTGGTCGGTGCAGGCACGATCGGCGTGCTCGCGGCGGTGTCGGCCAAGGCCAAGGGCGCGGAGGTCACCATCTGCGATGTGGCACCCGAAAAGCTGGCGTATGCCAAGGACACCTTCGGGCTGGATCACAGCCTGCTCAGCGACACCAAGGAGCATTTCGACGCAGGTGTCGGCGCGCTCACGCAGGGCAACGGCTTTGATGTGACAATCGAGGCGGTGGGACTGCCCCAGACCTTCCAAAACTGCATAGACGCGGCGTGCTTCGGCGGACGCGTGGTGCTCATCGGCGTATCCAAGCAGAACATTAGCGATTTCTTCTTCACGATCATACAGAAGAAGGAGCTCAACATCTACGGCTCGCGCAACGCGATGAAGAGCGACTTCCTCGAGCTTATCGATCTGGTCAAGGCGGGCGGACTCGCGCTGGACAAAATCATCACGAACGAATACAGCTGGAAGGATGCGGCGCAGGCCTTTGCGGATTTTGATGCAAATGCAGGAAAAATGCTTAAGGTCGCGCTTGATTTCACAAAGTAAAACGGAAAAGAGGAGTATGTTATGAACAAGAGAATGTTATCCCTCGCGCTGACAGGCGTACTGTCCCTGGGTCTGCTGGCAGGCTGCGGCTCTGCAGGCGGCTCTGCAAGCGGCGGCTCGGCAAATGGCGGCGACGCTGTAACACCCGCCGTTGTGCAGGTCGGCTTTGAAAACTCCATCAGCGAGCCGTTCGGACAGGGTCTCGTCAAGTGGCAGGAGCTGGTGGAGGAAAAGTCCAACGGCACGCTCAAAATCGACCTGTATCCGGACTCCCAGCTGGGCTCCAAGAGCGAGCTCATCGACTCCATGCTGCTTGGCGAGCCGGTGGTGACGCTGGCGGACGGCGCGTTCTATGCCGACTACGGCGTCAAGGATTTCGGCATTGTGTTCGGCCCCTTCCTGTTTGATGAGTGGGACGACTGCTGGACGCTGATCGAGTCCGACTGGTACAAGGATCAGACCGAGCAGCTCGAGGGCAAGGGACTCAAGCTGCTGGCCTCCAACTGGGTATACGGCGAGCGTCACACCCTGACGAACAAGCCGGTAAACACGGTAGACGACCTCAAGGGCATGAAGATCCGCGTGCCGGGCAACCAGATTCAGTCCATCGGCTTTGATGTGCTGGGCGCGGCGTCCACGGGCATGGATCTGGGCGACGTGTATCAGGCGCTGCAGTCCAAAACCATCGACGGCGCGGAAAATCCGCTGGCGACCCTGTACGGCCGCAAGCTGCAGGAAGTTGCAAAATACCTGATTCTGGACAGCCATGTCAAGAATTTCACCACGCTTGTGTGCTCGGCGGATATGTTCAACGCACTGACCGAGGAGCAGCAGAAGCTGCTTGTGGAAACCTGCGAAGAGGCCGGCGTGTATAATAACGAGCTGCAGGCCGCCGCGGAGAGCGACTATCTCCAGAAGATGAAGGACGCGGGCGTCACCGTTGTGGATCCGTCCGACGAGGTGCTTGCCGGCTTTAAGGAAAAGGCGCAGGCATTTTACACCAAGGGCGCGACGTTCGGCTGGTCGGACGGCCTGTATGACACTGTAAAGGCGGCAATGGGCAAATAAGCCCGTGCATCCGATTCACAAGGGGGTATATTTGTGAAGAAAAAAGAAGACAGCACGCTGCTCAAGGTGATCGGCAATCTGGATATCGCGGTGGCGAGCATTGCGCTTGCGCTGCTCATCGTGCTGACGCTGTACGGCGTGGCGATGCGCTATGTCATGGGCGCGCCGCTGACCTGGCTGGAAGAAGTGCAGATCGCGTGCATGGTGTGGATTGTATTCGGCGCGGGCGGCGCAGCCTTCCGCACGGGCAACCATGTCGCCATTGAGATGGTGGTCGAGATTTTCCCGAAAAAGGTGCAAATGATTTTTGAAGTCCTCATTTCCATCGTGGTTGTTGCCACACTCGGCTATCTGTTCAAGCAGAGCCTGGGCTTCATCGGCATGTTCCTCAAGAGCGGACGCTCGACCAGCATGCTGGAAATTCCCTACGCACTGATATACGGCATCGCGCCGGTATCCTATGTGCTGATGGTGGTGAACTACTTCTACGCACTGCTGAAGGGCGTAAAGTCCGAAATGAAGGAGGCGATCGAAGGTGAATGAGGTACTGATTCTTTCCGCCGTGGTCATGCTGCTGCTCCTGTTCTTTAAGGTGCCGGTTTATATTTCCGTGCTCGGCGGCTCGGCGATCTATTTTGTGCTCAATCCCAAGGTCAACGCGATTGTCTTTGCCCAGCAGGCGATTACAGGCACGGAAAGCATTGCGTTGCTCGCGGTTCCGTTCTTTGTCTGCGCGGGTATCTTTATGAACTACACCGGCGTGACAAAGCGCATCATGGACTTTTGCTCGGTCATCACGGGCCGCATGCATGGCGGTCTGGCGCAGGTCAACATCCTGCTGTCCACGCTGATGGGCGGTCTGTCCGGCTCCAACCTGGCGGATGCCGCGATGCAGTCCAAGATGCTCGTGCCCGAAATGGAGAAAAAGGGCTTTTCCAAGGAGTTCTCCTCGGTTGTCACCGCGACCTCCTCGATGATTACCCCGCTCATCCCGCCCGGAATCGCGATGATTCTGTACGGCGTCATTGCGGACGTATCCATCGGCAAGCTGTTCATGTCCGGTTTGGGTGTGGGTCTGCTGCTGTGCGTGACCATGATGATCTTGGTACGTCAGATATCCATCAAGCGCGGCTATGCGCCGCTGCGCACCACCAAGGTCACCCCCAAGGAGTTCAAGGGCGCGCTGCTGCCCGCGCTGCTGCCGCTGTGCCTGCCGATTATCATCATCGGCGGTATCCGTCTGGGTGCGTTCACCGCAACCGAGGCGGGCGCGGTCGCCATCCTGTATGCGCTGGTGCTCGGTCTCATCTATCGTGAAATGAAGCTGCGCGACATGCTGCAGGGCCTGAAGGAAACCGTGTGCACCACCTCGTCCATCATGCTGATTGTGGCCGCGGCCACGGTATTCTCGTGGATCCTGACGAAGGAGCGCGTGCCCCAGATGCTGACCGAGTGGCTCGTGGCCAATATTTCGAACAAATACGTGTTCCTGCTCATCGTCAACGTCTTCCTGCTCATCGTCGGCATGTTCATCGAGGGCAATGCCTCCATGATCGTGCTTGTGCCGCTGCTGGCGCCGGTTGCCGCCGCCTATGGCATTGACGAAATCCAGTTCGCGATGGTCTATATCTTCAACAGTGCCATCGGCGCGCTGTCGCCCCCGATGGGCACCCTGATGTTCGTCACCTGCGGCATCACCGGGTGCAAAACCAAGCCATTTATCAAGGAAGCAGTGCCATTTTACATCCTTCTCGTGATAAACCTGCTGCTTCTCACCTATGTGCCGATCTTCTCCACCGGCCTTGTGCGCCTGCTTTACTAAGCTCCTCACACGCTTCCCTTTTTGCCCCCCGCGTGCGCGCCGAACGGCGTGTGCGCGGGGGCTTATGTTCGCTGCAAACCAAACAGAGCCTGCTGTCTGTGACAGCAGGCTCTGTTTTATTGAGGAGTGAGGATTGAAGAAGAGATTATCGGGGATATTTGAGTGCGGCCTGCGCTGCCGCAAGGCGCGCAATCGGCACACGGAACGGCGAGCAGGAGACATAGTCCAGCCCGACGGTGTGGCAGAACTCAACGGACGTGGGATCGCCGCCGTGTTCGCCGCAGATGCCCAGCTTGATATCCGGGCGAGCCTGACGGCCCAGCTCGCACGCCATGCGCACCAGACGGCCGACGCCGGCCTGGTCGAGCTTTGCGAACGGATCAAACTCGTAGATCTTGTTGCCGTAATAGGAATCGAGGAACTTGCCCGCGTCATCGCGCGAGAAGCCGAAGGTCATCTGGGTCAGGTCGTTGGTGCCGAAGGAGAAGAAGTCCGCTTCCTTCGCAATCTCGTCCGCGGTCAGCGCCGCGCGCGGGATTTCGATCATGGTGCCGACCTTATAGTGCAGATCCGCGCCCGCCTCTGCGATGAGCTTGTCCGCGGTCTCGGTGACCGTGCGCTTGACAAATGCCAGCTCCTTGACTTCGCCCACAAGCGGAATCATGATTTCGGGCACGTTCGCCCAGTCCGGATGCTTTTTCTGGACGGCGAGCGCCGCCTTGATGACCGCGCGCGTCTGCATCGCGGCAATTTCCGGATAAGTAACCGCGAGACGGCAGCCGCGATGGCCCATCATCGGGTTAAATTCGTGCAGCGACGCGATGATCGCGTGGATCTGCGCGACGGTCTTGCCATGTGTCGCGGCGAGATGCGCGATGTCCTCTTCGCTCGTCGGCACGAACTCGTGCAGCGGGGGGTCGAGGAAGCGAATCGTGACCGGGCAGCCCTCCAGGGCTTCGTACAGGGCCTCAAAGTCGCCCTGCTGCATGGGCTCGAGCTTGAGCAGAGCAGCTTCGCGCTCCTCCACCGTATCCGCGCAGATCATCTCGCGGATGGCCTCGATGCGCGCGCCCTCAAAGAACATATGCTCGGTGCGGCACAGGCCGATGCCTTCCGCGCCGAAGGTGCGTGCCTTGACTGCGTCGTGCGGGGTGTCCGCGTTCGTGCGCACGCCCAGATTGCGATATTTGTCCGCCCACGCCATGACGCGGCCGAAATCATCGGTGATTTCCGCATCGACGCGCGGCAGCAGGCCGTCATAGATGGCGCCGGTCGAGCCGTCGATCGAGATGGGGTCGCCCTCGTGGAAGGTCTTGCCCGCAAGCGTGAACTGCTTGTTTTCCTCGTCCATGTTGATTTCCGAGCAGCCGGAGACGCAGCAGGTGCCCATGCCGCGTGCAACAACGGCCGCGTGCGAGGTCATGCCGCCGCGCACGGTCAGGATGCCCTGCGCCGCCTTCATGCCCGCGATGTCCTCGGGTGAGGTTTCCAGACGCACGAGAATGACCTTTTCGCCGCGCTCGGCCCAGGCCTTCGCGTCCTCGGCGGTGAATACCACCTTGCCGCAGGCAGCGCCGGGGGAGGCTGCAAGCGCGCGTGCAAGCGGCTTTGCGGCCTTGAGCGCCGCGGTGTCGAACTGCGGATGCAGCAGCGCGTCCAGTGTGCGCGGATCGATCATCAGGATCGCCTGCTTTTCGTCGATCGTGCCCTCGTCTACCATGTCGCACGCGATGCGCAGCGCTGCGGCTGCGGTGCGCTTGCCGTTGCGGGTCTGCAGCATGTAGAGCTTCTGGTCTTCAATCGTGAACTCCATGTCCTGCATATCGCGGTAATGGTGCTCGAGCTTGTCGCAAATCTGCGTAAACTGCTTGAATACCTCGGGCAT
>CAZOJP010000012.1:17533-43285 GCA_964580155.1 uncultured Intestinibacillus sp. | reverse complement strand
CTTCTTAACACTTCTGCCCATGTTTTAGAACTCCTTTCTTACTTACCGTCACGGCGCTTAACAATCTGCTTGTCAGTGCGATGGTGCTTCTTGCGTGTCTTGTAGCCCATCGTCGGCTTGCCCCACGGTGTAACCGGGCTGGGACGTCCGACAGGGCTCTTGCCCTCACCGCCGCCATGCGGGTGATCGCACGGGTTCATAACCGAGCCGCGGACAGTCGGGCGGATGCCCAGATGACGGGAGCGGCCGGCCTTGCCGAGCTGGATGTTGGAATGGTCCGAGTTGCCGACGCTACCGATTGTCGCCTTGCAGTCCAGGCGGATGTAGCGAACCTCACCGGAGGGCAGGCGAACCTGCGCCACGCCGTTTTCCTTTGCCATGAGCTGCGCTGCAACGCCCGCGGAGCGGACCAGCTGCGCACCCTTGCCCGGGTACAGCTCGATGTTGTGGATCATGGTACCGACCGGAATGTTCGCGATCGGCAGGCAGTTGCCGGGCTTGATGTCCGCGTCCTTGGAGGACAGCACCTTGTCGCCAACGTGCAGGCCTTCCGGCGCGAGGATATATGCCTTGACGCCGTCCTCATACTGGATGAGGGCGATGTTTGCAGAGCGGTTCGGGTCGTACTCGAGGGTCATGACGGTAGCCGCCTGATCGATCTTTGTACGCTTGAAGTCGATGATACGATACTTCTGCTTGTTGCCGCCGCCGTGGTGGCGTACGGTGATGCGGCCATAGCTGTTGCGGCCGGCATTCTTGTTGAGCTTTTCGAGGAGGCTCTTCTCCGGTTTCACCTTGGACAGGCCCCGACGGTCGAGAACCGTCATGTTTCTGCGCGACGGGGTTGTCGGGTTGAACGTTTTAATCGCCATTGTGGTGTTTCAACTCCTTAATGTTTCGGATGCGCGACGCAGGTGCGCCCTGCGCATCGCAATGTTTGTTATCGGGGTTTCAGTCCCCATAAAGCTCCCCTCAAGGCCGGACGACGCCCGACCTCGGCGCTTGTGCGCAAAGGGGGTGAAGAAAGCCGTGCCTTCTTCGCATCCAAACCCGTTTGGATGGGGTTTAGATCATGTTTTCGAAGATCTCGATCTTCTTGGAGTCAGCCGTCAGCGTGACAACCGCCTTCTTGATGTCGGGACGCTTGCCGGTGTGCACGCCCATGCGCTTCCACTTGCCCGGCAGCTTGATGGTGTTGACCTTGGCGACCTTTACGCCGAAAATCTCTTCCACAGCCTTTTTAATCTCGATCTTGCCCGCGTCGCGCGCAACCTCGAAGGTGTACTTGTTGTCGCCGAGGCCTTCCATGGAACGCTCGGTGATGATCGGCTTGCGGATCACATCATATGCGAATTTCATTATGCATACACCTCCTCGAGCTTCGCGATCGCCGCCTTGTCGATGATGAACTTATCGGCGTTCAGAATGTCATAGACATTGAGCGTAGCAGACACCGTGGTGCGCACGCCCGCGATGTTCGCAGCGGACTTGACGACGTTCGTGCGGACCTCGGGGGTCACAACCAGGCTCTTGCCGGTGCTCTCCACGTCGGACAGGAACTTTGCAAAGACCTTGGTCTTGATTTCGCCCATATCCAGCCCGTCAACCACGATGATCTGGCCTTCGGCTGCCTTGGCAGACAGCGCGGACAGCATCGCCAGACGGCGGAGCTTCTTGTTGAGCGAGTAGCGGTAGCTGCGCGGCTTGGGGCCGAGCGCGATGCCGCCGTGGGTCCACTGCGGTGCGCGGATGGAGCCCTGACGCGCACGTCCGGTGCCCTTCTGACGCCACGGCTTGATGCCGCCGCCGCGCACCTCGGCGCGTGTAAGCGTGGACTGGGTGCCCTGACGCAGGTTCGCGAGGTGATTCTTGACGACCGCGTGCATTGCGGAAACGTTGGGCTCGATGCCGAAGATGGCGTCGTTGAGCTCAATCTCACCGGTCTGCTGACCGGCCATATTGTAAACCTTAGCGGTAGACATGTTCTATTTCCTCCTCCCCTTACTTTCTTGCAGAAGCCTTCTGCGGGTTCTTGCTGACGCTTGCAACCGCCTTAGCTTCCGTATTCTTCTTGACCGTATTTTTCAGGAACACGATGCCGCCCTTCGGGCCGGGGATCGCGCCGCGAACGGCGATCAGGTTCATCTCCGCGTCGACCTTGACAACGTCGAGGTTCTGTACGGTGACCTGCTCCGCGCCCATGTGACCGGGCATCATTTTGCCCTTTCTGACCTTGGACGGGTCAGAGCATCCGCTCATAGCGCCCTGGTGACGGTGCATCGGGCCGGCGCCGTGGGTCATCGGGGAGCGATGCGCGTTGAAGCGCTTGATAACGCCCGCGTAGCCCTTGCCCTTGGAGATGCCGGTGACGTCAACGTAGTCGCCTTCCTTGAACATATCCGCCTTCACGATGTCGCCCATCTGGAACGCGGTTGTATCCTCGAGACGGAACTCCTTAAGGTACTTCTTGAGCGCCTCGCCCGCCTTCTTCAGGTGGCCGGCCTCCGCCTTCGTGAGTTTCTTCTCTGTGATGTCCTGGAAGCCGAGCTGAACGGCTGCATAGCCTTCCTTCTCGACAGTCTTAAGCTGGGTAACGGTGCACGGACCCGCCTCGATGACGGTGACCGGAATGACCTTGCCCGCAGCATCGAAGATCTGCGTCATGCCGACCTTCTTGCCGATGATTGCCTTTTGCATTTTCATTTTCCTCCTTCAAGGTTATTGGTTGACGGGAATATCCGCCAACATGACCCCGCCGCTCCTGCTGTTTGAGCGACTGGTATATAAGGTGCGTGAGCGCACATTATACTCGTAAAATCAGAGCTTGATTTCGATCTCGACGCCTGCCGGCAGGTCGAGGGTCATCAGGGACTCCACGGTCTTCTGCGCCGGGTTCAGGATGTCGATCAGGCGCTTGTGGGTGCGGCGCTCGAACTGCTCGCGGCTGTCCTTATACTTGTGAACCGCACGCAGGATCGTGATGATCTCCTTCTCGGTCGGCAGCGGGATCGGGCCGGAAACCTTCGCGCCGGTGCGCTTCGCGGTTTCGACGATCTTCTCTGCGGACTGGTCGATCAGCTCGTGATCGTAAGCCTTGAGTCTGATGCGAATCTTTTCTGCATTTGCCATGTTTGTTTTCCTCCTCGTGTACTGTCGTACATATTGAAAATGTGTCGACGGCGTACGGAGAGAAACTGCAACCCTGCCGTGCGTATCACGTGTGGGCATAAATAGAACCGGACAAACTTCTGGGTTTATTTCCGGCTCGACTTCACACAGGAGGTTCCTGCAATCGGCTTTCCGGCAAACGCCGGGAGTCCCGAACTTACACAGGAACATTGCGTGTCAATAGATTAGCAGTGTTCTCAACCGCCCGATTGTCGGACCTACTCCGCCGAAGTTACCCGGTTTTCCGGCAATCTCCGACATCATCGCTGCCCTGCTTCTCACAGGTGCCTTTATAGATTACTACAATCGCCAAACAAAGTCAAGCGTCTGTAAAAATTTTTTGCGGTTTTTCTGGCAAACTGTCTATTGACCACAGGCGTGCGTGCGTTCTCGTCGCGTTCGCCATTCATTTCAAACAAAAAGCGGCTCCACGCGGGAGCCGCTTTGCGGTCAATACAGGATGATGAGCAGTCCGCTGCCCGCCTTGTGGTCGATGACGATGCCCGGAGCGTTGTCCTGCGATACGGCCTCGTAGCCTGCCTCGGTCAGCGCGGTCAGTGCTTTTTCCAGTGAGGTTCCCTTGACGCGGTAATAATGTGCGGTTTGGTCCGCGCTCTCGGCTGCAAGCACACCGCCGAACTCGGGCAGGGTGCCGCCGCCTTCCGCGACATAGCAAAACGCGAAGCTCTCGCTTTGCAGCGCGGCGGGCAGCTCGGGCAGCTCGGGCAGCGCCGCCATACGCGCGGTGCCGGCCTCGGGCACGGACTGGACGCTGGGCGCGGCATCGCCCGATGCGGCATCACCCGGCATGACATCGTTTACAGCCGGTGCGTCCGCCGCAGGTGCAGCGGCATGCGCGCGCGCGCTTTTGGGCGCGGCATTGTCCGCCGCCGCGCCGGTATCCGGTGCGATGCTTTGTGCCGGCGCGGGTGCGTCGAACTTGGCCGCGCCGGGCGCGCTTCGGGCGGCACCGTCCACGGTCGCCGTCCCCGCCATGCTGTCGGTGCGCCCCGTGCCCATCAGGTCTCCGACGGTGCCCGTCATAACAAGCAGCACGACGACCGCCGCCGCGGACAGCATGGTGAATACGGGCATATAGTGCCGCTTTTGCGCGGCGCGTGCGGTGCTGTTCGCCTCCGCGAGCACCACACCCATAATATCCTCATGTAATGAGGACGGGATTTCGCTGTCCCCGACTGCGAGCGTGCGTCCCATCTCGCGCAGCGCGCCGAGATATTCTGCGCAGTCCGGACAGACCGCAAGGTGAATATCGAGCTCCGCCTGATCGGCGGCGTTTAGTTCCCCGTCGAGGTATGCGGCGCACTGGTCCTGATAATATGCGCAATCGTGCATTACACCGTCCTCCCTTCTGTGTCTTTAGACGCAGTCGGGAGCGCGATGTTCCCTCGCCTGATCAAAATTTCGCGCAGGTTGCGCCGCGCGCGCGCAAGGCGCGACTTGACCGTGCCCTCGCTCAGCTTGAGCACGCGCGCGATCTCGTCATAGTGCAGCCCGGACACATCGCGCAGCAGCAGGATGCGCCGGTGGTCATCGGTCAGCTCGCCGAGCGCGGCGTGCAGCTCCTCGCGCAGCGCGGTGTTTTCCGCGGCAAGCTCGGGCTGATGCATGGCATCGGGATCGGGCAGCGGCGCCTCCCGCGCGTCCTCGTCCACGAGCGAAACCGTCTGGGGCGCGGCGCTGCCGCGGCGCGCGTGATCCACACAAATATTCATCGTGATGCGGTAAACCCAGGTGGAAAAGCCGCTCTCCCCGCGAAAATTGCCGATGGAGCGGTAAATGCGCAGAAAGACCTCCTGCGCAATGTCCTTCGCATCCTCCTCGCTGCCGCTTGAGCGCAGCGCAAGGACGTACACGCGGCGCTCATACGCGGAGACGAGCGCTTCAAACGCGTCCATTTCGCCTTTTTTCGCGCGGGATACCAGCGTTTTTTCTTCTTTTGGGGTCATGGATTCCCTCCCGTCGTGTCAAGCGTGCGCAGCTCCTGTGCGAGCGCATACAGCTCATCCAGCGTGCACAGCTGGGACACCCGCACCTTATATGCTTTGAGGTGCGGCGCACCCTTGAGATACCAGTTGACGTGCCGGCGCGCCTCGAGCAGCGCGACACGCTCGCCCTTGATTTCGGCGGCGCGTTCGATTTGCCGCACGGCGGTGTCCAGACGCACCGCAAGCGTGGGCGGCGGCGCAAGCGCTTCGCCGCGCAGTAGCGCATTTGCCCGTTCAAACAGGAACGGATCGCCCAGCGCGCCGCGCCCGATCATTGCGCCGTCCGCGCCCGTCGTTTCGAGCAGCCGCACGGCATCCTCCGGCGTAAACACATCGCCGTTTGCAAATACGGGGATCGCGACCGCGGATTTGACCGCGGCAATCGCGTTCCAGTCCGCCTGTCCGCTGTACTGCTGCGCGCGGGTGCGTCCGTGGACGCAAATCGCATCCGCACCGCTATCCTGCGCCATTTTTGCAAAATCCAAATAGTTTTTGCTGTTTTCATCCCAGCCCAGACGGAACTTGACCGTCACAGCCACGCAAACCGTATCGCGCACCGCGCGGATGATGTGCGACGCGAGGGCGATGTCGCGCATGAGCGCGCTGCCGTCGCCGTTGCCCACGATTTTGGGCGCGGGGCAGCCCATATTGATGTCGATGATGTCGCAGCCTGACAGCGCGACCGCCTTGGCAGCACCTGCCGCCATCGTGTCGGGCTCGTGGCCGAAAATCTGCACGCTGGCGGGTTTTTCGTTCGGCGCAAGCGCAAGCAGGGTGCGCGTTTTGCGGTCCTGATACAGCAGCGCCTTGGTGCTGACCATTTCGGTGACCGACAGCGCGGCACCATGCGCGCGGCAGACCTCGCGAAAGGCGAGATCGGTCACGCCTGCCATCGGGGCAAGCGCCAACCGGCCGTCCAATTTGACAGTTCCAATTTTCATCCGGTCTGCGCCCTCCTTTTCAATCGGTCTTTATTGTAGCACACTTTGCACGCATGCGCAATGAACAGCCCGGTAACAGAACGCAAAAAAGCCCCTGCCGCAGGGCAAAGGGCCATGATCGCGCGTCTACGGAATGAAAAGATAAGAAAACGCATAGCCGAAGCAAATGAGTGCGGTGTTCCAGACCGCAATGCCCAGCGCGGACCACGGAATAAACTCCCGCGGCGGCACGCGCAGCAGTCCAGCCGGGATGGAGATGATCGTGCGCAGCACCGGGATGAGACGGCACAGCGCAAGCCCTCGGCCGCCGTGCCGTTTGATGTAGCCCTGTCCGCGCTCGGCAAACGCACGCACCCTCTCGTGCCTGAGCGCGAGGCGGTGCGCAAGCGGCGAGCCGCCGACAAAGCAGATGAAATAAATGACCGTGCTGCCGAGCACCCCTGCAAGCACCGACAGCGACAACGCGCTGAGCAGGCTCAGCCTGCTCTGGGACACGAGCACACCTGCCGCGGGCATGATGACCCCGGCAGGAAAGCCCGGAAGATTCATATATTCCAGAAAGAATACCACAAACAGCACGATCAGCCCGTATTGCTGAAACAGCCCCAAAAACCGCTCTACCGTCATGTGTTTTCGCCCCGCTCTCCTGTTGACCTTTACAATCAGTTTAACCAACCGGGTGCGCATTTGCAAGCAGCGGCGGCAAGAATTCGCAAACTGTTAAAAAATGAGCGCGAGCACCAGCCACACAAGTCCGGTCGACGCCGCGCCGCACGCAAATGCCGCGCCGAGCTGCCAAACCGATCGGCGCATGCGCCGCGCGCGCCGCGGCATCGTATAAAGATAGGTCTCTGCGACCGCGCAGGCTTCGCGCAGCACATCCTTTTTGCGCATGTGCTCGTCGCGCAGAAAAAATACCGCCTGCTCAAACGGCGCGCCCTCGTCCGGCGCACGCACGACCACGACCCGCCGCGTGATCCCTTTTACCATAGCATCTACCGCCTCCTGCTCGTTCAGTTACCGGTAGTATAAGCCTGTTTTTCCGTATTTATACCCGTTCGATGCGCAGAACAAACGCGGTCATGTCGTCGGTCATGCCGCGCTCGGTCGCGGCGGCGACCAGCTTTGCGGCAAGCTCCTTGGGGCTGTCGCCCACGCGCGCGCGCAGCAAATCCTGCACCCATTCGTCCTCGATGCCGTCGGACACGCCGTCCGTCAGCAGCACATACAGGTCGCCGTGCCCCATGCGCAGCGGCACGGTCTCGCCGTCGTCCTCGGCAAGCCCGACGGGCAGTGTGCCCGACACAATGCGCGTCACACCGCCTGCCGTGCGCAGATAGCCGGGCGCCGCGCCGCACTTCAGGCTTTCCGCGCGGCCGGAAAACAGGTCGATCGTGAGCACGTCGAGCGTCACAAAGCGTTTGCCCTCGCTTTGCAGCCGATACGCAGGCGCAATCGCGCGCAGCGCATCCGCCGCGGACACGCCCGCCTGCAAAAACCGCTCCATCTGCCGCAGCACACTGCCGCTGTCGCGCGCCGCGCCCTCGCCCGTACCCATGCCGTCGGACAGCATCAGGCACGCGCGTCCGTCCTCAGCCACGAAATAGCGCGCGGTGTCGCCCGATACGCTCTCGCCCGCCTTTTTGCGCTGTCCGATGCCGACCACCGCGCGAAACGGCGCCTGCTCGCGCAGCAGCAGCCGCGCGCCCAGCTCATCCGACAGCGGCTCGGGCCCGGACAGGCCGACCGAGAGCAGCGCGGCAAGCCCTGCCGTAAAGCCCTCCTTCTGTGCCATGATGCGCTCCAGCCCCTCGCCGCCCAGTTCGATGCGCAGCCGCCGGCTGCCGTCGCGATACACCGCGACGCGGTCGATCTGCCCGAATGCCGCCGCATAGCGGCGCACCTGCCGCTCGCGCGCAGGCAGCGTTGTCACGTCGCCTGCTCCGCCCGTGCCGAGCTGGCGCAAAATGCCGGTCAGTCCGGCATACTGCTGCGCGAGCAGCGAACGGTTGCGTTCACACTTTTCCTGATATTCGCGCTTTTGCTGCAGGATGAACATCGCCTCATTGGTCGCGCGCAAAAACTCGGGGAATTTGACGCAGCGCGCGGAAAAATGCTTGGGAAAGTCCGCCGCCTCCGCGCGTCCGCGCCGCAGCATGGCAGGCCCTGCCCCGCCGAGCACGTCCGCGGTCGTCATATAATCGCGCTCCCAGCAGCCTGCGCACAGAGTGCACCGACGGCACACGCGGTCCGCCGCGCGGTTGAACACGGCGCGCGCATCCTCATCGCCGCCCGACGCGCCGTGCCTTGCTCCGCCGAGCATACCGAGATACATTTCATAAACCGCCTGCGCGGTTTCCCCTGCATACCGCCGCACGCTCTGCCGCACGCGGCGCACGGTCTCCTCCGCGTCGGGCGCGCCGGGCAGCAGCAGCTCGCGCGCCATCTGCCACAGCTTGTCCGGCACAAGCGCAAACAGCAGCGCCGCCGCCGCGCTTTCCGCAAGCGCCGCGACAAACTGCGGCTGCTCCGCGCCGAGCATGCTCGCCGCGGATCCGGCGCATAAGTAGATCGCGGCAAATCCCAGCCGTCCTGCGCCCTCAAACACCCCTGCAATCAGCGCGGCGAAGCCGTACATACAGGTGAAAAACGCGCTGCTGCCGGACGCGGCATCCATCGTCACGCCGAACGCAACTCCGGCCGCCGCGCCGCCCGCGCTGCCTGTCAGATAAGCCGCCGCCATGACGAGCGTGAGCGCGACGACACGCGCAGGCGCGATTCCGGCGAGCACGGTGAGGTCGGACAGCGACACGAGCACGGTCGCGACGAGCACAAGCACGCCGCCCGGGCGCTTGAGATCGCCCTCGCGCCGCGGCGGCGACAGCGCGAGCAGATAGAAGTAGGACGCGCCGAAGGTCAGCACAACCGTGCAGCCAAACAGCACGACGTTGCGCACATCAATCGGCGCAAGAAACACAAAGCCGCATGCCGCGGTGCAGATTGCCGCGATCATGGGCATGAACCACCGCGATTTACTGACCGCAAAATCGGAAAAAATATGGCCGCACGCCATCGTAAGCAGCGCTGCGGCGCACGAGCCGATTCCGCTGAGATCGGTGCGCAGCACCAGATACCCGTAAAACGCGCCGAGCACCCCGGCAAAGCCCCCGCCCAGCGCGCACAGCGCACCCGTCATGGCGACAGCGAACGGTGAAAAACCGCCGAACAGTGTCGCGCGCGCAAGCACCGCACACAGCGCAAACCGCCGCGCGCCGCGGCCCAGTGCGCGCAGCTGCGGATAGCGCCGCAGCCGTGCGAGCCCCCCTGTCACCCGCGCCGAAAGCGCGAAAGCCCGTTGTTGTAGCTTGTCCATCGTCGTTCCTGCCTCCCTTTTCCTCCACAGTTTATCAAACTTCAGGTGCACAGTTTGACGGGAAATGGGCAGGGAATCTGTCGTTTTACTTTTTTTGCGGCGGTATGCACAGGCGGGCGGCGATGCGCGGTGTTCGCGTCGATTGCGGGCGCAATCGGGGCAAGAAAAGCCGCCGCGGCTTTTGTCTGCCGCGGCGGCCCTGTTTGTTTTATTCGCTTTTTTGGCGGCAGCAGTGGCGCAGCGACGGAATGAGCGGAATGCTCGCCGCAAGCAGCACCGCGAAGATGCCGGAATACAGAAACCATCTGTCCACGCCGATGATTTCCACAAGGCTGCCCGACAGCACCAGGCTGAGCGGCATGGCGACCATGCTCACGCTTGACGACAGCGAGAACACGCGCCCCAGATATTCTTCCGGAATTTGCGTCTGGAAGATTGCGGTCTCGACACCGGTATAAAACGGCACGGATATGCCCATGAAAACCGACAGCAGCATAAACGTGTGCAGTCCGCCGGGCGGCAGCAGTCCGGTCAGCAGCACGCCCGTGCCATACACCGCGACCGAGGCGCTGAGCACGCGAATTTTGCTGATTTTCCGGCTCGCCCAGCCGAGCATCAGTGAACCGAGCAGAGAGCCTGCCGCAAAAATGACCTCGACCGTGCCCGATTGCGCAATCGTGCCGCGAAAATACGTCATGGTGATGAGCGGATACAGCGTGCCGATCGGAAAATAGACAATCGCATAGGCGGCGCCGATGACAAGCAGCGCGGTCATGCCCCGCACCCGGCGCAGCACGCGGACGCCGTCCGCCGCCTCGCGCAGCACATGCCGGCGCACGCGCGGCGCGCTCTCATGCAGCTGCTTCGGGATGCGGATGGCCCCGAGCAGCCCCATCGCGACCGCGGCACCCGCCACGTCGAGCAGGATGATGACATTGAGATTCCACACGCTGAACAGCACCATGGCAAGCGCCGGACTGAGAATCATGGAAATCGACTCAAAGCTCTGCGCATAGCCGGCATATCGGGTCAGCTCGTCGCGTGGAACGAGCGCCGGCGTGAGCGCCTGCAGCGCGGGAGAATGAAATGCCGCGCCGAAGGAGCGCAAAAACAGCACGGTCATGATGAGCCAAATCGGAATTTCGCCGAACAGGCTGCTCGCGGCGAGCACCAAGCCGAGCAGGGCGATGAAGCCATCGGCCAGTATCATTATCTTTTTGCGGCTGTGCCGGTCGATGAACACGCCGACAAAGGTGCCCAGCACCGCCTGCGGCACAAAGCCCACCAGCGTCGCAAAGGACAGCACGGCGGCGGAGCCCGTCTTTTGCGTCATGTACCACACGATGGACATTTGCAAAACCGAGCTCGTCAGCAGCGATACGGCCTGTCCGCACCACAGGGTGACAAATTTCGCTTTCCAGCTTTGAGTGCGCACGCGGCCTCCCTCCTTCCTCCATGCGTTGTCCGGCTTATATGCGTTTCCTTGATGAAAGAGACGGCATAAAGGTGCGCGAAAACAAAAAGCATCTACTCTCGTAGATGCTTTCGTTGGTGGAAGTTAACGGGCTCGAACCGCTGACCCTCTGCTTGTAAGGCAGATGCTCTCCCAGCTGAGCTAAACTTCCAAATGGTGACCCGTGGGGGAATCGAACCCCCGTTACCGCCGTGAAAGGGCGGTGTCTTGACCGCTTGACCAACGGGCCAAGGGAAATGGTAGCGGTAATTGGACTTGAACCAATGACCTTCCGGGTATGAACCGGACGCTCTAGCCAACTAAGCTATACCGCCATATCTTCTCCCAGTCGCTCGTTTGCTGGCGACGTTCTTTATTATACAGCGGCTTTTCCGTTTTGTCAACAATTTTCTATATTTCTTTTCGGTTTATTTTGCGCTTTGTGCGCGCAGGGTCAGCCCGACCTTGCGCGCGGTCTCCGCGTCGATGCGGCCCTGCTCCAGCAGGGTTTGCCCCAGGGTGTCGCCGGACAAGGCAAGCCACACGCGGGAGGCGGCGCTTCCCAGCGTTTCCTCGGATGCAAAGCGCCAGCCGGTCGCGTCCTCCAGCGCCGCGCGGGAGGTCGGTGTCAGCGGCTGCGCAAGCTGCGCGGCGCGCGGCGCCTCCGGCAGCAGACCGAGATCGTACAGCCGCTGGGCGTCTCCCAGACTTTCGGGCAGCAGCCACGCGAGAAGCCTGTCGTAAAACGCGCGCTCCCACCGATGGTCCTCGGCGAGCTGCTCCGCCGTCACAAGAAAATACGTGGAGGAAACCCGATCGCCGCGGTCGGGCACCGGATCGTCAAACGTGGTGTCGACATACAAAATCCGGTCGTACACGCGCACCGCGTTCCAGCCGTGGTTCATTTTTTCATCCGCGATATAAATTGTATCAATGCCTGCCTCGTCGCACAGCATCATATAGGCGCGCGCGTAGCCCGCGCACACCGCCTTGCCGTCGACAAGCGCGCCTGCCGCGGTGAAGGGCGCATCCGCCCCCGCGCCCTGCTCCTGCGTTTCGTTTGCGGCCGTGCCCGTGTCATAAACCGTGTGGCGCACGACATAGTCATGCAGCACGCGCAGCCGCTCGCGCACGGTCATTTCGGGGGTTACGGCGCCTTGGACGATGCCGCGCGCCAGCACCGCCGCCTGCTCCTGCGCCGCCTGATTTTCGATTTGAGCGGACACCTCCATCACGCCGTTTGCCTGCACCGTTGTGGACAGCGAAAAGGCATAGGGCCAGGTGGCCTCAAGCGTGCGAAACAGCTCCGCGCGGTCGAGCGCAGGGTCGCGGAAGGTGAATGCCATTTGCCGTGGCTCGCGGGACATGCCCTCGCGCATCATCTGCGCGGCGGAAAACGCGTCCACGCCGGTCGTCACGCCGCTCCACGGCAGCAGCTCGGGGCGAAACGTCCAAACAGCGCACACCACCACGGCGGCGGCCAACGCAAGCGATGTAAATTTGCGCAGCATCGACTTTTCCCTCCCCCCGATGAAAAAACGGCGAACGGCAACCGCCGTCCGCCGCTATGGCTTACTTTGCAATCAGAGCATCTTGACCGTATAGTAGACCGCGGACACGAACAGATACGCAAATGCGGCAAAAACCAGATAATACGCGACCTGCGCGCCCATCACCGCGCCGGTCGTGACCAGCGCCGCCATGAGAACGCCCGTGCCGATCATCATCTGATAGGCGTGCGGCGCGGTGAACAGCTCGGTCATGCGGCCATCCACAAGCCCCTTGCAGCCCGTCTTGCGCACGCGCAGCGCCAGCACAATCTGGAGCGCGGCAAGCGCGACCGCGACCGCGGCGCAGCCCCATGCCGCCTTGTGGTAATTCGTGGTGTCGAGCGCGATGCGCACAACCCACAGCAGCACTGCCGCTGCGCCGCAATCGAGCGCGACCACGAAAAATTCCCGCGGATAGGAATGATAAATCAGGTAATAGACCGCAATGGCCGGCAGAATCACATAAAACAGCTTGATTCCCTGCACACCAAGCACGGTGATGACAAACATCATAACCGCGAGAATCGCACCGACGAGCGCAATGCTCCGTCCGCGCAGCAGGCTGTAGCGCGTGTCACGCTTCTGCTTGTTTTCCGAGGCCCATTTGGCAAGCCCCGCAAGCGCGATGACGACGCCGATGCCGCACACGACCTTTGCAATCGTCATACCGAGCATCCATGTGCTGATGATATTCATCACGCGATAAAGCATCATCAGGCCCAGCACCCCGACAAGGCACAGCGAAAACACTGCCAGCACCTTGTTTGTGATATAATCTCTTTCGCTCGGCTGTTTTTTTGCCGTCAAAAAAATCAACTCCCTAAACTTTGTTTTACGTTCGTCACAGGTCTCCGCCCTCGTACAGGATACAGGCGAGCGCGGCAATCGGTGCGGTTTCGCAGCGCAGAATGCGCGGCCCGAGGGACACGCTCACCAGCCCCGCGTCCTGTGCCTGCTGCGCCTCCTCCGGCGCAAAGCCGCCCTCGGGTCCGACCAAAATCGAAACCGTGCGCGGTGCGCGCGCGGTCAGCGCGGCGCGCAGCCCCTGCATGCGTTCGCCCTCATAGAGCAGTAGCGCGGCCTCCGCCTGCGCGGCGTCTGCCAGCGCGGCCTCCAGTGTGCGCGCGGGATGGACACACGGAATGCGTCCCCGTCCGCTTTGCTTTGCCGCCTCCGCGGCGATTTTACCCCAGCGGTCGATCTTTTTTTCCAATGTGCGTGCATCCGGACGCGATACGCAGCGCGCCGTCAGCACGGGCACAATGTCCGATACGCCCAGCTCGGTGGTTTTTTGCACAATCAGCTCCATTTTATCGCCCTTGGGCAGCGCCATGTAAAGCGTCACCTGCGTGCGCGGCTCGCTCATTGAGGGCTGCGACGCACGCACCCGTGCGCGCACCGCGTCCGCGGCGACCTGCTCGAGCACGCACGCATGGTCGAGTCCGCCGCCGTCGCACACGGTCAGCTCTTCGCCGGGCTGCATGCGCAGGGACTTTGCGATGTGGCGCGCGTCCTCGCCGGTCAGCGTGATATAGCCGTCCTGCGGCGCGTTTTCCGTGAAAAATCTGGGCATTGTCATTCCCTCATTTTGAGATCTGCTTTTCTATTCTAGCAAAGCGGCTGTCAAATGTCCAGTGGCTTGCAGGAAAAAATGCACATTTACGATATATTTTCCCCGATTCCTACTGTAAAGCGCACCCACTCGCCCTTCTGCGCACGCTCGCGCACGGCAAAGCCGCTCTGCGTCAGCGCGTGCTCGACCTCGTCCGCGCGCTGGGACAAAATGCCCGAGCAGATGAGCGTGCCGCCTGCACGCAGTTTGCCCGCAAACAGCGGCGCCATACCGATGATGACATCCGCGACGATGTTCGCGACAATGACATCGTAGCCGTCGCCGAGCGCCTGCGCCAGCGCGGCATCGTGCAGCACATCGCCGCAGTAGCCCTGCCCGATCGAAACACGGTTCTTTTCCGCATTTTCCTGCGCGGTGCGCAGGCAGTTTTCGTCAATGTCCACGACCGCGCGCACCTCAGCGCCCAGCATCGCCGCCGCAATGGCGAGGATGCCGCTGCCCGTACCCATGTCGAGCACGCGCTCGCCGCCGCGCAGCGTTTGCTCGAGCGCGGTCATGCAAAGCTGGGTGGTTTCGTGGCTGCCCGTGCCGAAGGATGACGCAGGGTCGATTTCCAGAATCATGCGCGCATCGTCCGCGTCGTATTCCTCCCACGAGGGCTTGACGACAAAGCGCTCGCCCACCGGAAAGGGCTTGAAATACTGCTTCCAGCCCCATTCCCAGTCCTGCTGACGCACCACGCCGGTCTCGCACTCCAGCCGCCCCCAGACGTTTTCGGTGTCGCGTGCACGCAGCTCCTGCAGGGCCGCGCGCAGCCCGTCGAGCTGGCGTTCGCCGTCCTCGTCCTGCGTCAGATAAATTTTAATTTTGGTTTCGCCGCTCGAGCGCGCACGCACAAGCGCCTCGTCGACATAGTCCCAATAAATTTCGGTATCCTGTAAAAAATCTTCAAAGTCCGCCGCATCCTCCAGGACATAGCCCTCGATGCCCAGGTCGTCAAGCGCGTTTGTCACCGCGTCGATGCCGGCGGTCTCGGTATAGATCGTGACCTCGGTAAAATCCATACGTCACCCTGCCCTTTCGTTTTTTATTTGGTTATTGTAACACCGTCGGAGCCTGTCTTGCAACTGTGTACACACAAACTGCACGGTATTTTGTGCAGTTTTACGGCACCACTTTGGATAGACGCAGGCGCGCACCCTTTTGTTTCCTGCTGCGGAGGATTTTTTTGCGCACCGCGCGGACTTACAGCACAATCATGCCGTATTTTTCCGAAAAATATTTGAGAAGCGGTGCATCGAGCGGCCATGTGCCGTCATAGAGCGCCCGACCGGGATAGATGCGCAGCGCGGCCTCGAGCAGCTCGGGCTGCTCCGCGCACAGGCACACCGGCCGCGCAAGCATGAACACATGGGACTCAAACACGGCGAGATCGTCCTCGGTTTCAAACTGCAGCTTGAGCGCACCCGCGTCGTCCTCGGCTTCGAGCAGACGCTCGCTCAGGCGGCTGCCCACCTCGATTTCGTCGGAAATATCCACGAGCGGATCGAGAAAATGCGCATTCGTGCCGTCCGGCGCAAGCAGAAAATCATCATGGTCGCGCGGAACAGGCTGCGCAGGCACATAGCTGCGCAGCGCGCGGCGCACCGCCTCGGTCTCGCTTGCCGCGCGCGGCAGGAACAGCTCCGCGCTCGGAAAGGGCAGCCCCTGCTCAATCCACGCGGCATCGACGCACGCACCGAGCGCAATGCGCGCGTAGGGCGCACATTTTTCGAGCGCATCCGCCACGTCCTGCGCGGTCTCGCCGGTCAGGATGACCGTGGACACGCCGATGTGCTGGAGCACGCCGACCGCCGCGACAACATCCGTGCCGTGGGGCAAAACGCCCTCGCGCCCGACGGGCAGCTCCGCCATAATGGTGCGCCCGCTCACGTCAGTCGCGGCAAGCACCGCGCAGCGCAGCGACGCAAAGCAGTCCGTGCCGCGCAGATACAGCAAATTTGCCGCATCGGGAATGCCCCGCTTGAGGATTTCCTTGTACTGCGCGATGAGCGCCTTGGTCGGAGTCGACGCGTCCGGCCCGTGCAGGCAGTCGAGCACCATGCCGACCGGCACGCGCCCGTCCACCGCTTCCGCGACCGCTTCGCAGTCCTGCGCGGAGGCCGCAAGCGCGGCGGCGCACTCGTCACCGCACGCGGCGGCGGCCGTTTCCGGCACAATCAGGTATCCCCCCCATAAAGGGATCGGTTCCATGTTCTATTCCTCCAAAAATCAATTTGTGTTGGCTAATCAGGTTAGATTTGTCCACGTTCCGTCCGCGTTGACCCGATATTGCGCAGGCTTTGCCGCGGCGGTCTTGCAGATGGCGAGCGCGGCGGCGAGCTGGTCGTCCAGTCCCTGCGCGTTTGACAGCTGCTGCGCCGCGCGCGCATCGAGCAGCGCGAGCGTGTCCGGCGCCGCGCACAGCCCGGGGTACAGCCCGTTTGCAAGCTGGAAGCGGCGCACCGCGTCGAGCACGGCGACATCGAATCCGTCCTGCGCACTGTCCAGATAGCCGAGCAGGCTCAGCCGCTCGGTCATGGCGCGCACCGCCGCACCGCGCTGTCCGGGCAGCAGTGCGGCTGTCACGTCAAGCGTGGACAGCTCCTCCGCGAGCGCGTTGGTTTTTCCGCTGTTTTTAAGCTGAATATCCGGCTTTAGGCCCGTTCCGTTGTACGCGCCGCGCGCAGGCAGCTGCATTTCCAGGCTGGTAATCACGAGGATCGACCTGTCGGGCAGCTGCAGGTGGCTCTGCCCCACGCCCTTGCCGTAGGTGCTCTCGCCGAGCAGCGTGGCCTCGCCCAAATCGGAAAGCGAGCCCGCCACGATTTCCGACGCGGACGCGCTCCCGCCGTTGACGAGCAGGATGAGCTTGTTCAGCCGCGGCCCACCGCCCGGGGTGTAATACTTCTTCAGTCCGCCCTCGTCCTCACGCGCGCGCAGCCCGAGGTAGAAGCGCCCCTCGTCCGGCACGATGGTTTCAATCATGCGCTGCGCCATGGAGATCAGTCCGCCGCCGTTGCCGCGCAGGTCGATGATCGCGGCGCGCGTGCCCTTAGCGGCAAGTCCGTTCCAGATTTTGACGAATTTCGCGGTATCCCCGTCGTTTCCGAACGCGCCGATGCGGATGTACTCCACGCCCTTGGCGAGCGTTTTGCTCAGCACGTGCTCGGGTGTGATTTCGCGGCGCGTGACCGTAAAGGTCAGGATTTCGCCTCCGCGCGTCACGGTCAGCACGACGCTTGTGTGCTCCTCGCCGCGCAGCAGCTTGGTGATTTCCGTATTGGCAAGCCCCTTGACCGGCTTGCCGTCCACCGCGGTCAGCATATCGCCCGCGCGCACGCCCGCTTCATAGGCGGGGCCGGATTCGTACACATCCTCCAGCCGCGGCACGTCGTGAAACAGCGTCACGCCGATGCCGACAAAGGTGCCGAGCGTCTGCCCGAAGCTGTCCGCATATTCGCCGGACGTCATGTAGTAAGAGTACGGGTCGATTGACTGCATGATGCCGTTTACGACCGTGGTGAACTCCTCCGGATGCTTTTCAAAGTACTGGTTGAAGTAATCGCGCAGCACGTCCTTTTCCTCCGCGCCCAGGCTGTACCAGTCGACCATCTGCATGATGAAATCAAACTTCGTTTGGATGTCGATGGTCGCGTCCGATCCGCCGCCGTCCGCCGCAAGCGCGTTGCCCAAGAGCAGCGACGCGGCAAGCAGCAGCGCCGCCAATCGCCGGAATTGTTTTTTCATGGGATCTCCTTCCCGTCGGGCCGGCAGCCGCGCCGGAAATCTTACATCTGCTCGGGTGCGTCCACGCCGATGATGGTCAGCGCGTTGCGAATCGCCTGACGCGCCGCGTCCACGAGCACCAGACGCGCATCGCGCACGGCAGGCTCCGCGTCCTTAATGCGGCACGCATTGTAGAAGCGGTGGAACAGCGTGGCAAGCTGCACCGCGTATTTGTTAATCTTGGACGGGTCGCGGCTGAGCGCGGCCAGCGTGATTTCCTCGGGCAGCATCGCGATCTGCTTGATGAGCGCGCGCTCCTCATCCGCGGTCAGCACGGACAAATCGGCCGTCTCCGGCATAGCGACGCCTGCCTCCGCGATGCCGCGCAGCACGCTGATGATACGCGCGTGCGCATACTGGATATAGTAGAGCGGATTGTCCGAATCCTGCTTGACCGCAAGATCGAGGTCGAACTCCATCTGGGTGTCCGCCGCGCGGGAATTGAAGAAGAAGCGCGCCGCATCGACCGGAATCTCCTCGAGCAGGTCGCGCAGCGTCAGGCTCTTGCCCGTGCGCTTGGACATGCGCACCACCTCGCCGCCCTGCATCATGCGCACAAGCTGCATGAGCACGATTTCGAGCTTGTCCGAGCCGTCGAGTCCGAGCGCGTCGAGTGCCTTTTGCAGCCGCGCCACATGGCCGTGGTGGTCCGCGCCCCAGATGTTGATGACGCGGTCAAAGCCGCGCGTGTCAAATTTGTTGCGGTGATACGCGATATCCGCCGCAAAATAGGTGTAAAATCCGTTGGCGCGGCGCAGCACATCGTCCTTGTCGCAGCCGAACGCGGTCGAGCGCAGCCACAGCGCGCCGTCCTGCTCATAGGTCGCGCCCTTGGCGGTCAGCGCGTCGCAGGTCTCGCGCACAAAGCCGCTGTCGTGCAGCGTGGACTCGCGGAACCACACGTCATAGTGGATCTTGTAACGCTCCAGATCGGCCTGCATGCGCGCAATGTTCGTCGGCAGGCCGTACTCCACGATGGTCTGGCGGCGCGTGTCCTCGTCCAGCGCAAGCAGCGCGTCGCCGTGCGCCAGCACCAAATCGTGTGCCAGCTCGCGGATATCCGCGCCCTGATACCAGCTCTCGTCAAAGGCAATCGCGTCCTCGCCGCGCAGCTCCTGTATGTAGCGTCCCTCGACCGAGTGGGCGAATTTCTCCACCTGATTGCCCGCGTCGTTGATGTAAAATTCGCGCGTGACCTCGTTGCCCGACCAGTCGAGCACCGCGGCAAGGCAGTCGCCCAGCACGCCGCCGCGCGCGTTGCCCATGTGCATGGGGCCGGTGGGGTTGGCGGAAACAAACTCGATCATGATTTTTTCCGGCTGCTCCGCCTTGGTGCGGCCGTAGTTTTCGCCCATCGCGCCGACCGCGCGCAGCGCATCGGCATACCATGCCGCGCCCAGCGTGAAGTTCATAAAGCCCGGTCCCGCGATTTCGACCTTATCAAATGCCGAGCCCTCGAGCGCCATGTGCGCGACGAGCGCTTCCGCAATCTTGCGCGGGGGCAGGCGCAGCGCCTTGGCGCACTGCATCGCAAAGGTCGAGGCCCAGTCGCCGTTTGTCGCGTCCTTGGGTGCTTCCGCACTGACCGCGGGCACCGCGCCCTCGGGCAGGGTGCCGTCCGCCACTGCCGTGCGATATGCCGTCTCGACAACCGCACACACCTGCTGTCTCGCGTATTCAATCAGATTCATGTGTTCACTCTCCGTCATATTTCATCTATTTATAACTTTTAATTTTCAGCCATGTCCTGCGGCGTGATGGCCATTTCAAAATGGTGCCGCCCTGCGACGTTCTGGTCGATTTCGATTGTGTAGTCGATTGCGAGCTCGCCGCCGTTTTCATCGACCGTGTTGTGCACATGCGAAGCGTGCGTGGAAATCGTGAGCATACCGAAGCCCGTATCATACAGCCCCACCTGCCGCTCGCCCTCGGTGAACTGCATGTGGGAGGGATAGGCACCCGTCCGGATGAGCGTGACGCTCTTGCCGTCGAGCTTGACGGTCGTGCGCGTGCCATTGAGGCCGGTCAGCTCGCTCTCATCATAGGCGATGTAGAACTTGCCCTGCCGGCCGTATAGCGAGGCGCAGGTGACGAGCTCGACGTGCTCTTCCTCGCTGCCCTCGAACTTCTGTGTGCTGCTGATTGCAGCCAAAACTTGTGTTTTCAAAAGCTTCCTCTTTATTTCTATCGGAAAAATTCTTAATATGCCGCAATGTCCACGAGCGCGGCGCGCTCGGCGACCTCTTCCTGCAGAAAGAGACGCGCCAGCTGGGTGAAGCCCTCCGGATCGTCCGAAACGAAGTAGCGCGTTTGTCCGCGCGTGCGCGCCGCCGGTGTGACCGCGCGACGCACGGCGTTTGCGGCCTCCGCGCCCGAATCGACCAGCGTGACCCCTGCGCCCATAAAGTCCGAAATGACCGCGTGCAGCAGCGGATAATGCGTGCAGCCGAGCACGAGCGTGTCCACCTGCGCGTCCTTCATGGGCTGCAAATACTCGCGCACGACGGTTTCGATGACCACATCGCCGCGCGCCACGCGCCCGTTTTCAACGAGCGGCACAAACAGCGGACACGCGCGCACCGTCACGTTGAGCGCGCCGTCCTGCGCGTGCAGGCAGCGCACAAAAACCTCGCTGCGCACGGTCGCCGCCGTGCCGATGACGCCGATGCGCCCGTTTTTCGTCACCCGGCGCGCCTTTTCGCAGGACGGCTCGACCGTGCCGAAAATCGGCATCTCGCATTCGCCGCGCACGGTGTCGAGCGCGGCCGCGGACGCGGTGTTGCACGCGACGACAATCGCCTTGATGTCGTGTTCGCGCAAAAAGCGGATGTCCTGACGGGTGTATTTGATGATGGTGTCGCGTCCGCGCGTGCCGTAGGGCACGCGGCCGGTGTCGCCGAAGTAGATGATGTTCTCCTCCGGCATGATCTCGTGCAGCCGGCGCACGGCGGTCAGTCCGCCGAGACCGGAATCAAACACGCCGATCGCTCTGTTGTCCATGTCAGCGGGCCTCCTGCGCCAGCTCGATCAGCTTGTCGAGCAGCTTGGGATAGGGGATGCCACCGTTTTCAAACAGCTTGGGGTACATGCTGATGCCTGTGAAGCCGGGCATGGCATTGAGCTCGTTAAAGACGACCTCATCGCCCTCATACGTGCAGAAAAAGTCCACGCGGGACAGTCCGCGGCAGTCGAGCGCGCGGTAAACGCGGATGGCGGCCTCACGCGCCGCCTCGCTCGCTTCCTCCGAGATATGCGCAGGGATATACAGCGCGGAGGATTCGTCGTTATACTTGGCATCAAAGGTGTAGAACTCCTGTGTCGGCGCAATTTCGCCGACCATGGACGCGACCGGGCAGTCGTTTCCGAGCACCGCGACCTCGATTTCGTGTCCGCTGATGAATTCCTCTACGAGCACCTTTTCGTCCCACTTGAACGCTTCCTCCAGCCCTGCGCGCAGGGTGGCCTCGTCCACGGCGCGCGTGACCCCGACCGAGGAGCCCGACGAGCACGGCTTGACAAAGAGCGGAAAGCCGCCGAGCGCGTCGACCGCCTCGTGCACGACACGGTCTGCATCGTGGCGGAACGCATGGCCCCGCGCCAGATAAAACGCCGCCTGCCGCACGCCTGCCGCCTGCACGAGCACCTTCGTAATGCTCTTATCCATGCTGTTCGCCGATGCCGCGACACCGCAGCCGACATACGGGATGCCTGCCAGCTCGAGCAGCCCCTGCACCGTGCCGTCCTCGCCGCCGATGCCGTGCAGCACGGGGAACACGCAGTCCGCGCGCACGATTTCGGGCGCGGCGTCCTCGCGCTGCACGACCAGCCCGTGCGTTGCGCGGTCGGGCGACAAAAACGCGCGGCGCAGCGGCTCATGCGCCCACGCGCCCGACTGTATCTTGTCGGGGTCTGCATTTTCGTACAGATACCACGCGCCCTCCGCCGTGATGCCGACCGCATATACGCGGTATTTTTCGCGGTCCAGATTGCGCAGCACGCTCGCCGCCGAAATGCAGGAAATATCATGCTCGGACGAGATACCGCCGAATAAAACCACTAAATTCATAGCTCAATTACCTCTTTACAGCCTTTTCAGCATTTTGCGTATCTATGCAGTTTCTAGTATACGACAATCCACGTAAAAAAACAAAACCTTTTTTGCGTAATCTTGCGCCTGATCCAGATGATTTTCTGTGCAATCGGACGAAAAAACCGGTTTTCTTCGCATTTGGACGCAGGGCACCGCCGCCGTTCGGCCATTCTGAACAGTTTGTGAATCCGCGGCGCGCCTGCTTGACAGTCCGCAGCCTGCTGCATATACTAACCTTATAAGACAGGGGCGCAACGCCCGAGGAGGAAGTGCAATGAACGGTAAAAAGCTGTTTCGCAGTCTGACAAATCGCAAGCTGTACGGCGTGTGCGGCGGACTGGGCGAATATTTTAACGTCGATCCCACGCTCATTCGTCTGCTATGGGTGTTTCTTTGCATCCCGAGCCTGGGCACCGCGGTGCTTGCCTATATCGTCGCGGCAATCGTCATGCCCGAGCTATGACCGCACGCAAAAGGGGCGCACACGCGCTCCTTTTTTGCCGCTTGACAGCGCGCTTTCGCCGTGCTATACTGACCCCAAATCATAGAAGGGCATGAGGTTCGCCCTGCGCATTCCGCGCGAACCGCCGATTGGCTGATGACTTCTGCAAACTTATTTGCAGGATAGTTGTCGGCTTTTTTATTTGCCCGAAAGGAGTTTTCCCCATGCTAACCTCGCTCGCCCTCATTTCTCTGTTCGGTCTGCTCGCGGGCGGACTGTGCACGCGGCTGCGGCTGCCCGCGCTGCTCGGCATGCTGCTGACCGGCGTGGTGCTCGGCCCCTCGGTGCTCGGATGGCTCGATCCCACGCTGCTGCAGCTATCCGCCGCGCTGCGGCAGCTCGCGCTCGTCATCATTTTGGCGCGCGCCGGTCTGTCGCTCGATCTCGGTGTGCTGCGGCGCGCGGGCCGCCCTGCCGTGCTTTTGTGCTTTGTCCCTGCGTGCTTCGAAATCGCGGGCAGCATCGTGCTCGCGCCGCCGCTGCTCGGTGTCACCCCCATCGAGGGCGCGGTCATCGGCTCGGTCATCGCGGCGGTGTCGCCCGCGGTCGTCGCGCCGCGCATGCTGTCGCTCATGGAGCGCGGCCTCGGGCAGCAGCACGCGATTGCGCAGATGATCCTCGCGGGCGCGTCGGTCGATGATGTGTTCGTCATCGTCATGCTGACCGTGACAATCGGACTCGCCGCAGGCGGCGGCTTTTCCCCTGCCGCGCTGCTCGCCGTGCCCGTATCCATCCTGCTCGGGCTGCTCGCGGGTGTGCTGTGCGGCGCGGTCTATGCGCAGTTTTTCCGGCATGTGCACGCGCGCGACTCGGTCAAGGTGCTCGCGCTGCTGTCCGTCGGGCTGCTGCTGCCCGCGCTTGAAGCGCGGCTGCAAACGGTCGGCATACCGCTTTCCGGCATGCTGGGCGTGCTCGCGATGGGTGTGACCGCGCGGCGCATCGACCCTGCGCGCGCGGCGCGCGTATCCGATCAATACGGGCGGCTGTGGGTGGGTGCGGAAGTCCTGCTGTTCGCGCTCGTCGGCGCGGCGGTGCCGCTGTCCTATGCGGCGGCGGCCGGCCCCCGGGCGGTCGCGCTCGTCGGCGGCGCGCTGCTCTTTCGCATGGCAGGCGTGGGCGCATCGGTCGCGGGCACGCAGCTCACCGGACGGGAGCGGCTGTTCTCCGCCATCGCTTACACCCCGAAGGCAACCGTGCAGGCCGCGGTCGGCGGCGTGCCGCTCGCGATGGGACTCGCCTGCGGCGAGCTTGCGCTGACCGTCGCGGTGCTGTCCATCGTGCTGACCGCCCCGCTCGGTGCGGCGCTCATCGACTGGGCCGCACCCCGTCTGCTGCCCCGGGACGACCGCGCGCAAATGTAAACTTTTCTGCCGCGCGCATGATTTGGTTTTGCGCTTTTGTGCGCCCCATGTTATACTTGTAGCAAGCAATGATTGAGAATCTGGAGGGCGCAAGCCATGTTAAAACAGGATCATAAAGAGAAAAACTCCAACGACCTGCTGACCGACCTGACCGAACGCACCGGCCTGACCTTTGACGAGGACCGCGCGCACGACGAGCGGTTCGATCTGGAAGGCGAAACCGTGGCAACCGCGCTGACCGCGCAGGACGAGGCGGACGAAGCCGCGAACGAGGAACCCGAAATCCATCCGCTTGACGTGCGCGTATTCGGTCTGCCGCGCATGCAGTTTTGGGGTGTGGCGGGCGGCATCGGCCTGGGCTATGTCGTATACGGCTTCCTCGGCATGGTCATCGACGCGTCGTTCAGCGTGTGGTGGCCCGCCATCGCGTGCTCTGTAGCCGGTTACTTCATCACCGGCCGCATCCACAAAAAGCAGGTCGCCGCGCGCGATGCCGCAGCGCAGGAGAATCCCTGATTTTTCTCATCCCGCCCGATGTGGCGGGATGTTTTTTGCCGAATCCGCCGGAAAATTCCCCTTTTTGCTTGTTATGTCAGAAATATAAAAAAGCCGCGCAGCAGGCGAAAAAGCAGCCCTGACCATCGCGGTCGGGGCTGCTTTTTGTCGTTTAGCTGAAGTATACGAGCTCGGGATCGGCTTTCTGCGCGCGCGTGATTTCGGTCGCGTACAGCACCGGACCGTCGCCGCGATACTGCGGATAGTACTCGGTCTTGATGCGCGCGGTCACGGTGACCCAGTCCTCCTTCTCGTACTGCGCCGCGTCGGGGCTGTGGCACAGGAAGCCGACGAAGGTCACATCGTCCGCGCAGCACACCATCGCAAAACGGCCGGGGACGAACACATCCGCAGGAAAATCCTTGGATTTGTACACCATGCCCGTGATTTTCACGGTCTTGTCCTCGTACTTTTGCGGATCGTTCATCGCGTCGACGTACCAGATGCCGAAATCCAGATCGGACACCTCGATGACGGGCGCGTCCAGATCGAAGGGCAGCTCGTTGCCCTCCATATAGTCCTCCGGCTCGCCGTTTTCGTCCTCAAAGAAGATGTTGGCGCGCGGATTCATTGCGCGGATGTTTTTGGCGCGGATTTTCTCCTTTTCCGCATCGGAGGCGCGGTTGAAGACGATCATATCCGCGTTTGCGATGTGGGCGAACATGCGCGGCCCCAGGTTCTGGGTGTACAGCTCCCAGGTCGCGGCGTTGATCGTCGTGACGATTTGGTAGAGCGGCCAGCTTTCGGGCATGCACTTTTCGACCAGATCGGAAATCTCCCACATGCCGTTCCACTCGATGATCGCGCGGTCGGGCTTGTACTCCATCGCAAGCTGATCGAAGTATGCGGGCGTGAGCATGCTCATGTCGTCAATGACAATCGCGACCGTATTGGAGCGGCGCAGCAGCGCCTCGTCCAGCTCCTCCTCGCCCTCCTCGCACAGGAGATACAGCGTGCGCTCGTCCTGTGTAAAGTCGGGATTGTCGAGCACTTCGCGGATGAAGCTGGTCTTTCCGCTCTCCAGAAAGCCCGCAAATAAATAAACCGGAATTTCAAAATCCATGCTTTTTCTCCTTATCCGAGGCGGAACAGCGACTTGATGTGCGCCTCATTGAGTTCCGAACCGATGACGCACAGCCGGCCGGTGTAGTCCGCCGCACCCTCGCGCACCTCGCCCTCTCCGGGCACATAGTCGAAGTTGAGCCAGCCGCCCTCGGTGCAGGGCACAATGCCCTTGGCGCGCAGCACCATGCCGCACTCCGCGCTGTCGAGCTGCTCCAGAATCTGCGCCAGCTCGTCACGGCCGTATTTGTGCGGCGTTTCTACACCCCAGGAGGTGAACACCTCGTCCG
>CAZOJP010000012.1:0-17523 GCA_964580155.1 uncultured Intestinibacillus sp. | reverse complement strand
CGGGGAAGGCTTCACCTGCGTCGTGCCCATGGTCGTGGCAGCCGCAGGTGCAGCCTTCCCCGTGGTCGTGGTGGTGGTCGTGAGCATGCTCATGGCAGCCGCAGTCCTCGCCGTGGTCGTGATGGTGCGCGTGGTCGTGGTCGTGGTCGTGTTCGTGTTCGTGGTGGTGTTCGTGCTCGTGGCAGCCGCAGTCCTCGCCGTGCGCGTGAGCATGCTCATGGTGATGCTCGTGCTCGTGCTCGTGTGTGCCGTGCGCGTGCATCTCTGCGCGCATTTCGTCCGCCAGCGAATGGGAGGACTCCATCGCTCCCAAAATCTGTGCGCCGGTCAGCTCCTTCCACGGCGTGGTGACGATGCGCGCCTTTGGGTTGTGCTCGCGCAGCAGGGCGACCGCGGCTTCGAGCTTGCTTGCGGAAATCTCCGCGGTGCGCGTGAGCAGGATGGCGCACGCGGATTCGATCTGGTTGAGGTAAAACTCACCGAAATTGCGCACATACATGCGCACCTTGGACGCGTCCGCAACCGTGATAAAGCTGTTGAGCGTGACGGGCAGCTCGTGCGCGACGCCCTCGACCGCGCGGATGACGTCGGACAGCTTGCCCACACCGGACGGCTCGATGAGGATGCGGTCGGGCGCGTACTCCTCGATGACCTTGCGCAGCGCCGTGCCGAAGTCGCCGACGAGCGAGCAGCAGATGCAGCCCGAGTTCATCTCGGTGACCTCGACGCCCGCATCCTTGAGGAAGCCGCCGTCGATGCCGATTTCACCGAATTCGTTTTCGATGAGCACCACCTTTTCGCCGGTCAGCGCCTCGGACAGCAGCTTCTTGATGAGCGTGGTCTTGCCCGCGCCGAGAAAGCCGGAAAGAATATCGATTTTTGTCATAATTATATGCTCCTTTATTTTGCGTGGATCGTCCGATCCAAAAATTCCACTCTTGCTTTATTTTACCCTTCCTGCGCGTCAAAAACAAGCATGCGCAGAAAAATTCACGATTTGGCTATATTTACAGCCGGCTGCGGCGAAAGCGTGTGGGCGATGCCCCGACCTTGTTTGTAAACGAGGTGATAAAATTGACCTCGCTGCGATAGCCCACCCGATAGGCGATTTCCGCGACGGTCAGGTCGCTGCCGTGCAGCAGCGCCTTGGCGTGGTCGATGCGGTGCAGCACGATGTATTCATGCGGCGAAAACCCCGTAGACGCGCGAAACTGCCGCGAAAAATGCGCCGGACTCAGGTTGACCTCGGCGGCGATGCGTTCGACGGGCAGATCCTCGAACAGGTGCGCGCCGATATAGGCGAGCGCGGCCGCGATGGGTGCGCTCGGCGTTTCGCGCGGCGGCTCGGGATAGAGCAGTCCGCACAGCATGGCGTAAATTTGCGCGGAATAGTCGACCTCGCGCAGCGGTGCGCCGCTTTTGAGGCTGGTGACGAGCGCGGTCATCTGCCGCTCGAGCGGACTGCCGCCGCCCGGTGTCCAAATGTATCTGCCGCCGTTTTTCAGCCAGATTTCCTCGGTCAGCGCACGCGAATTCGCGCCGTCAAAGTGCAGCCACAGGGTTTCCGCCTGATGCTCCACCCAAAACCGGTGGGGCCTGCGGCAGTCGACGAGCGCGCACTGTCCGCGTCCCGCCGTACCGGTCGCGCCGTCCGCATCAAACGACAGCGCACCCTCGCGCACATAGACGAGATAAAAGTTTTTGTGGCTTTCCTCCTGCCCGACCGCGCAGGTATAGCGAAAATCATACTGCGCGTCGCAATAATAATGTCCGCAGCGCGTGAGATAGAAAAAAACGCGCCGCGCCGCCGCGGACGGTGTTGCAAAAAAACGCTCGGAGCGCGGCAGCACTCCGGCTTCGCCCTGCACCTTCATCGGGCCCTCTCCCCCTTCCGTTCCCCCAGTATAGCACAGACAGCACAAAATATAAACGACTCGAGACGTTTCATTATTGCATCTTCGGGTTTTTTCGCGTAAACTGGATGTAACAACGCAGATGATGCACGATTTTAGGGGGATACGCGCATGATTAAGGATAAGAATTTTTATAAAACCTTTGCCATTTTGACCCTGTCACTCGCGCTGCAAAACCTGCTGACCTACAGCGTGAACCTTGCAGACAACATCATGCTCGGCCAGTACAGCCAAGCCGCGCTGAACGGCTCGTCGCTGTGCAATCAGGTGCAGTTTTTGCTGCAAATGCTGGTCGTCGGCGCGGGTGAGGGCGCGGTCGTCATGGGCGCGCAATACTGGGGCAAGAAAAATCTCGCGCCCATTCCGCACATCATCGGCTGCGCGCTGCGCTTTGGCCTTGCGCTCGCGGCGGTGCTGTTTGTCGCCGTGCTGCTGTTCCCCGCGCAGCTGCTCGGTCTGCTGACCACGAGCCAGAGCGCGATTGATCAGGGTGTGCAGTACTTTCGCATCATCTGCTTTACCTACATCACCTTCACCGCAACGAACATTCTGGTCGCGTCGCTGCGCTCCATCGGTGTGGTGAAAATCGGCTACATCATCTCCGCGTCCACGCTGTGCATCAACGTTTCGCTCAACTACTGCCTGATTTACGGCAACTTCGGCTTTCCCGAAATGGGCATCCGCGGCGCGGCGATCGCAACGCTGATTGCGCGCACGATCGAGCTGCTCATCGTCATATGGTATCTCAAGTTCCGCGAGCACACGCTGAACCTCACGCTGCGCAAGCTGATTTTCATCGACAGCTCCTACATCCGCGACTATGTGCATGTTTCGCTGCCCGTGCTGCTCAACCAGGCGCAGTGGGGGCTTGCGCAGATGGTGCAGACCGGCATCCTCGGCCGCCTCGGCGACGCGACGATTGCGGCGAACTCCATCGCGGTCATCGTGTTTCAGGTGCTCTCGGTTGTCGCATACGGCGCGGCGAGCGCGTCGGGCATCGTGGTCGGCCGCACAATCGGCGAGGGGCGCGAGGAATTTCTGCGCCCGCTTGTGCACACGCTGCAAGTGCTCTTTGTAGTCATCGGCCTGTTCTCGGGTGCACTCATCTTCCTTGTGCGCGCCCCCATCCTGACCCTGTACCGCATCACCCCCGAGGCGCACGCGCTCGCCATGCAGTTTATGGCGGTGCTCGCGCTGACCACGGTGGGCACCGCATACCAAATGGCATGCGACAACGGCATCATCCGCGGCGGCGGCGACACGAGCTTCAGCGCGAAAATGAACCTCGTCAGCATGTGGTGCATCGTCGTGCCCGGCGCGATGCTCGCGGCGTTCGTGTTCCATCTGCCGCCGGTTGTCGTGTTCTTCTTCCTCAAATGGGATCAGCTATACAAGGCCGTTCCGGTCGTTTGGCGTCTGCGAAGCTGGAAATGGGTCAAAAAGGTCACCCGAGCGGACGCTTAAAATACGCTTTTAACTTGGGCAACACCGCACAAAGAACATCCATCGCCTAAAGCGCGGTGTTGCCCTTCTCTCTCTTTCCTCGCGAAGGTGCTGCACCGCAGCGCCTTCGCGGGATTTTTTTGCGGTTTTTTGGGCAAAGTGCTTGACGTCGGAAAAAGCTTGTGCTATGATGCTTTCAGTTAGTCATCGCTAACCACCGGAGGGACTCCCCTCCTTATTTTGAGCCACGATGTTAATCACCGCTAACTTTTAAGGAGGTCCCCCATGAGCATCGTCATTGTCGGCGGAAACGACTGCATGGTCTGTCGGTACAAGGCCGTGTGCAGCCGCTACGGCTGCAGCGCGAAGGTCTTTACGCAAATGCCCAACGCGCTTAAAAAGCAAATCGGCTCGCCCGACCTGCTCGTCGTGTTCACTTCCATCGTGTCGCACAAGATGATGCAGTGCGCGCGCACCGAAGCCGAGCGCACCGGCGCCAAAATCGTGCACTGTCATTCCGCGAGCATCTCCGCGCTGGGGCGCGTGCTCGACGAGCAGTGCGCCGTGTGCTGAGGAGGTGCGCGATGTTTGAACGACTGCTCATCCTGCACTGTGCCCCCACCCTCGCCGGCATCAAATCCGCAAGCCTGTTTAGCTGCCGGCTCAGCGCGGCGCAGGCGGAGGCCGCGCGCTGGGACAAGGCGCTGCGCCGCTTCGGTCTGCGGGTGCGGCTGCTGCGTCAGGCGCGGGGGCTGTCCCTCATCTATGTGTACCGCCCGGCGCGGCTTGCCGACGAGCTTGCCGCACCGGAAACCGCGGCGTTTCTCGCGTCGTACGGCTATCCGGCGGACAATCTCGCCGCCGCGCTCGCCTTCCTGCACCGCCGCATCGCACAGCAGGGCGGCTTTCCGCATGAAATCGGTCTGTTCCTCGGCTATCCACTCGCCGATGTGCGCGGTTTCATTGAGCATCAGGGGCAAAACTACCGCTGCTGCGGCTGCTGGAAGGTCTATGGCGATGAATGCGCCGCGCGTGCGCTGTTTGCGCGCTATGCCGCATGCACCGCAGCCTATACGCGACTGAGCGCGCGCGGCCGCCGCGTCACCCAGCTTGCGGTCGCAGGCTGATCACTTTGCACTCCTCACACTTTTTTTCACGGCAAAGCCGCTTCGCGACGATCTGTTCGCGGAGCGGCTTTGCTTTGCCGCCGGTATTCCTTAATTTTCTCATAATCTTGCCGTTTGCGCATAGACGGGGACGCGCGCGTGTGCTATACTAAATCGTACACCCCTATGCCGCAAAGGAGGCGAAGCGATGTTTTTCAGTACCTCACTACCGTCCCTGATGGACGCACTTAGCGGCTTTCTCGCAAAAAATCCACTGATCGGACAGTGGTACACCGCATTTTCACGATTTTTATTCCCTGCGCTCGCCATCTGGATTTTGACCGCCTCCATCCGCTCGCTGCTGCGCGCGGATGTCGAGCCCGAAACCTGGGGCTATCTCGCGCTGCCAAACGGCGACCGCGTGCCGCTCACCCACTGGGAGAATATTCTCGGCCGCGCCAGATCCGCGGACATTGTGCTCGGCTATCCGTCCATTTCGCGCAATCACGCTGCGCTCATCCGCTCGGTCGACGGCTCGTGGGCGATCCATGATCTGGGCTCGACGGGCGGCACGCGCGTCAACAGGCTCGCGGTCGACGGCGTGGCGGCGGTCGAGGAGGGGCAGACGATCGAGCTGGGCGGCGTGCCCGTCGTGCTGCTGCCCCTGCCGGCCGAGGTGCGGCAGGCGCAAATCGCCGAGCGGCGCGCGCGCAGCCGTCCCGCGTCCCCGTGGGGGCCGCTGCTGCTGCTGACCATTTTCCAGCTGCTGACCGGCCTGCAGCTCATCGTCGCCAAGGGCGCGGAGCTGACCGCGCCGGTGCCGGGTGTGCTGCTCGGCATGATGCTCCTCGAGTGGGGCTACTATCTGACGCTGCGCGTGCTGCGGCGCGTGGGCTTCGAGATGGAGACCATCGCATTTTTCCTGTCCACGCTGTCGCTCGCCGTGACCGCGTCCTCCGCGCCCGATGCGCGCGCCAAGCAGTTCGGCGCGCTCGTGGCAGGGCTGCTGCTGTTTTTGCTGCTCGGCTGGTTCCTGCGCGATCAGGATCGTGCGGTGCGCGTGCGTCCGCTTGCGGTCGCCGTTGCGGTCGTTTTATTCGGCGTGACGCTCGTCTTTGCCGATAGCGTTTACGGCGCGCGCAACTGGATCCGCGTCGGCGGCTTTTCGTTTCAGCCGTCCGAGCTTATCAAAATCGCGTTCGTGTGGGCGGGCGCGGCGACGATGGAGCGGCTGTTTGCGCGGCGCAACATCACGCTTTTCATCCTGTTTTCCGGCTTCTGCCTGGGCTGCTTCGCGCTGATGAGCGATTTCGGCACCGCGGCGATCTTCTTTGTCACCTTTCTCGTCATCGCGTTTTTGCGCTCGGGCGACTGGGCGACGCTCGCGCTCATCTGTGGCGCGGCGGTGTTCGCGGGCATGATCGTGCTCAAATTCAAGCCCTATATCGCGCGGCGCTTCGCGGTTTGGGGGCACGCGTGGGAGTTTGCGTCCACGACCGGCTACCAGCAGACGCGCACGATGTCGGCGGCCGCCTCGGGCGGACTGGTCGGCGTGGGCGCGGGCAAGGGCTGGCTGCACCGCATTGCGGCGGCGGATACCGATCTGGTGTTCGGCATGCTGTGCGAGGAATGGGGGCTTGTCATCGCGGTGCTCAGCGTGCTGTGCATTGTGACGCTTGCGGTGTTTGCGGTGCGCGCCTGCCGCGCAGGGCGCGGTGCATTCTATACGATTGCGGCATGCGCGGCGACCTCGCTGCTCGTATTCCAGACCATTCTCAACGTATTCGGCGCGGTTGACCTGCTGCCGCTGACCGGTGTGACCTTCCCCTTCGTGTCAAACGGCGGCTCGTCGATGCTGTCCTCGTGGGGGCTGCTCGCCTTCCTCAAAGCGGCGGATACGCGCCAAAACGCGTCGTTTGCCATCCGGCTGCCGTCCAAACGCGAGCTGAACGGGCTGCGCCGCGAGGAGGATGCACCATGAAAAAAATCGAAAAACGCGCGGCGATGTGCCTGCTGCTGGCGGGCGCGCTGCTGCTCGGGCTTGCGGTGTTCTGCTTCCGCTTTGTGGCGGACGGCGGCGCGTGGGCGGCATTTCCGTCCAACCGCCACCTGTACAGCAAGCAGGGCGTGCTGCTGAGCGGCCGCATTCTCGACCGCAACGGCGTCGTGCTCAGCCAGACCGAGGACGGCACGCGCACCTATAACGGCGACAAAACCCTGCGCCGCGCCACGCTGCATGCGGTCGGCGACGCGGCAGGCAACATCGGCACGGGCGCGCAGACCGCGTTCGCGGACAGGCTGTCCGGGTATAATTTCGTAACCGGCGCATTTTCGCTGACCGGCCGCGGCCGCAACCTGTACCTGACCATCGATGCCGAGCTCAACCGCGCGGCATACCGTGCGCTCGACGGGCGCAGCGGCACCGTCGGCCTGTACAACTACGAGACCGGAGAAGTGCTGTGCATGGTGTCCACACCCAGCTTTGATCCGGCGCATCCGCCCTCGGCCGACGAAATAGAGGGCAGCGCCGCCTATAACGGTGTGTATGTCAACCGCCTGCTCAGCGCGACGTTCACCCCCGGCTCGATTTTCAAAACCGTCACGCTCGCCGCCGCGCTTGACACCCTGCCCGATGCGGCGACGCGCACCTTCCACTGCGACGGCAGCTTCAAAATCGGCGGCACAACGGTCACCTGCACCCGCGCGCACGGTGATTTAACCCTTGCCGACGCGTTCGCGGAGTCGTGCAACGTGACCTTCGGCGCGCTCGCGGATGAGGTCGGCGCGGACAACATGCGCGCATACACGGAAAAGGCCGGACTGACCGGCAGCATTTCGGTTTCGGGCATCGCAACCGCCAAGGGCGCGTTCGCCTTTCCTGCGGACGACAGCGGCAATCTCGCGTGGGCCGGCGTCGGCCAGCACAACGATCTCGTGAACCCCGCCGCGATGATGACCTATATGGGCGCGATTGCAAACGGCGGCACACCGGTGCTGCCCCGTCTCATCTACAAATCCACGACGGAAAGCGGCCTGCCGACCGGTCTGCACCCCAAGCGCACGGGCGCGCGCGCGCTCAGCGCGGAGACCGCACGCGCGCTCGGCGATATGATGCGCGGCGCGGTCACGAACCATTACGGCGAGGAGCGTTTTCCCCAGATGCAGCTTTGCGCAAAATCGGGCACCGCGGAGGTCGGCGCGGACAAGCGCCCCAACGCATGGTTTGCGGGCTTCTCGCGCGATCCCGATCATCCTTACGCGTTCATCGTGCTCGTCGAAAACGGCGGCGGCGGCAGCACGGTGGCAGGCGGTGTCGCCGCAAGCGTGCTGCAGGCGGCATTCGCGGATCAATGAACGAGCAGGACGCTAGGAAAGGAGTCTATATGATGCGAAAAATGACATCTCTTTTTTTGGTGCTCTCGCTTACGCTGTGCGCGTGCGCAGGGCGCGTATCGGATGCCGTAATCGACTACGGCGATTCGAAAATTTACTCCCGTCAAGAGATGGACGCCGCCATCTCGGTCATCAAAACGCAGTTTTCCGAACTCGACGGCTGCGTGCTCTCCTCCTTGCAGTATGCAGGGGACGCGGCGTGCGAGGACAACCGCGCCTATTGCAATTCGTTCTTTGAGGATGGGGGCACGCACGCGTGCATGGTCTTTCGCTCGGTCTTTCAGTCCCCCAAAAACGGCGGCGGCGCGTGGGAGGCGGACACGCAGTACACCTGGTCGTGGTATCTCGCCCGGGATGCCGCGGACAGCTGGCAGCTGCTCACCTACGGATACGGCTGAGCTTCCGCTTTGCCGCGACGCGCAAAAAAGGGCATCACCGTGTGCATAAACGGTGATGCCCTTTCCGATTCTTGGCTGAGGGACTGTCTATGTATCTGTTTTAGCGGTGGCACGAGCCGGAACAGCCCGAACAGCAGCCCGAGCAGCCGCCGGCCTTCTTTCTCCGCAGGACGGAGCGCGCCGCGAAGAACACGCACACCAGCAGTGCGCCGCCAACAATGATCGTTGCCGCCATGGCAGTCGCTTCCTTTCTTGATGCCGCGTGCGCCGCGCGGCGCACGGGGTCTTGGGATCGCCGCGTCGCCTAGGCGATTTGGATGCGGCTTGCCATGCTGCGGTCGAGCGCGACACGGGCATTTTTGACTTGCAGGATGAGGTTTCCGCTGTTTTCCGAGATGACCATCACGGTCTCCCCCTCGACAAAGCCCAGACTTTCGAGGAAGCGGCGCGTGTGGTCGCGTCCGGTGATGCGCGAGATGGTGCCCGGCTCACCCGTCTTTGCAAAGGTCAACGGCATAAGATCTACTTCCTTTCCGAATTGCGATTAGGCAAGACTAACTCTATACTTACAAGAAGTTTACCACGGTTAACATTCCGTGTCAAGCGATTTTTCTGTTTTGCGGCGGAAATTTTTGCAAGTGCGCGTCCGGCATGCTATACTGTAAGAAGTTTTGTTTTTTAGGGGGATTCTTTGCATGCAAAGCGATACTTTGAAGCGGCAGGTCTGTCCGGACCGGCTCGCGGGCGGACTTTTCGCGCTGTGCACGCTGACCTACATCATCGCGCTGTTCGGGCGCATGAGTTATTCGGCGGTCATGGCGGAGCTGATTGCGACCGGCGGCTTCACCAAGAGTCAGGCCGGGCTTGTCGGCACGATGATGTTCGCGTCCTACGGGCTGTGTCAGGTGCTCAGCGGCTTTCTGGGCGACAAAATCGCGCCGCGCCTGCTGATTTTCACGGGTACGGCCGGCTCGGCGGTGCTCAACCTGCTCATGGGGCTGACCCATACGCTGCCGCCCATGCTCGTGCTGTGGACGCTCAACGGCGCGTTCCAGTCGCTCATCTGGTCGCCGATTGCGCGCGTGCTCGCGGAGATCATGCCGCCTGCCATGCGCAAGCGCGCGTGCGCGAACATCGGCATCGCCTACCCGACCGCAACCATCCTCGCCTATCTCGCGGCGGCGCTGCTGCTGCGCTTTGCACGCTGGAATGTGGTGTTTTTCACCGCGGGCGGCATGATGCTTGTGACCGCATTCGTGTGGCTTGCGCGCACGGGCTACTACGAGCGCGAAACCCGGGACGCGAACGTGACCGAAACCATCGTGCTCAGCGCGCGCAAAACCGCTGTCAGCGGCAGTCTGTGGCGCATTCTGCTTGTATCGGGCGCGCTGTTTGCCGCGTTCGGCGCGATGACAAGCGGTCTGCTGCGCGACGGCATCCAGTCGTGGATGCCAACCTTTATGACCGAGCGCTTCGGCATGGCGACCTCGCTGTCCGTCGGCCTTGCCATCGCGCTGCCCGCCGTCAACATCGCCGGCGTGTTCGGCATCCGCTGGCTGTATGAGCACCGCATCCGCAACGAAATGCGCGGCGCATCCGCATTTTTCGGCGGCGGCATCCTGGCGCTCGCGCTGCTCGTGCCGCTGTCGATGCTGGGCGCGGCCGCGCCCTCGGTCGTCCTCATGACCCTCGCGAGCACCTGCATGATGGGCGCCAGCACCATGTTCATCAGCTTCATGCCCATCCACTTCGGGCTGCTCGGCAAGGCCTCGAGCGCGACCGGCGTGCTCAACTGCGCAACCTATGTCGGCAGCGCGCTGTCCTCCTACGGCATTGGCAGGGTCGCGGAGTTCTTCGGCTGGAATGCCGCGCTGCTCTGCTGGTTGGGCTTTGCCCTCGCCGCGCTGCTGCTCACCCGCCTGGGCGCGCGCAAATGGCAGTTTTTCATCAGCGACGAAGCATGAACGCATACCGCACAAAAAGCGTCCCCCCTGTGGGGACGCTTTTTTTACCGCATCAGACCGCGCTCGGCAAGGTCACGCACCACCTCGCTCGCGAGGATCAGCCCTGCGACCGAGGGCGTGAACGCGGTGCTGCCTGGCGCGGAGCGGCGCGCCGCACCCGTGCGCTGTGGGGTATCGGGCAGCGTTTCCTGCGGTTTATCCTGCGGTTTGCGCGGCTCTTCCCTGGAATAAACCACCTTGAGCTTGCGGATGCCGCGCTTTTTGAGCTCCTGCCGCATGACGCGCGCGAGCGGACAGACCGAAGTCTTGTAAATGTCGGTCACCTCAAAGCGCGTCGGATCGAGCTTGTTGCCCGCACCCATCGCGCTGATGATGGGCGTGCCCGCCTTTTGGCAGCGCAGCACCAGCTCGAGCTTGGCGGTCACGGTGTCGATTGCGTCCACAACGTAGTCATACTGCGTAAAATCAAAGGAATCCGCGTTTTCCGGCATGAAAAAGCAGCGATGCGGCACAACGCGGATGTCGGGGTCGATGTCGTGCACCCGTTCACACAGCACATCGACCTTGTGGCGGCCGACGGTCGAGTGCAGCGCGATCAGCTGGCGGTTGAGGTTGGACAGCGCGACGCGATCGTCGTCGATCAGGTCGAGCGCACCGATGCCGCTGCGCGCAAGCGCTTCGACCGTGAAGCCGCCCACGCCACCCACACCGAACACCGCGACCCGTGCGCGCGCAAGCCGATCCATTCCCTCTTCCCCGAGCAGCAGGGCGGTTCTGGCGAGTTGTTCCTTCATTTTGAATCCTCATCGTTATAAAAATCTAAAAAATTGCTTTTTGTATCCCCGATATGATAGCCAATCACGCGCGTCAGGTCGATATTTTTGACGCTGTTGACGATGTTTTGCCGAATCTGCGGATTGCCCTCGCCCAGCCGCGCGAGCAGCGCCTTGACCTCCGCACGCTTGGAGCCTTCGCCCTCTCCGCGGCGCGCGGACACCGCACACGCGCAGTCCAGACAGGACAGCCCGATTGCATCCGCCCACGCGCGGATGTCGCGCTCGTGCACGAGGTAAAGCGGCCGAATGAGCTGCATGCCGGGGTAGTGGTCGGCGCGCAGCTTGGGCATCATGGTCTGCACCTGACCGCCGTAGAGCATCCCCATCAGGATGGTCTCCGCCACATCGTCAAAATGATGTCCGAGTGCGATTTTGTTGCAGCCGAGCGCGCGCGCCTGCGTATACAGCCAGCCGCGCCGCATTTTCGCGCATAGAAAGCACGGATTTTTGGCATGACGCTCCGCGATGCGGAACACCTCGGTCTGGAAGATTTCAAGCGGAAGCTGCAGCGTTGCGGCATTTTCCTCCAGCCGGGCGCGGTTTTCCGGGCTGTATCCGGGATCCATCGACAAAAAGCGCAGCGAAAACGGCGTGCTGCCGTGCGCCTGCACCTCTTGCAGCACCTTTGCGAGCAGCAGGGAATCCTTCCCGCCCGAAACGCACACCGCAATGCGGTCTCCCGGCTCGATGAGCGCATATTGCGCGATGGCCTCGCGCACCTTGGCGCGGATGCTGCGGTGAAAAACCGTATTGAGGCTGCGCGCGGCTTCATCGGACAGGGGGCGCTCCCCCGTCATCGTGTCTTGCGGCGCTGCCGCCGTCGGCTCATATGTGCACTCTGCATAATTTTCCATCAAATTTTCACACTTCTCTTGTCAACTTCTTTTTTGCCGTGGTACAATAGTGGTAAGAAACCACTCGTCTGTGGAAAATAAAAGGAGAGCACCATGAAACGTCCCGTTTTCACGAGAACTTCCGAGCTGCGCCCCGCCCTTTTCCGCGCCGCCGCAATCACCGAACTGCTCGTCGGCGTGTCCGTCCTGCTCTACTGCATCGATTGCGGGCTCGGCTTGCTTCTACACACCGACTTCGCACTGCTGTTTGGCAACACACCGTATTTTCAGACCCAGCTCAGCTCGGCGGCATTCATTATTATCGGCCTGGAGTTCATCAAAATGATCGCAACGCACACGCTCGACTCCGTGCTCGATGTCATGCTGCTTGCAATCGCGCGTCAAATGATCATTGAGCACACCACACCGTTTGAAAATCTTCTGGCCGCGGTTGCGGTCGCGGTCCTCTTTATTGTGCGCAAATATCTGTATATTTCTCAAATCGACCGCACACCGGACAAAAAACAGCGCGATCGCGAGTGGGCAGCCACCGCGCAGCAGGTGCAGCAGTCACAGCAGCCGCAGGAACCCACCGACGCGTGTCCCTGATGCCTGCCGGAAAAGCGATGCACCCCTAATCCGCACCCTTTAAAGAAGGGCGGCCCCGCAATGAGCGGCTCCCTCGGCAGCACGCTGGCTGCCCGAGGTGTACTGCTCAAAGGGACCGCCCTTTTGTGTTCTCAAGCGACGCTTTTATGCGTAGAATCGGCACTTCACCAGATAGATGTGGTCAAACGCCGCCGTCTGCTCCTCATGCGCGACCGGATCGAGGAAAATGCTTTCCTCAAACGCACCCTGCGTCTTTTTCGCGTCGCTGAAGACCAGATATACCAGATCCTGCGTGTTGCCGTCAATCGTGATGGGGGTTTCGACCAGCGACCTGATTTTTTCAAAGTCCGCCTTGCCGACCGCTGTCTGCTCCGCACTCGTTGCCGAGCTGATGATGCCGCCGTCCTTGTTGCAGACCGACGCGGTGAAGCGGTGGTCCACGCTTAAAATGACCGCGAGCGATCCGGTGTTGCTGCCGCCCTTTTGCGCGGCATTTTCGGGCAAACGGCAGGCAAGCGATGCAATATCATCCCCGCGCACGCCGTTTTTGTAATCTTCAATCGTGATGCGCACATTGGTATATGCCGAACTTGCCTCGAAATCATAGAGAAAAATATCCTGGCTGCCTGCCAGCATTTGCTCGCGCGGTGTTAAATCCGCAGGCGCAAGCGTGTCGGTCGTCGTCGGCTGCTTTGCACCGCATGCGGTTAAACCGAGCAGCAGCGCCGCTGCAATTAGGATACCGGTCGTTTTTTTCATAGAGACATCCCCTCTCGCCCTCTTTGCATGTATTATAGCACAGGTCGTTTACCCAATCCAACACAAAATGACACAATCGGGCAAATTCTGCGCGATTTTTTCCGCTCGGGCGCGGTGATGGCGGCTCTTTCTGCGGCAGGCAGCGCGTGTTTATTCTTTTTTGTGAAAACGGTTGACATCTCCCTATGCCTATGTTATTATATATAAGCACTAACAAAAGCGCAGTGCGCCGCTTCATATCGCGGGGTGGAGCAGTCCGGTAGCTCGTCGGGCTCATAACCCGAAGGTCGTAGGTTCAAATCCTGCCCCCGCAACCATATTGATTACCGCAGCTGATGCATATCGGCTGCGGTAATTTTTTTATCCGGCTTTTAGCGCGCTGTCTCCAACGCCGGCGGCAGCGCAAAACATCAAACCATGACATCGACAGAAAAGAGGAAAACCTTATGCACATGCATCATTTGGCCATCCGCGTGACGAATTTGGACGCATCCATCCGCTTTTACGAAACCTTAGCCGGGCTCAAGGTTCGCCGCCGCATTTCAGAAAGCGGTGCGGAGCTTGCGTATCTGACAAACGGCGAGGGCGCAACCGAGATCGAGCTGATCGCGATTCCGGACGCGCCCGGCACCTTTGAGGGCAAGGGCTTTTTTGTGTGCTTTGCAACCGATCGGCTGGACGAGGCGCACCAAACCGCGATAAACGCCGGTTTTCAGCCCTCCGACATCCGCCAGCCGGATGAAAACACGCGCTATTTCTATGCCTACGATCCGGACGGTGTATCCGTCCAGCTGCGCGAATACCTGTAACGCGCGGCGCGCATACGGCAGCAGCTCTACGGGTGCAAGAACGGCTAAAAAGGCTCGATGAGGGAGATGGGTTCCCCTTCATCGGGCTTTTTTGATGGCTGCAAAATCGGCTCGTCCTCCACAATGAGCAATTTCATGGTCTCCTCCACTTGCACGTCTGACTCCGGACAGAAGTCCGTTTTTTTGCTCGAAAATGCGCTAAGAGCAAAGCGGTGAAAGCCCTTTGATACGGCTTATCCCATTAGAAGTTTACCATATTGAAGCAGCAATTTCAACGAGATGCCTGCAAGCAGCGGAACGGATCCGCAGCCGCCGTCAGAGCATACGCGCCGCCCTCTTGCCGACGCCGCCCAAAGAAACTTGCGCAATCCGCCTCCCCCAATCCCATAGAGTCCCGCAAACCCCTTATTTATGTCGAAATACGGTGTGGAATTGTAGGTTTCGCCATGCTATACTGAAGCTACGACGAATGGCTGAAAAACGCATTGCGGCTGTAACGATACATTTTTATCAAAAGCACAATCTTCAAAAGTGCATGAAGGCTCTACGCCTAACTCTAATGGTGTTAGCTTTCCATTATATAGGCGCTTGTTTTTCTCATGTTTTTGCTGCGCTCGTTTTAATGATATTGCCACATACGCAGCAAAACGAAATTTGAGTTCGTTTGAATTGTCCAATATATACAGCCCCTTACTTGTTTTAAGTGGAAAACAAGCAGGGGTTGGGGGGAGCTCGTATTTGATACACTATACTCACCATAATTTACAGATCAGTGTAAATTGTGGTGAGCATAGCAAGTATCGACAAAAGTTTCGGCAAAATAAAGGTGTCTTTTGTCACTTAAACAAACAGCGAAAAATAGAAAAGGCCGGACACAGTACCTATGTACCATGTCCAGCCTTTCAAATCATTTTACCAAAGTGCTATCTGCGCAGTTTCTTCTTTCATTTTTTCGGATTGCTTCTCCAATGCTTTTTCATGCAATTGCTCTAATTTCTTAATTTCTTCGTCTGTAAATCGTTTTTGAATTCGTCGTTGATCTACCCGATGTCATAATCATATTTGGGCTAAGGATAAAAAACTGGGCGGCTTTATTAATGTGTTTCTACTTGGTAGCACTCCTATTAGTATTTATGTGTTTTGAACAAATATATTGAGTAAAGCTTGTTAATATTTTCTCTGTCAATATATGTATATATATGTTATTGTTGGAATACAACATGTGATCACATTTGCAATAACAAAAAAGGAGATGTAAAAATGCGAAAAAGCAATAAGAAAGTAATATCTATCGGATTAGTATTAGCTTTATGCCTGACCTATGCCTCAGCAGCATCTCTGCCAGTGCAACGGTTTAAGCAGCAGAAAACAAATTGGTGCTGGGCGGCAAGTTGTGAAATGATTGGGTACTATATTACTGGCTACGATAAGAGTCAGCCCAACATTGTTTCCTACATTTACGGGAACACCGATGATGTGGGCTCTGGCTCAATATCTAATGTGAAAAAAGCACTAGCATATACGACGAGTCGCTCAGCGCTAGTCGTTGGAGGCGCAACCAGCCAAGTGCATGTTAAAACAGAAATTGATTCGGGTGATCCACTATACTGCTCTATGGGGTGGGATGATGGCGGCGGACATGGTCTTGTTATATCTGGTTATACAGCTTACTCGGTACAACTTATTGATCCGTGGCAAAGCAACGCCACTACGTACTATCCATATAACGATTTAGTTAATGGAACTACTATTCATTCTGGAACTGGTTATTGGCGCGACACTGTTTATGTAAATTAGTGAGGTGAATTATGAAAGTTTACAGAATTATTGTAAGTGTCATAATGACAACACTTGCTCTCGTTTGTACCGCATTCGCTACCGATACGGGGCTAAAAACACTGTATGACTTTTCTGAAACGGCAGAGATACAAAGCGCAAGCGATGAAATTCTTTTGTATGTGAATGATATCCTTGATTCCGAATATGGTGGACAAGTTCATCTGACAGCATCAGAAATAGATTGGAACCGTGCGTATAAATTTTACGTAGGGACGAATATTTTCGAACGCGAAACGCTGGATGCCAACGAACTTGTAGCCTATCTTGAAGATCAAGATAATTCTCTTTGGGAAGTCCCGATTGATATTCTAGATAAAACATTTTTAATCGGGCTTAACAAGGGGCAACCGCTCCGTAACGAATCTCGCGATGCATTAAATGAAGAACAACTTAATGAAATCGTTAGTAACGTTGGCAAATGGACTATTTCCTATATCACGGTTGTTCCTCTCGGTTCCGATTATCGCAGCGTGCTAGAGAGCAATTTATCTGTTGATTCTGATTCTACATTTTTTGTGAGTGGCATAAATCATTTAAACGTCAACCTAGCTATTCAGTCGCAAAACGGAACGGTTTCTGATGTTATAGCTTTAAACGATTTAGAGTTTGATAAATCCAAACTATCTAGCCGGCAAGCAAATACTTTTCTTGATTATCTGTATGCGGGTACAGAATATTCTTATTCTGACTTGCAACATAGCTTCATAAATCTCGAAATGACTACAAGTGAAGGTGATGCTGGTAAGAATATGGCGGTATACAGAGGCGACAGCGATGAACGCTCCAACACTAACGTTATATTTCTTGTGACAATTCTCTTAATTACTACGTTTAGTGCTTTGGTGTACTATAACAAGAAGAAATCAAGTAATCGTAAATTTTAATAATGAAGAAGAAAATATTTTTCCTTATCCTTTGTGTTCTATGTATGGTGGCAGTATGCATAACCCTTTATGGTAAAGGAGCGACTATAAGACCATACGAAAACCTTCAAAATTCACAAATTCAAAAAATAGATGTTCGTATTACTCCTCCATCGCAAAATATTACTCTGAATGATAGAGTCCAAGTAGATGAAATTGTTGGTTTACTGAAAGACATTGAAATATCGAAGTACCCATCTGCTAAACCAACCAGTGATGGACAAATTTGTGCTTTCACTTTGTACTTTTATGATGGCACGCGGGAAAGCTTTTCACTTAATGAAAGTCTTTTTATTTTTAATTCAAATTCCCACAATTTCACCAATTCTGCGGGAATGTATATTCAAGATAAAGTAAACTCTTATCTTGAACAATGATTGCCTCGCTTTATTTGCATTAACACAGTGGCTTAGCGAAAGCTAAGCCACTGTGTTTTTTGTCCTGTTTTAGCGCAAAAACCTCTGGTTCTATCAACCGTAGATAAAAGAAACTTTAGCGTTAATAATCCATCTTAGCTTAGCACCTGCGGGGGCTTTCGTGTCCGTCCTTGGCCGGCTTTTTCGATCCCATCCTCTCAAATCCGGCTGAGTAAGGCCATCCAAAAGAAAGCCCGCGGCTTTTAAACTGCTCCCCGATTCCTCGGGGCGCGAATGCCTTCAACTGGATCGACGAATACATGAAGGCGCAGAGCAAGACCC
>CAZOJP010000011.1:0-45096 GCA_964580155.1 uncultured Intestinibacillus sp. | reverse complement strand
TGACCGCGCCCATCATAATGTTCTCGGTCGCCATGAAGGGCAGCTCGCTCATCACGCGCTGGTGAATGACCTTGGGATACACCACCAGACCGGAAACGACGTTGATCATGATATTGAGGATCGCGTCAATGCCGAGGAAGGCCTCCGGCACGGAAATGCGCTTGTTCGCGGAATCGTCCAGTGTGCGCTCGAACCACTGGGTCGCGGAGGTGAACGCGGGGTTCAGGCTATCGCAGATCACATAGCGCGCGAGTGCGCAAATGCGCTCGGAGCGCATGGGATTGCGCTTATACGGCATGGCGGACGAGCCGATCTGATGCGCCTCGAACGGCTCCTCGATCTCCTTGAGGTGCTGCAGCAGACGCAGATCGGTCGCAAACTTGGACGCAGACTGCGCAATGCCGGACAGCGTCGCGAGCATCTGCGCATCGATCTTGCGCGAATAGGTCTGACCGGACACCGGCACAACCCCCGCAAAACCGAAATCGTCCGCAATGCGCTGCTCCAGCTCCTTCACCTTGCGGTCGTCGCCGTCAAACAGCTCAACAAAGGACGCCTGCGTGCCGGTCGTGCCCTTGGAGCCCAGCATGCGCAGGTTTTCCAGACGGTATTCAACCTCGTCGAGGTCCATGAGCAGCTCGTTCATCCACAGCGTCGCGCGCTTGCCGACCGTGGTCAGCTGCGCGGGCTGAAAATGGGTGAAGCCGAGCGTCGGCTGCGCCTTGTGCGCATCGGCGAACTGCGCCAAGCGGTCGAGCACCGTGACAAGCTTCTTGCGCACGAGCAGCAGCCCTTCGCGCAGCTGGATGATGTCGGTATTGTCGCCGACATACGCGCTTGTCGCGCCCAGATGAATGATGCCCGCTGCCTTGGGTGCGGCCTTGCCGAAGGTGTAGACATGCGCCATCACATCGTGGCGCACCTCTTTTTCGCGGCGGCGCGCGGTTTCGTAGTCAATATCGGTGATGTGCAGCTCCATCTCGTCGATCTGCTCCTGCGTAATCGGCAGGCCGAGCGCCATTTCCGCCTTGGCAAGCGAAATCCACAAACGGCGCCAGGTGGAGAATTTCATATCCGGCGAAAAGGCATAGAGCATCTCCTCCGAGGCATAGCGCGAGCAAAAGGGGCTTTCGTATTGTGCGTTCAAGTGTATGACATCCTTTCGGTCTGTAATGATGATCCAACGGGAGCAGCTCCCGACAGGTTCGCGTAAAAAGGCGGACTGCAACAGTCCGCCTTTATCTTATCATTTTTCGCGTGCTATTTCAAGAAAAAAAGCCACTTTGAGACAGCTTTACGCATTCTGGATGAAGCTCTCCAAACGGTCGAGACCCTTGTCGATTTCGGCCATTGAGGTCGCGTAGCTCCACCGGATGTAGCCCGGTGCCGCAAATGAGGTGCACGGAACCGTCGCCACCTTGCCCTTTTCCAGGAAAAGCTGCGCAAAGTCCGTGTCGTTTTCAATCTTTTTCCCGTACATGGTCTTGCCAAGGAAGGAGGTCATGTTCATCATAATATAGAACGCGCCCTGCGGCTTGAGACAGGAAACGCCCGCAATGCGGTTCATGCGCTCGACCAGATGGTTGCGGCGCTCCTCGAACTGCTTGCACATTTCTTTAATGTCCGTTTGCGTGCCGGTCAGCGCTTCGATCGCGGCGTACTGTGAAATTGTGGAGGGCGCGGAGGTTGAGTGGCTGAGATAATTGCACATGGCTTTGGCGATTTCGCGGTTTGCGGCTGCATAGCCAATGCGCCAGCCCGTCATCGCATAGCTTTTGGACACGCCGTTTATGAGAATGGTGCGCTCCTTGATGTCCTCACTCAGCGAAGCGAAGGACACAAACTCCAAATCATCATAAATAAGATTACAATAGATTTCATCCGCAATGACATACACGTTGTGCCTGGTGCAAACCTCTGCGATTGCCTCAAGCTCTGCGCGGGTGTACACCATGCCGGTCGGGTTGGAGGGCGAGTTGAGCATCACAACCTTGGTCTTTTCCGTGATTGCGGCATCCAGCTGCTCCACGCTGACCTTAAAATTCTGCTCCTCGCTTGCCGCCACAATGACCGGAATTGCGCCGGCCTGCCGCACCATTTCGCTGTAGGACACCCAGTAGGGTGCCAGAATAACGACCTCATCCCCCGGGTCGCACAGCGTCATCAGCGCGATATAAACGTTGTGCTTCGCACCGGAGGCAATGACAACCTGCTCGGTTTCATAGTCGACGTTGCATTCCTTCTTCAAGCGATCGCGTGCCGCTTCGCGCAGCTTTTCCAGGCCCGCTGCGGGCGTGTATTTCGTCAGATTGCTCTTGATCGCGTCAATACCCGCGATTTTGATGCGCTCGGGTGTTGCAAAATCGGGTTCGCCCGCGCCGAAGCCGACCACGTCCTCGCCGCGTGCCTTCATCTGCTTGTACATCGCGTCAATCGCCAGCGTCGTTGACACCTGCACACCGGATGCAATCTTCGAAATTGGTTTCAACACTGCGTTATTCCTCCCACACACTGCATCGGCAGTCCTCTTTTTTTCGGCCGCCGCACTCACTCAATTGTCTTTATCATTATAATCTCCTTCCCGTTATTTTGCAAGTGCGTTCACACAAAATTGCAAAACAAAGCAAACAAAAAAACCACCGTACCGCAAGGGTACGATGGCATTTTGAACAAAGGGACTACAGGTCGCGGGAAAGCACAATCAGCGCGCTCCCCTGCCCGATTTCCACGCCCACGGTCGGCTGTACCGCCTCATTGGAAATGGAGATCATGCCGATACGGCGGAGGGTTCCGTGTTTGAGCGGATACTTCGCGCCCGTAATCGTCACATTCTGCAGCTCCGCATCGAGCGGCACAATGGAAAAAAACCGGTATTGCGGCGGCATTTTGAAATGCAGCACCCCGCCTTCATGCAAAAAAACGAGATTCTGCCGATCCAGAATACGGCAGCGTCCGCCGAGCGCGTGCGCCTGCTCGCACAGCGAGAGATTGCCCAGAAAATGATCGATCCGCCCGCCTGTCGCGCATACGACCGTGATTTCCGCGCAGCCGCGCTCGATGAGCACACGCAGGCAGTGCTGCGTGTCGGTATCGTCCTTTTCCGGCTGCAAATGAATCACCTCGCCCTCGGTCGGGCAAGTGCCGGAGTCAAAATCCCCCACCACAAGGTGCGGAGTCACACCGACCGCGCGCGCATGCCGCACACCGGCATCCGCACAGCAAATAACCGCATCCGGATGGGCGGCGAGATAGTCGCGCACATAGCCGTATTCGGTTTCGGGCGCGGCGGAAAAAATCAGCGCGGGGCGCCCTTGGAAAGTTCCCATTCCTTCAGATCCTTTACGCTTTCGTAGAGTTTTACATAGCTGTCGTGACGCGAGCGCGGTATTTCTCCCGCTTCGGTCGCCGCGAGCACGGCGCAGCCCTTTTCGCGCACATGCGCGCAGCCGGTGAACTTGCATTGACCGAGGTACGGTGCAAATTCGGGAAAGGCATATTGCAAATCCTCCGCGAGCACCAAATCCATCTGCTCGGTGTCGAAGGAGGAAAAGCCGGGGGTGTCCGCCAGATAGCCGCCCCCTGCGAGCGCAATCAGCTCGACATGACGGGTGGTGTGCCGTCCGCGCTGGATGCGATCGGAGATTGCGCCGACCTGCGCATGCAGATCTGGAACGAGCCGGTTGAGCAGACTGGACTTGCCCACACCCGAATTGCCCGCGAACGCGGACACACGGCCGTGCAGCCGGTCGAGCAATTTGTCGATGCCCGCGCCGGTTTCCGCGCTGACGCACAGCGTTTCGATGCCCGCCTTGCGGTAAATCTCCTGCAGCTCATCCGCCTCATCCAGATCGGTCTTGTTGAGCACCAGCAGCATGCCGATGCCCTTGTTTTCCGCAATCGCACACACCTTGTCGATCAAAAAGGGATCGGTCTGCGGCGGTGCGGCGGACGCAACCGCGACAAGCAGATCCAGATTTGCGACCGCGGGGCGCACAAGCTCGTTGCGGCGCGGCGCGATTTCCTGCAAGTATCCCGTGCCGTCGGGCTGCATCTGCACGGTCACGCGGTCGCCGACGACGGGCTTGCCCACCGTGCGGCGAAACTTTCCGCGCGCCTTGCACTCGATGACGATGCCGCCCGAGGCGACGTAATAAAATCCGCCGATGCCCTTGATGATCATGCCTTCGATCAAATTCTGTTCCATCAGCTAAAATTCACTTCCTGCGAGCCGATCTGCTGATCGTTGATGAATACGGTCACATAACGCGAGCCCGTGCCGGTGAGCGATACGTCCACACTCGCCTGCCCTGCCACCGTTTTGTCATAGGCAACCGTGCCGTCGTCAAACTTGACCACGATGTGCGCGGATGCCTGCTGCTCCTCCGGAATGGAAACCGTGATTGTACGCGACACGGCAGCTCCTGCGCCGCCGTTCGGGGTGGGCTCCGGATCCTCCTCGTCGGGCGGGCTGCTGGGCTTATTGGGCGCGATGCCGGAGGAGATTTCCAGCGAAACGCCCTTGCCCGCTTCGACCTCCTCGCCCTCTTCAATGGACTGGCTGACCACCGTGCCCTCGGGTTTTTCGCTTGCAACCTTGCTTTGCTTTGTAATCTTGATGTCGTATGCGTCCAGAATTTTTTTCGCCTCATCGATTGGCTTTCCGATGACATTGGGCATTTTCGAGGTATTTTCCGTGTCCTTGCCCGAGCTTACATAGAGTATCAGCGTATCTCTTTCGGTGATTTTTTCCCCGGCGGCAGGGCTTGTTTCGATGATTTCCCCCTGCTCCACGGTTTCCGACGCCTTGTCCTCGAAGCGATAGTTGATGTCCAGCTTCAGACTGCGCAGCGCGTCCTCTGCTTCCTCGCGTGTATGCCCCGCAAAGTTTTCGACTGTGTATTCCTGCGCCGGCGGCTCTTCGTTGTTGCCGATGCAGACCACGAGTTCAATGGTCGCGCCCTTTGTCACTTCGCTGCCTTCTTTGGGGTTCTGTTCGAGCACGATGCCGTCCGGCTGTGTCGCATCAATCCGCTCCGTGACGGAAAAAGTAAAGTTTGCATATTTTGCCTGTCCCTCAATGGCATCGCGATAATGCAGCCCGAGGAAGCTTGGCACATCAATCTTGCTCTTTCCCGCGCCTCCGCTGGACAGGAGAAAACCCGCAATCACGACTGCGATCACCGCAAAAACCGCGACCGCGATCACCGCGACCGTCGTCGAGGACGGGCCTTCCTTTTCCGCGACCGCGGTTTTTTTGCGCTGCTGCGGGCGCGGCGCGTAGCTCTCCTGCTGGGCAGGCTGGCGATATTGCTCCGCCGCCTGATGATGCACCTCGTGCATATTGGGAATCGCCTGCGTCACATCGAGCGCAGGCGTGTCGCCGCGCACAACTTCGCCGGCATAGCCGAACGTCATCGACGGATCATTCTTGACCTTTTGCAGATCGCTGTATAGTTCGTCGGCGGAGTGATACCGGCGCGAAACCGCCGGGCACATTGCGTGCATGACAATTTCATTCATGCCCTGCGGAATTCCCGCGACGACCTCGGACGGCATGAGCGGCATCGCATTGATATGCTGCATGACGATGGACAGCGCCGTATCTCCCTCGAACGGGAGCTTGCCGGTCAGCATTTCGTACATGACAACGCCGAGCGAATACAGGTCGGTGCGGCAGTCAACGGTGGATCCCTTCGCCTGCTCCGGCGAGATATAGTGCACCGAGCCGATGGCCTCCTGCACAATGCGCGTCTCCTGGTTCGCGGCAACCGATGCGATGCCGAAGTCCGTAACCTTTGCCTGCCCTTCGTTCGTAATCAGCACATTCTGCGGCTTGATGTCCTGATGAATCACACCGCGGCTGTGCGCATGAGCCAGCGCACGCGTCATTTGCTGCGTGAAAAACAGCGTTTCCTGCCAGGTTAAGTGGCCCTTACGCTGCAAATATTCTTTTAACGTCACGCCCTCGATGAGCTCCATCACGATATAATTGAGCCCCTCGGCGTGGCTGACATCATAAACCGCCACAATGTTGGGGTGCGACAGCTTCGCCACCGCCTGCGACTCGATATAAAAACGATGACGGATGTCTTCATCCTGCGCGTATTCGTCTTTCAAAATTTTAATTGCGACAAATCGATTGAGTACGCGACAGCGCGCCTTGTAGATCGTCGCCATACCGCCGATGCCCACGACTTCGAGGACCTCGTACCGATTGTCGAGCAGCTTGCCTATGTATTTATCCATAGATCACGCCTCCTCTGTTTCCGTATGGCCGTCGCGATAGAGTACGACCGTGATATTATCCTGTCCGCCACACTGCTTGGCTTCGTCAATTAAAGCCTCGACAGCCGCTTGCAAGGTATCGGCATCGCACACGATGCGCGCGATTTCCTCGTCGCGCACCATGCCGCTCAGCCCGTCCGAGCACAGCAGCAGCGTGTCCTCCGGCTCGAGCGTGACCTCGTAAAGATCACATTCGACCGCAGGATCGATGCCGATGGCACGGGTGATGAGATTTTTGTTGGGGTGCACGCGCGCGGCTTCCTCGGTGAGCTTGCCGCGGCGCATCATTTCCTCCACATAGGAGTGATCTTCCGTCAAGCGCTGTGCGCTGCCGTTTTGTACGCAATAGGCGCGGCTGTCCCCGACATTGACCAGCGTCATGCCGTCCTTTGCCGCAATGCAGCCGACAAGCGTCGTGCCCATGCCCTGAAACTCGGGCTGGGCAATCGACAAATTGTAGACCGTATCGTTTGCGCGCGCGACCGCACTGCGCAGCAGCGCCTGCCGCGCCTCAGCGTCCATATCGGGCTGCAAGCCCTCGCGCAGCGCGCCCATAAACGCCTCGATGGCAAAACGGCTCGCCACATTGCCTGCGTTTGCGCCGCCCATGCCGTCACAAACCGCAAGCAGCGCCGCCTCGGGCTGAATGTCGATCGCGAACGCGTCCTGGTTCGTCGGACGCACACAGCCCCTGTCACTTTTTCCGTATGAAGTCATGTTGTTCCCTCATTTTCCAGCTGTCTGCGACGAAGCTGGCCGCAGGCAGCGTCAATATCCGGTCCGAGCTTGCGCCGTACCGTTGCAGTGATCCCGTGTTTTTCAAGAATCTGCTGAAATTTGCGCACGCTCTCTCGCGTGCTGGGTTTGAGCGCACTTTCCGCAACCTCGTTGAGTGGAATCAGGTTGACGTGTGCGGGGCGGCCGCGCAGCAGCTTTGCGAGCTGCTCCGCCTGCCACGGACGGTCGCTGACTCCGCGCGCCATCGCATATTCGTAGGAAACGCGGCGGCCGGTGGCGTCAAAATACGCATTGGTTGCGGCAATCAGCCGCTCGATCGGAAAGCTCCGGTTGACCGGCATCATCGCACTGCGGCTGTCGTTATCGGGCGCGTGCAGCGAAATGGAAAGCGTGATTTGCAGCTTTTCCTTGGCCAGCATGTCTATTTTATCAGCAATTCCGCTTGTTGACAAGGAGATATGGCGCTGCCCGATGTTCACGCCGCCCTCGCTGCTGACAAGATGCAGGAATTTCACAACATTTTCATAGTTATCGAGCGGTTCACCCGTGCCCATCAGCACAATATTGTGCACCGGCTCGCCGCTGTCCTTCTGCATGAAGAGCACCTCGTCGAGGATTTCTCCTGCGGACAGATTGCGCTTGAGTCCGAACAGACCCGACGCGCAAAACACGCAGCCCATGCGGCAGCCGACCTGCGTGGATACACAGGCCGTGTTGCCGTGCTTATAGCGCATGAGCACGCTTTCCACGCAGTCCCCGTCCTGCATGCGCCACAAATATTTAACCGTACCATCGACCTGAGACACCTGCTTGCGCTCGATTACCGGCACGGTCAGCACAAAATGCTGCGCAAGCTTGGCGCGCAAGTCCTTGGATAAATCGGTCATTTCGTCGAACGATTCGACCGGCTGATGCAGCCACTTGAAGATTTGACCGGCGCGAAAGGGCTTTTCCCCCATGTCGGTCAGCGCGGTCTTGAGCTCCGCGATGGTCCGTGTCTTGATCTCGGTCATGTACATCTCCTCAACTTGGCAATGAAAAATCCGTCGGTGTCGTGCACATGCGGCAGCAGTGTCACCACGCCTTCCTCCTGCATGCCGCATGCCGGATGCGAAAACGGCTCGAGCGCAAAATCCGCACGCTCCGCGAGGAAGGCGCGCACAACGTCCTTGTTTTCGCACTGCATGATTGTGCAGGTTGAATAGATGAGCGTGCCGCCGGGCCTAACATAGTCCGCGCAGTTTTGCAAAATCGCAAGCTGCACCGCGGGCAGCTCCGCGAGCGCATCCGGGGTCTTGTACCGGATTTCCGGCTTTTTGCGGATGATGCCCAGGCCGGAGCACGGCACATCGCACAGCACACGGTCTGCGCGGCCGACCAGATCGTCCTGCCGCTTGGTTGCATCCGCCAGACGCGTTTCGATGTTGCGGATGCCGAGCCGCGCTGCGCCCTGCTCTATTTTGCCCAATTTATGCTCATAAATATCACACGATATTACTTTTCCTGTGTTTTTCATGCGCTCGGCCGCGTAAAAGCTCTTGCCGCCCGGCGCGGCGCAGCAGTCGACCACCAGATCGTGCGGCTGCGGATCCAGCGTATCGACGCATACCACGCCTGCGCCGTCCTGCACGGTGACCGCCCCCTGCTGAAAGAGCGGCAGCCCGGCGATGTCTCCGCCGCCGCACAGCACAATATTGCCGATGGTTTCGTGCGCGCGCGGCTCAAAGTGCGCGGCTTCGAGCGCCGCGATTGCCTCCTGCCGCGTGATTTTGTCGCCGCTTATGCGCAGAGAAAGCGGCGCCGTTGCATTATCCGCTTCGCACAGCCGTCCGGTTGCCTTCTGTCCGAGCTGTGCCGACCACGCGCGCACCAGCCACTCCGGATGGCTGTAACGCAGCGCGTAGTAGCTCTCCTTTTCGTTGCAGTTGAGCACGGGCAGCGTATTCGTTTCGACTGCGCGCGCGATTGTGCGCAGCACGCCGTTTGCAAAGCCGGTTGTGCGTGCGCTTGCGTGCGCATACCGCTCAATCAGGGTGACGGTTTCTCCCACCGCCGCGTGTGCGGGGATGCGATCCATCATGGTGAGCTGATACACGCCCATGCGCAGCGCTTCAAGCACGCGCGCGTCGATTTTCTTGAGCCGCACGCTGGAAAACCGAGCCAGGTAAAAGTCACACATCGCACGGTTTTGCAGCACGCCGTAGCTCAGCCTCGTCGCGAGCGCGGCGTCGCGCGGGGACAGTCCGGCACGCCCCAAATAGTAGTGCAGCGCACCGTCCGACCACGCGCCGTCCTCGTTCATCGAAAACAGCGTGAAAAGCGCGACCTCGCGCGGGGTCGTCGGCCGTTTTTTAATCATCTCGTCTCCGTCCTCCGAAAATCAGCAACAGTCGCAGCAGGCTTGCCAGCGAGGTCGCCAGCGCCGCGACATAGGTCATCGCCGCCGCCCACAGCGTTTTCTTTGCCATGGGATATTCCTCCTCATCGAGCAGGTATCCGTCGCGAATTGCGGACAGCGCGCGACGCGATGCATCCAGCTCGACCGGCAGCGTCACAAGCTGGAACACGGTGGACAACGCAAACAGCGCGATGCCGGTCACCGCGAGCAGGTCACTGTTGAGCATCAGCCCGATTACGAGCAGCGGCCATGAAGCCACCGAGCCAAACTGCGTAATCGGGATAATCGCCGCGCGCAGGCGCATGGGCATATAGTTGCGCGCATACTGCACCGCATGCCCGGCCTCGTGGCACGCGACACCAATTGCCGCGACCGAGGTGGAATCATAGACCGGCGTGGACAGCCGGATGACGTTGTCGCGCGGATCAAAGTGATCGGTGAGGTTGCCTGCAACGCGTTCCAGCCGCACGCCGGTCACGCCGTTTTGCCGCAAAACCGCCTGCGCCGCCTGTGCCGCCGTGATGCCGCGGCGGTTGCGCACGCGCGAAAATTTGTCAAAGTTCGATTTGACGCTCATCTGTGCCCACATCGCGAACACGATGCAGGGCACAATCAGCACCAAATAATACATATCGAAACCGTAATAATATCCGAACATCGTAGAGTCTCCGTTCTTCTTCCGTAGGGTGGATTGTCTGCGGTTTCTCGTTTACTCCCCAAGCCGCACGCCCGGTGCGACCGCATGTCCGCGCAGATAGTCCCCCGCGTGCATGCGTTTTCCGCCAACCATTTGCAGCTCTGTGATGCACAGCGCACCCTCGCCGCACGCGACCGTCAGTCCGCGCTTGACATCCGCATCGAGCACTTCCCCCGGCACGCCCTGCCCCTCGACTGGAACCGCGGTGAACACCTTCATGCGCTCCCCATGCAGCGCGGTCAGCGCAATCGGCCACGGATTCAGTCCGCGAATCAAGCAGTCAAGCTCGCGCGCAGGCCGATACCAGTCGATGAGCGCGATTTTTTTATCCAGCATCGCCGCATAGCACGACTGCGCGTCATCCTGCTTGACCGGTGCAAGCGTGCCCGCTTGCAGATGCGCGATGGTCTCGCTCAGCAGCTCCGCCCCCGCGTAGGACAGCCGCTCATACAGCTCCCCCGCCGTTTCACGCACGCCGATCGGCGTTTCGTAGGTGAGCAGCATGTCGCCCGTATCCAGTCCGACATCCATTTGCATGGTCGTCACCCCCGCGTGCGTATCGCCCGCAATAACCGACCACTGGATGGGCGCCGCACCGCGCCAGCGCGGCAGCAGCGAACCATGCACGTTGATGCAGCCGCAGCGCGGCAGCTCGAGCACATAGGGGGGCAGCAGCTTGCCGTATGCGACAACCACGATGAGCTCGGGCGCAAGTGTGCGCAGCAGCTCCTCGCATGCGCCGTTTTTGAAGGTTTCGGGCTGGTAGACCGTCAATTCATGCCGCAGCGCCGCCTGCTTTACCTCGGACGGGGTCAGGATCATTTTGCGTCCCCGGGGCTTGTCGGGCTGTGTGAACACCCCGACAACCTCATGGCCGTCCGCAAGCAGCCGCTCAAGCGAGGGCACGGCAAAGTCCGGCGTGCCCATGAAAACGATTCTCATGATTCGTTCTCCTGCTCCATTTCCACATATTCTTCCACCTTTTCGGTGAAAAGATGACCGTCCAGATGCTCGGTCTCGTGGCAGAAGCACTGTGCGACCAGATCCACGCCCTCGCGCTCAAACCAGTTTCCGTAGCGATCCTGCGCGCGGATGACCGCGTGCTGCGGTCGGGTGACATAGCCGTATATGCCCGGCACGGACAGGCATCCCTCGACAACGCGCGCCTCGTCCGACTGCTCGATGACCTCGGGGTTCACCAGCTCGACCAGCTCCTCCGGGTCCTTGTTGACATCGAGCAGCACCACAACGCGGCGCAAAATCCCGATTTGCGGCGCGGCAAGGCCGACACCGCCCGATTCCATCAGTGTTTCGCGCATATCGTCAAGCAGCGTATGCAGGCGCTCGTCGAAAACCGTAACCGGTCGGCAGCGCTTGGCAAGGGCCTCATCGCCCTGTGTGAGAATCGTACGCAAAGCCATTTTGACATCTCTCCTTTTATTGATTGCGTGCGCGGTGTCACAGCGAATCGGGATTTCGATCCGCGAACAGGCTGACACCACGGTTGTATTTATCCGCCGCAAACTCGCGCATCACGCCCGAAATGAGCGCGCGACGGCGTTTATTGTCCGGACAGCGCAGCGACAAATGGTAGCGATATCGTCCGCTGACGCGCACCACGGTTGCGGGCGCAGGGCCGAGCACGGGATATTTGAAGTCCGCGAACTGCCCTTCCATCAGCGCTTCCAGCCGCATTTTGAGCCGCACGAGTGCCGCCAGCACTTGCTGCTCGACCTCGCCTGTCGCGGTCAGCACGAGAAGCTGCTCGATCGGCGGATAACGCAGCGCGCCGCGCTGCTCGATTTCCAGCGCATAGAACGCCTCATAGTCCTGCCGCGCCGCGGCGAGGATCACTTCGTGCGCAGGACTGTAGGTCTGCAGCACGGCTCTGCCGTTTGCAAAGCGCCGTCCCGCGCGGCCCACGACCTGTGTGATGAGGGAAAACGTGCGCTCGCGCGCGCGGTAATCCTGCGCATACAGGCTTTGATCCGCGTCCAGCACACCGACCAGTGTCACATTTTCAAAATCCAGTCCCTTGGTGACCATTTGCGTGCCGAGCAATATGTCCGCCCGCCTCGCGCCGAAGGTCTTGAGCAGTTTTTCGTGCGCACCGCGCGCGCCGGTCGTGTCCGCGTCCATGCGCAGCACGCGCGCGGACGGGAACAGACCGTGCAGCTCCTCCTCCACGCGCTGGGTGCCCGGCGTTTCGGTATGCAAATGAATACTGCCGCATTGCGGGCAGTTTTCCGCGATTTTAATAGAATATCCGCAGTAATGGCACATGGCGCGTCCATTTGCCGAGTGATATGTCAGCGTCGTCGAGCACGACGGGCATTCCGGCACCCAGCCGCACATCGCGCATGCAATCACGCGGCTGTTGCCGCGCCGGTTGAGGAACAGAATGGTCTGCTGCCCGTTTTCAAGGTTGCGCTCGATTTCCTCGCGCAGCATCGGCCCGATCGAGCCGTCAATGCCCTGCCGCACGAGTCCGCGCATATCGCTGATGACGACCTGCGGCAGCTCCGCGCCCAAATAACGCTCACCTAGCCGGAACATCGGGTATTTTCCCTGCTGCGCGCCGTAATAGCTTTCGATGGACGGCGTTGCGGAGCCGAGCACGAGCAGCGCGTTCGACTGCGCGGCGCGGTATTTCGCCACATCGCGCGCGTGATAGCGCGGCGACTGCTCGGATTTATACGCCGCATCCTGCTCTTCGTCCACGATGAGCACGCCCAAGTCCGCCACCGGCGCGAAAACCGCGGATCGCGTGCCGATTGCAACGCGCGCATCGCCTGCACGGAGCTTTTTCCAGCTATCGTACCGCTCGCCTGCGGACAGCGCGGAATGCAGCACCGCGATCCGGTCGCCGAAATGCGATACAAACGTGCGGATGACCTGCGGCGTCAGCCCGATTTCCGGCACGAGCACAATCGCGCCGCGTCCGCGCGCAAGTGCGTCCGCGATGAGTTTGATATAGAGCAGGGTTTTTCCGCTGCCGGTCACGCCGAACAGCAGCGCCGCCGCTGCGCGTTCTTCCTGCGCGAGTGCGGCGAGCTCACTGTAAACCGCTTGCTGGGCGGCGCTCAGCACGATGGGCGGCGCAGGCGGCACATCGGAATAGTCCGGTGTGCGCAGCCGTTCCTCACGAAAGGCGTGCAGCAGACCGCTTTTGACCATGGCGCGCAAAATCGCGTCGGTTGCGCCCGTCATGTAGCGCAGCTCGTGCGCGCTGAGCGCGCCGCCGTCCGACAGGCTCGCGATGATGTCCATGCGCACCGGACTGCGCCCCCGTCCTGCGCGGCGCTGCGCTTCCTCCGGCTCGGTCGCGAGCTCGTACATGCGCTCGGTTTTGTCCTGCGTGCGCTGCAAGGTGTTGCTGCGATAGGTCAGAATTCCCTGCGCGCACAGCGCGTCCAGCTGGGGCATCAGGTTGCGCCCGTCCATCGCCTGTGTGATTTCGGGCATCAGGCAGACCGGTGCCTCAAGCGAAAACAGCGACAGAATCTTTCCGGTGTCGCCCTCCTCGTTTTGCAGGGCAAGCAGCCGGCTTTGTGTGACGGCAGGCGCAAGCGCATAGCCCTCGCGCCGCTTAAACCACAGTCCGGCGGGCAGCATCACGCGCACGCAGTCAAAAAAAGTGCAGTAAAGCTGCTCGCGCATGTGCGCGGCAAGGCGAATCATCGCTTCATCGAGCACCGGACGGTCGTCAAGCACCTCGGACAACGGCTTGAGCTTTTTGCCTGCCGCGGGCTCTTCGCGAAATGCAAGCAGAATGCCCTCGCTGCGCAGATTGCCCCGTCCGAACGGCACAAGCACGCGGCAGCCGACCTGCGCCTGCGCGTCGAGCGCCTCCGGCACGAGATAATCGTACAGCTTGTCGATGGCATAGGTTGCCGCGTCAATCGCCACCGCGCACACGCGTCCCATGGCTACTTGCTCCGGTGCAGGGCAAGCAGGCGGTCGAGCACAAGATCCGCCAGCTCGTCCTTGCGCATCAGGTCGACCGCTTCGGCGGTGCCGTCGCGGTACAGCAGCGTCACAACGTTGGTATCTCCCGCGAAGCCCGCACCCGCGATCTTGAGATTATTGGCCACCATGAGGTCGCAGTTTTTCTTTTCCAGCTTTGCGCGCGAATTTTCAAGCAGATCGCGCGTTTCCATGGAAAAGCCGCACACGGTCTGCGCCGCGGTCTTGCGCCGGCCGATTTCCGCGAGAATATCCGGATTGCGGATCAGTTCGACGGTCATTTCCCCGTCTTTTTTCTTGAGTTTATCGTGCGCCTCGGCCGCGGGGCGATAGTCCCCGACCGCTGCCGCCTTGATGACCACATCCTGCTGCGGCAGATGCCGCAAAACCGCGTCGTGCATCTCGCACGCCGAGCGCACCGGCACAACCTCCACCCCGGCAGGCGGCGCGATTGTGACCGGCCCTGTGACGAGCGTCACCTTTGCGCCGCGTGCGCGCGCGCGCTCCGCGAGGGCGTATCCCATTTTGCCGGTGGAATGATTGGTCAGAAAGCGCACCGGATCGAGCGATTCCTGCGTCGGCCCTGCCGTCACAAGCACGGAAAGACCCTCGCAGTCCCGCACGGTGAGCGCGTCTACGATGGCCTGTTCGATGGTTTCCGGGTCTGCGAGCTTGCCCGAACCCGTCGTGCCGCATGCCAGATGTCCGACAACCGGCTCGACAAAGTGCATACCGCGCGCCTTGAGCGTTTGTATATTTTGCTGCACAATCGGGTTTTCGTACATGGCGGTGTTCATGGCCGGCGCGATCACAACCGGCGCGCGCGTGGCGAGCAGCGTGGTTGTCAGCATATCGTCCGCAATGCCGTGCACCGCCTTGCCGATCACATTGGCGGTCGCGGGCACAATCGCGAACACATCCGCACGCTTTGCAAGCGCGATGTGCTCGACCTCCCAGCTTTGGATGCGCGCGAACATATCATGGACGACCGGATGCCCGCTGAGCGATTCGAGGGTCAGCGGCGCGATGAATTCGCAGGCGGATTTTGTCATGATGACGTAAACCTCCGCGCCCTGCTTGCGCAGCCGCGAGGTCAAATCCGCAGCCTTATAGGCGGCGATGCTGCCCGTTACGCATAAAACAATGCTTTTTCCTTGTAGGCGCATGGCTTATTCGCCCTCATCCTCAAAGAGATCGCCCGCATCGGCGTCCTCGTCCTCGCTGTCTTCATAATTGAGATCCAGCGTTCCGGGCAGATCGGTGGCCGAAAGAGCCGCAGCCGCGTGCGTCGCACGGGGCCCTTCTTTGTAGACGATTGATCCGTTCACAATTTCATCCAGCGCCATTTTGACCGACTTTTCGTCCAGCACATCGCCGTTTTCCTCGGTTTCATCCGCGATGTCGCGTGCGCGCTGCGCCGCCAGATTGACGAGCAAATAACGGTTTTCGACTTTTTTCTGCAGTTCCTGCATGGATGGTTTTAACATAATTTTACCTTCTTTTTATCGTAATGGATTTTTCAAATAGGCCTTAGCATTTATTGCGGTTTCGGCAGCGCTCTGCAATAAAAATAGAAGAAAGCTCGCGTACCGCGGTATCCAAATTATCGTTTACAATGATATAATCGAATTCGAGCGCGTGCTCCAGCTCGGTTTTTGCGGTTTCGAGCCGTGCGCGCACCGCTTCAGGAGCCTCCGTGCCGCGCCCGCCCAAACGCTTTTCGAGTTCCGCCAGATTTGGCGGCTCGACAAAAATCATGATGGCATCCGGACGCTTGGCATGCACCTCCTGCGCGCCCTGCACTTCGATTTCGAGGATGACGTCGTTGCCCTCGTCGAGATGCTGCTGCACGGGCGCTTCGAGCGTGCCATAGCTGTTGCCGACATAGGACGCATGCTCGAGAAATTCACCCGCTGCCACGCGGCGGTCGAACTCCTCATGCGTCAAGAAAAAGTAGTGCACGCCGTGTTCCTCGCCCGCGCGCGGCGCGCGCGTCGTCGCGGATACCGACAAAAACAGCTTGTCGTCGCGCTGCATCACATCGCGCAGCAGTGTGCCTTTTCCCGTACCGGACGGGCCCGTGAAGATATATAAGGTTCCTTTACTTACCATGTCCCGCTCCCTCTTCTGTGGGTTCGGTGGGCTCACTGTTTCCCCCGAGCCGTCCCGCGATTGTTTCCGGCTGAATGGCAGACAGCATCACATGATCGCTGTCCATCACGAGCACTGCGCGCGTGCGTCTGCCGTACGTTGCATCGATGAGCATGCTGCGGTCGCGCGCTTCCTGCACAATGCGCTTAATCGGCGCGGATTCCGGGCTGACGACCGCGATGATGCGGCCGGAGGAGACCATATTGCCAAAGCCAATATTGATGAGTTTCATCCCCGCGTTCTCCTTTATTCGATGTTTTGGATCTGCTCGCGAATTTTTTCAATCTCCGCCTTGAGTGCGACCACGATGTTCGCAAGCGCGACATCGTTCGCCTTGGAGCCGATTGTATTCGCTTCGCGGTTCATCTCCTGCACGAGGAAGTCCAGCTTGCGGCCGACCGATTCGCGCTCCTGCAGCATTTTACCGAGCTGGTCAACGTGGCTGCGCAGACGCACCGTTTCCTCATCAACCGCGGTCTTATCCGCGAAAATCGCGGCCTCTGTCAGGATGCGCTGCGGCTCAATCGTGGTGTCTGCGAGCACCTCCGCCATGCGCCGTTCCAGCTTTTCGCGGTATTCACGCACACAAATTGGGGAGCGCTGCTCCACCTCGCCGATCAGCTTTAAAATGGTTTGCAGCCGCGCCGCGACATCTTCGGCGAGCTTTGCGCCCTCGGCCTCGCGCATAGCATCGAACGCGTGCGCCGCCTGCTCAAACACGCGCAGCACGTCCGCCTTGAGCGTCTCGGCGTCCTCTTCTTCTTTTTCTGCGCCCAGCACATCGGGCAGCTTGGCGAGCGTCATCACGCTGATGTCGTCGCGCACGTCGAACCGATCACGCAGCGAACGGAGCGCGTCCACATACTGCGCCGCCACCTTTTCGTTGAGCACAACACGCACGTCGTTTGCGCCGGCCGCGTTGATCGAGATATATAAATCGACCTTGCCGCGTGCAATGCGCCGGTTTGCCGCTTTTTTGACCGCTTCTTCGAGAAAGCCGTACATGCGCGGCGCTTTGACCGTGCAGTCAAAGTAGCGATGATTGACCGCGCGCAGCTCGATTGTAATCTCGCGGTCGGAAACGGTTTCCCGTGCCCGTCCGTAGCCTGTCATGCTTTTCATACCAACATCCTCACTTTTTGATGATTATTTTGCGTGCATTGTGTGCTAGTCGCGCGGAAATATCCGCCGAAGCAGTGTAATCAGCCTTGAAAAGGCAATATCATAGCTGATCAGGGTGATGTTCAGAATCAGGAGTGCGGCGACAGCCGCCGCACCGTGCAGCTGTACCGCAGGCAGCAGTCCCACGCGCAGCAGCGCCCAGAGGACCGCCGCTACCGCGTTGCAGTAGCCTATTTTGCAAATCCACTCGCAAAACCGGCGGCGCGGCCGCTCCGCCGCGTATTTCACCAGCGTGTAGAAGGCGAATACCGCATAGGCGAGCAGGATGCCCTTGCGCGGCACGGCAATCACGCCCAGCGCGGTCGTCGCGGCACAAATGAGCACGCTCAGCCGCACATGGCCGCGTGCAAGCGGAACCGCGGGCACGATGCCGGCGGCGGCGCACACGCCGATCTGTCCGATCGGCAGCTCGGACGCGAGCAGCAGCAGCGCAAGAGACAATGCGGTGAGCATGCCCCCGCGTGCGACAAACTGCGACTTTCGCACGCCGTCAGCACCCGCTTCCGCAGCTTTGACAGCAGCAGCTCAAGCACATGAGCTGGGTGCAGCAGTCGCACATGCCCGCGGTCGCCATCGGGCGATAGCCGCCGTAGCCCCCCGACAGATTGAGCATATTGAGCGCATTGCGGTATTCCGCATTGGCAGGGTCCATATTGCAGGCCTGCGTATAGGCGCGGCCCGCTTCGTCGAACCAGCCCTTTCTATAATAGACGCTCCCCATCAAAAAATACCACTCCGCGTCGCGCTGTGGACTGCGCTGCAGCATTTCCTCCGCCATTGCGAGGTTGCCCGTGTTGATCGCCGCGCGAATCTGGCTGTAAATGGGGTTGGAGGACGTGCCGCTCTGCGCGCCGCCATAGCCATAGCTCTGCCCCGCACCCGTTTGCGCGCCGCCGCCTTTGCCCGTGCGCGCGTTCATAATCTGGTCGTATGCCTCGTTGATCTCTTTCATGCGCGCTTCCGCAAGATCCGCGAGCGGGTTTCCCACATAGTTGTCAGGATGATATTTGCGCGCAAGCTCGCGATAAGCGCGCTTGACATCGTCATCGCTGGTTTCCGTGGTCACTCCGAGCACTTTATATGGATCCATGCCTGCTTTGTCCTCCGTTCGGTTGATAAGTACCGTCTAAAACCTGTCTCGTGACCAGTGGCAGCCCGAGGCAAATGATATTTTCGATGAGTTCGCGGTCGCGTTTTATATCGAGCAGCTCAAACGCGGCATGAATCGCCGCAAGCGAACGTGACAGCGTGATTTCGAGCGCGTCCTTCGCCGACGCGAGCGCGGGCTCCTGCAGCTCATACCGCAGCGTAATCGGGTTGTAGCCGCCGCTTTTCCAGTCCTCCTCCACATCGTAACAGGCATCGATCAGGTAAATCCACCGCCCGATATGATAGAACAGCTCGCGCAGCACGCGCGTCTGCGCGTCGCCCGTATCGGGCACGCAGCCTGCGAGCAAGCGCGCAAACGGGTCGGCGGCGCGATCGATGGAGGGCAGCTTGTCGCGCTCGACCGCCGCAAGCTGCGCCAGACACGCGCGCATGATGCTGTCGGCCTCCGGCCGTGTCTGCTGCGCGCGGCGATAGCCCGGTCTGATGATCAGACGCAGTCCGCGCGCGCCGAGGCGCTTGAGGCCGCGTTCGTCCGCGACCGTATCGCCCAGCTTGTGATAGGTGAGCAGCACGCTGAGATCGGCGGTATACGCGAGCGCGTCATCGGTCTCCAGCACGTTTTTTTTGCGCACCGGACTCGCATCACAGCGGCGTGCCACCGTGTTCGCGCCCTCCGGCTGCAAGCTTTCGAGCACAAGCGCCAGAAACGTCATGTCGTAGCTGAGGAAAAACGTATGCATTCGTCCGTATCGGGCACGCAGCGCATGACACAGTCCGCAATAGACCGACTTGAACCTGTCCAGCTCGCGCACGCGCATCTCGGACTTGGCCGGTCTGATAAATCCAAACATCGCCTATTCGCCTCCCGCTTCCGGATCGAGCCGAAAACCATATTCATTTTATTTTACTCGATTTTCCGAAAAAAAACAAGACTGGCAGACCGCTCAGTCTCGTTTTTTACAGATTGTTTTAATTTGACGCGCGTGCGCTGCCGTTTATGGGACTTTTACGGGCAGGCCGATCGCATCGATTTGGCTGAAACCGTGCCGCGAATGTCCGCGGCGCTTGTCAGCCCTGCTCGCTGTCCCGCGCGATGAGCAGGCGCAGTGCGCCGATGGCGGTGCGGATGCCGCGCTCGGAGGCATCGGGCGGAATCACGGGTGCGTCGTCGTTGTCCGCGTTCCACAGCACGTTGAGCACCGCGCCGCACCGCACGCCGAGCGTGCTCGCCACGATGAAGAGTGCGGCGGATTCCATTTCGCTCGTCAGCACGCCCGCCGCCTTCCAGGCCTGCCATTTGGCAAGCAGCTCGGAGGCAACCGGCATTTGCGCGGGACGGATTTCACCGTAAAAGCTGTCCTTGGACTGGATGATGCCGATATGGTGGCGCAGCCCGAGCTCCCGTGCCGCGTCGCGCAGGGCAAGCGTCACGGAAAAATCCGCGGCGGCGGGAAATTCGACCGGCATATATTCGCGTCCGGTTCCCTCCGCGCGCACCGAAGCGGTGGCGATGACGATGTCACCGCCCTTGACCTTGTCCGCAATGCCGCCCGAGGTGCCCACGCGCAGGAACGTGTCCGCGCCGCACTCCACCAGCTCCTCGAGCGCAATCGCCGCGCTCGGACCGCCAATGCCGGTCGAGCACACGCTGACCGGTACGCCGCTCAGCGCGCCCGTATAGAGGTTGAACTCACGATTTTGCGCAACATGCCGCGGCTTGTCCAGATATGCCGCGATTTTTTCGCAGCGTCCCGGATCGCCCGGTAAAATCACATATTTTCCCACATCGCTCTTTGTGCACTGCAGGTGCATTTGCCGGCCGTCGATTAACATAGTGTTTCTCCTTCCCGCTCAATGCTGCGCAGACCCTTTTCGGCTTTGCGCCGCTCAATCATAATCTCGTGTCCGCAGCCCAGGCATTTCATGCGAAAATCCATGCCCACGCGGAGCACCTCCCAGCGGCTGCTGCCGCAGGGGTGGGCTTTTTTCATCGTCAGAATATCGTGCAGCCGAATATCCATGTTACCGCTCCTCTATCCGGTCGCGGACGGACAGGTTCCGTCCCGTTTTTGTTTGTGCAATATTGCCTTTGCTTTCTGCTATTACTATATCATACCGCATTGCTTTTGTGAATCGACTTTGCAGATTCCGGTCACTTTTGCCGCGGCGGTGCATATAGTAAAGGGCGTGCATCGTTGGGCGCACGCACGCGCAAGGAGGTTTGGATATGAAGATCAACGAAAGCTACGCGCCGGAAGGCCGGCTTGGCATTTCCCCGCCGACAGACACCGCAGCCCTGCGGCAGGCCGCGGCAGAAGGCCGCGTATTTGAGGCAGTCGCCGCCTCTTGCACCGCCGCGCACGAGCTGGTCGTGCCGCTCGGGGCGCGCACGGGCATCATCGCGCGCGAGGAATGCGCCATCGGCATCGACGACGGCACAACGCGTGAAATCGCCATTTTGTCCCGTGTCGGCAAGCCGATCTGCTTCTGCGTGCGCGAGGTGCGCGAGGATCGGCTCGTGCTGTCGCGTCGGGACGCGCAGGAGCAGGCGCTCGGCTGGTTCCTCGCCAATCTCAGACGCGGCGACGTGGTGCGCGCGCGCGTGACCCATTTGGAGAATTTCGGGGTGTTCGTCGACCTCGGCTGCGGTGTGACCGCGCTCATCGGCATCGAAAACCTGTCCATTTCGCGCATTTGGAGCCCTGCCGAGCGTCTTTCTGTCGGTCAGGACATCTATGCCGTTGTGCTGGACATCGACAGACGGCTGCGCCGCATCACGCTGACCCATCGCGAGCTGCTGGGCACCTGGACGGAAAACGTCGCGCGCTTCTCCCCCGGCGAAACCGTACAGGGCATCGTGCGCAGCGTGGAAAGCTACGGTGTGTTCATCGAGCTGACACCCAATCTGTCCGGCCTTGCCGAGCGGCGCGAGGGGCTGCGCCCCGGGCAGTCGGTTTCGGTGTTCATTAAATCAATTTTGCCCGAGCGCATGAAAATCAAGCTCGCCATTATCGACGTGCTCGGCCAAGCGCCCGCGCCCGATCCGCCGCGCTATTTTTTGCCCGAGGGCCGCATTGACAGCTGGATCTACACCCCTGCAAACTGCCTGACCAAGTTCATTTCCACCGAATTTAACGATTCTTTTGATCTTTGACGCGCGCCCAGTAGCTTTTTGCGGCCTGCTCAAGCTTGTTGTCGCCGTATGTGTAATACCGTGCGTCGCGCAGCGCGTCGGGCAGGTACTGCTGGGGCGCCCAATGGGCCGGATAATCATGGGGGTATACATAGGTTTGGCCGCGCCCGAGCTTGGCCGCGCCGCCGTAATGCGCGTCCTTGAGATGCGCGGGGATGTCTCCGGTTCTGCCCTGCCGCACATCCGCAAGCGCGGCATCGATTGCCGCGTTTGCGCTGTTCGACTTGGGCGCGGTCGCCATCAGGAGCACCGCTTCCGCAAGCGGAATGCGCGCCTCGGGCAGTCCGAGCTGAAACGCACTGTCCACGCACGCCTTGACAATGCTCATCGCCTGCGGATACGCAAGCCCGACATCCTCCGCCGCAATGACGAGGAGGCGGCGCGCCGCGGAGATAAGGTCGCCCGCTTCGAGCAAACGCGCCAGATAATGCACCGCCGCGTCGGGGTCGGAGCCGCGAATGGACTTTTGCAGGGCGGATAAGATGTCATAGTGGCCGTCGCCGTCGCGGTCGTAGTGCATCCCCGAGCGCTGCGCCGCCTGCGCGGCATCCGCCAGCGTCACCGTGCCGCCCTCGGCCATGCCGCTTGTCAGCAGCTCCACCGCGCCGAGCGCCTTGCGCACGTCCCCGCCGCAGCCGCGCGCGATCTGCTCGCGCACGCCGTCCTCCAGCGCTATTTGGCGCCCGTCCAGTGCGAGCGCAAAGGCGCGGTCGACCGCGCGCGCAATTTCGGACGGCTCGACCGGTGTGAACTCAAATACCGTGCATCGGCTCAAAATTGCGTTGTAAATGTAAAAATAGGGGTTTTCGGTTGTCGATGCGATGAGCGTGATGCGCCCGTTTTCGATGAACTCCAGCAGGCTCTGCTGCTGCTTTTTGTTAAAGTACTGTATTTCGTCCAGATACAGCAGCGCGCCCTCGGGCGCGAGGAAGGTGTCGAGCTCGTCGATAATCGCTCGAATATCCCCGATGGACGCGGTCGTCGCGTTGAGCCGGTACAGCTTGCGCGCGGTTTGCCGCGCAATAATGCCCGCAAGCGTGGTCTTGCCCACACCCGAAGGGCCGTAAAAAATCATATTGGGGATGTTTCCGCTGTCGATGATGCGGCGCAGCAGCGCTCCCTGTGCGAGCAGCGCGCGCTGTCCGACCACATCGTCCAGCGTTTGCGGGCGGATGCGGTCCGCAAGCGGCTGATACATGTCGCTTCCCTCTTTTCATACGAATAATAGTATCAGTATAACACAGCGTGCGCCAAATCGCACGAGTCCATTCAAAATCGGGGTTGACTTTTGCGATTTAGCGTGATAAACTAAGGAAAAACTTCCGAGGTGATTGTGATGTCCGGACTTTGGCAGGACAAGCTGCGAAAAATCGATCCCTATGTGCCCGGCGAGCAGGCGCAGATTCCCGGTCTCGTCAAGCTCAACGCAAACGAAAACCCCTATCCGCCCTCGCCGCGCGTGGCGGAGGTCTTGCGCACGTTTGCGGCCGACAGTCTGCGGCTCTATCCGAACGCGGACGCGACGCGGCTCAAGACCGCGCTCGCCGCGCACCACGGTGTGCCGCCCGCGCAGATCTTCGTTGGAAACGGCTCGGACGATGTGCTTGCGCTTGCGTTTCAGGCGTTCTTTTGCTCCAAACAGCCGATTTTATTTCCGGACATCACCTATTCGTTTTATCCGGTCTGGTGCGCGCTTTTTTACACCCCTTACGAAACCGTGCCGCTTGACGCGCAGTTTCGCATCAATCCGCGCGACTATGACCGCCCCTCGGGCGGCGTGCTGCTGCCCAACCCCAACGCGCCGACCGGCATCGCGGAGAACCGCGCGTTTTTGGAGGATATTCTGGAGCACAACCGCGACTGCGTCGTCATCATCGACGAAGCCTATGTCGATTTTGGCGCGTGGTCGTGCGTGCCGCTGCTCGAAAAGTATGACAACCTGCTCGTCGTGCAGACCTTTTCCAAATCGCGCTCGCTTGCGGGGCTGCGCATCGGTGTCGCGCTGGGCAGCGAAACGCTCATCCGCACCCTTGAAGCGGTCAAAAACTCCTACAATTCCTATACGATGGACGCGCTGACCATCGAAGCAGGCGCGGCCTCGGTTGAGGATGACGCGTACTTCCGCGCGACCTGCCGCAAGGTCATGGACACGCGCGCGCGCAGCGCGCAGACCCTCGCGGCGCTCGGCTTCACCGTTTGCCCGTCGAGCACGAACTTTCTGTTCGTGACCCATCCGGCCGCACGCGCAAAGGACATCTTTCTCGCCCTGCGCGCACGCAATCTTTTCATCCGCTATTTCGACCTGCCGCGCATCGACAACCACCTGCGCATCACAATCGGCACGGACGCGGAAATGGACAAGCTGTTCGCGGCGCTGCGCGCATACCTTGCGCAAGCAAACGCATAAGGCAAAGAACCTGCGCGAAGCAATATGCTCCGCGCAGGTTCTTTTTCGCTTATTCGCAGCACTTATCGACGAGTTTTAAAATTTCGTCGAGCTTTTTCGAGCGTTCCTGCTCGTCGCCGTTTTCAAATGCCTCGCACACGCAGCTGTCAAGATGCGCCTTCATAACCTCGCGGCGCGCGCGGTGCAGCAGGGATTCCGCCGCGGTGAGCTGCGTGGCAATGTCCATGCAGTAGCGGTCGTCCTCGATCATTTTGAGCACCGCTTCGACCTGTCCGCGCGCGGTCTTGACAAGGCGCGAAACGCGTTCTTTATCCGCTTTCATGCCGCGCCTCAGTCGATGCCGTGCACGGTGTAGCCCGCTTCTTCAACCGCCTTGGACAGATCGCCGTTCGCGACCGCGTCGGTCACCTGCACGACCGCCTTGCCGGTTTCGTGGCTCACCTGCACATCGCTCACGCCCGGGATGCCCTCAAGCGCCTGGGTCACACGGCCCGAGCAGTGGGTGCACATCATGCCTTCAATAGAGATGGTTTTCGTCATTTTCGTTTGTTCCTTTCTGATGGGGGCCGCCGGTGCTTCCGGCGCAGTCCGGTGGATGGGTTTGAAAAAGCGCAGCCGCAGCGCGTTGGTCACGACGCACACCGAGCTGAGGCTCATCGCCGCCGCGCCAAACATCGGGTTGAGCTTGAGACCGAACGACAGGAAAAACACACCTGCCGCGATCGGAATGCCGATGCTGTTATAGAAGAATGCCCAGAACAGGTTCTGCTTGATATTACGGATGGTGCTGTGGCTCAGACGGATGGCGTTCACCGCGTCGAGCAGATCGCTCTTCATCAGCACCACGTCCGCGGATTCGATCGCGACATCGGTTCCCGCACCAATCGCGATGCCGACATCGGCGCGCGCGAGCGCGGGAGCGTCGTTGATGCCGTCGCCGATCATCGCAACGCGCCTGCCCTGCTCCTGAATCTTGCGCACCTCGCGCTCCTTGTCCTGCGGCAGCACCTCGGCGATCACGCGGGCAATGCCGAGCTGCTGCCGAATGGCCTCCGCCGTGCGCGTATGGTCGCCGGTCAGCATGACGACATCCAGCCCCATGCCGCGAAGCTGTGCAATCGCCTGCGCGCTCGTGGGCTTGACAACGTCCGCAATCGCCACAATGCCGATGATTTTTGCGTCACGCGCAAAGAACAGAGGGGTCTTGCCCTGCTCTGCAAGCTGCTCCGCCTGCGCGGCAAAGCCCTCGAGCGCGATGTCGTTTTCCTCAAAGAAGCGCGCGTTGCCTGCGCGGCACACCGCGCCCTCGACCTGACCCTCGATGCCGCGTCCGATCTTGGCGGCAAAGCCGGTCACAGGCAGGGCGGTCAGCCCGTCCTCGCGCGCGCGCTGCACGATTGCCTCCGCGAGCGGATGCTCACTCGGCTGCTCAAGCGTGAGGGCGAGCGTGAGCAGCTCCTGCTCCGTCACTCCCTGCGCAGGCAGCACATCGGTCACGCGCGGATGGCCTTCGGTCACGGTGCCGGTCTTGTCGAGCACGACTGTCTGCACGGTGTTGAGCGTTTCCAGCGCCTCCGCCGAGCGGAAGAGCACGCCCTGCTCCGCACCCACACCCGTTCCGACCATAATCGCGACCGGTGTCGCCAGTCCGAGCGCGCACGGGCACGAAATCACAAGCACGGAAATGCCGGTGGACAGCGCAAACGAGAACGACTGCCCTGCAATCAGCCACGCAACCGTCGCGAGCGCGGCAAGCACCAGCACGGTCGGCACAAAAACACCGCTCACGCGGTCCGCGAGCTTGGCGATCGGCGCCTTGGACGCGCCCGCCTCCTCTACAAGGTGGATAATCTGCGCAAGCGTCGTGTCGTCGCCGACCTTGGACGCGCGGAAGCGGATAAAGCCGGTTTTGTTGAGCGTCGCGGCATATACGCGGTCGCCCTCCTGCTTTTCCGCCGGAATGCTCTCGCCGGTCAGCGCGCTTTCGTCAATCGCGGTCTGTCCCTCGACAATCTCGCCGTCAACCGGCACGCTCTGTCCCGGGCGCACGATGACGATATCGTCCACGCGCACTTCCTCCAGTGCCACGGTGACTTCCACGCCGTCGCGCTCGATGACCGCGGTTTTCGGCGCGAGATCCATGAGCTTGGCAATCGCCGCGCCGGTTTTGCCCTTTGCACGCGTTTCGAGCATCTTGCCCAGCGTAATCAGGGTCAGAATCATGCCCGCGGACTCAAAGTACAGGTCGGAAACGTAGGTGTTCACGCGGGCAAGATCGCCGTAGCCCAGACCGTAGCCGATTTGGTAGAGCGCAAACACACCGTATACCATCGCCGCACCCGCGCCGAGCGCGATGAGTGAGTCCATATTCGGCGCACCGCGGAACAGGGTTTTAAAGCCGGTAGTGAAAAACTTTTTGTTGATGATGCAGATGGGCAGCGTCAGCAAAAACTGGGTGAGCGCGAACAGCATCGCATTTTCCGGGCGATGAAAGGCATGCGTCAGCGGTGCGTTCACCATGTGCCCCATCGAAACGTACATGAGCAGCACAAGCAGCACCGCAGAGGAAATCAGCCTGTGCTTCATCTCGCGCAGCGCGTCCTCCGCGTGCTCTGCGACCGTGTCGAGCGTCTTGGTTTTTTCGCCGCGCACGTTCGCGCCGTAGCCCGCATCCTGCACCGCATGGGTAATCTTTCCGCCGTCTATGCTGTTTTCGTCGTATTCTACCGACATGGACCCGGCAAGCAGGTTCACCTGCACCTCTTGTACGCCCTCCAGCTTGGATACACTTTTTTCCACATGAGCGGAGCATGCCGCGCAGGTCATGCCGGTCACATCAAAGGTTTGTTTCATAATCTTGCTCCCTCCCCACCCCCAGGGTACGGGGTGTATTTTGAATATAGCACACCGCCCCCGCGTTGTCAAGTGCTCTTATTCTGTTCTCTTGCCGCCTCCGCTATTCCTGCGGCATAGCGGAAATTTTTAAATCGGGTTTGTGGGATGCGCTTTGTGTTCGGGCGCGCAATGTGGTATACTGTTTTTATACGAATCAAAGTTCATGAAAGGACGTCCGTTATGTCCAAAAAGATATTGCAGGAGGCCGGTTTGCGCTGCACACAGCGCCGCGAGATCATCTTGCAGGTTTTATCCCGCGCGCACACTCCGCTGACCGCCGACGAAGTGCACACGGAGGCCATCAAGGCCGAGCGCATGGGGCTGTCCACGGCTTACCGCGTTCTCGCCCAGCTGACCGAGGCCGGTGTGCTGCTCAAAAACGAGGGCGGTGACGGCCGCTCGTACTATCAGCTTGCGTCCGCGCCCTCGCATATGCACACCCTGCACTGTACGGTATGCGGCAGCGTCGTGCCCATCGACGGTTGTCCGCTCGCGGAGCTCGAATCCCAGCTATGCACGGAAACCGGCTATGCAATCACCGGCCACAGCCTGACGTTTACGGGCGTATGTCCGCACTGCCAGCAGGCCGGACACTGCCCCGCCGCGCATACACACGACTGCCACACGCACGAAAAAAAGAAGCCTTGACGCATCAAGGCTTCTTTTTTTATTCGCTTTCGGCCGCATATACGCGCTTTTCATCCTGCGCGTTGCGATCGGACAGGTGGCGCGGAATCAGATAGCGCACCGTCAGCCCCATGAGCACGAAGAAGCACGCGCCTGCGAGAATGGCAATCCGCATGCCCAGCGCATCGCCAATTAGGCCGACCAGATAGGGAATGACGGACGAACCGAAGTAGCCAAACAGCAGAATGATGGACATGATTGAGCCGCCGTTTCCTCCGGTTTGCAGCGGAGTCGACGCGATGAGCGGCCACATCCCCGATATGCCGCAGCCGATGCCCGCAAGCGCAATCCAAAAGGCCAGCGGAGACGGCAGCAGCACGGCGCACACGACGGACGCCACGCAAAGCACGGTGAGCATGCTCACAATGCGGCGCACCGACCAGCGCACGACAAGCCGCGCGCACACCGCGCGCCCAATCGTCAGCATGAGCCAGATAAGCGCCGTCCCCACCGAGGCCGTGAGCGCGCTATACCCCAGCTGACGGGTCATGTAGGTTGCCATCCAGCCCACGACCGCGCCCTCCGCGCCGACATAAAGAAACAGCGCGAGGAAGGTGGGATAAAAGCTGCGTTTTTTCAAAATGGCTGTGATATCGCGCAGATTGCCCGCATCGTGCACTGGCATCTCGGGAAAGCGCGTCGCGCAAAAAAGCAGCGCGACCGCACCGACCGCCAGCGACAGTACAAAATAAATGGTGCGCCATGTAAAGCCATTTTGCAGCATGATTCCCGCATAAATCACGCCGACTACGCAGCCCACACCTGCAAACGAGTGCGTAACCGTCAGATTCGCTGCGGCATCATCGCGCGCCAGACTGTCGACAATATCCATGCCGACCGCTTCAATAAACGTGGCAAGAGCGCCCATTATGGAAATCAGCACGCAGGCCAGCACCAGCCATTTGGCGCGGGAAAAGCACAGCGTGGACAGGCTGTACACGATGATGCCCGCGGCAAGCGCCCGCTTTTTGCCCAGCGCATGGATGATGCGCGGTGTCAGCAGGCAGAAAAATACGTTTGATATGTAATATGCCGTAAACAAAATGCCCGAACCGCCCAGCCCCAGCCCGAAATCAGCGCCGATCTGTACGATGAGCGGCGCGAGCATCGTGAGTGATACCGCGAACACGCAAATGCAAATGCGTGTTATAAAAATCTGGATCGTATAACGCTTCATAAAGCCGTCCCCCCTGCACATTAAGCTGTTGCAACTCTCGTATGTACCGCGCAATCTCTTTTTCCTTTTGATACGTTCACAAAGGCAAAGCGCTGCGATCTTGCAGCGCTTTGTCGCTGTGCGGCTTATTGGATGAACGAGAAGGTTTCGACGTCGAACAGACCGCGCGGGGTCAGCCGCACCGCCGGAATGACCGGCAGCGCAAGAAACGCAAGCGTCAGGAACGGGTCGATGCCCTCAGGCACGCCCATGCAGTGCGCCTGCGCAAGCATTTCGTGCAGTCTGGCATCGACCTCCTCAAACGGACGGTCGCTGATGAGGCCCAAAATGGGCAGGGGCAGCGTCAGGGGTTTGCCGTCCGCGACGATCGTGTAGCCGCCGCCGATCCGGCGCAGCTCCTCGACCGCGCACAGCATGTCCGCGTCGTTGTCCCCCGCCACCAGTAAATTATGGCTGTCGTGCGACACGCTGGACGCGATTGCGCCGCCGTGCAGGCCGAAGCCCGTGATGGCCGCGACACCGACCGCACCGGTTTCGTGGTGGCGCTCGATCACCGCGAGCTTGTGGAAGCCGTCGCGCGCGACAAACAGACCGTTTTCCTGCGGCAGCACCGCGCGGCGATGCTCGGTCACAATCTGGCCGGGAATCAGCCCGATTACATCGCTTTCACCCGCGGAAACCGTCAGGCGGAGCGTAGACGCGTCAATCGGCGCGGCATGGATGGTTCCGAGCAGCGGACTGTCCGCCGGCAGCTCGAGCGCGGGCGCACGCCAAAGCGCGGTATCCGCGCCCTTGCAGTAGACCGCGCTCACGTCAACCTGCTCCAAATCGCGCAGCACGACCAGATCCGCCTGATACCCGGGTGCGATCGCGCCGAGCTGCGACAGACCGTAGCAGCTCGCGCTGTTGATCGTCGCCATCTGATAGGCCTTGACCGGCTCGAGTCCGAGCGCAATCGCCTTGCGGATGCAGTGGCTGATGTGCCCCTCGCGGCGGATGTCCTCAATGTGCTTATCGTCCGTACAGAACGAAAAACCGCTTGTATCCATGCCGCTTTCGACGAGTCCGCGCACAATGGTTTCCAGATTGCGCGCCGCGCTGCCCTCGCGGACATGGATGTGCATACCCAGACGGCGCTCGGCGCGCGCGTACTCGAAGGTCACGCCCTCGTGGTCGGTCGCGATGCCCGCAAGCGCATAGGCGGTCAGATCCTTTTCGCACAGTCCGGGCGCGTGACCGTCCGCCACACGGCCGCGGAACAGGTCGAGCTTTGCCATCATGCCCGGCTCCGCGCCCACAACCGAAACGTAGTCCATGACCTCGCCCAATCCCAGAATACGCGGATGATCCGCGTGCTTTGCCATTTCTTCCGCGGTGTACACGCAGCCTGCCATCTCAAACGGTGTCGCAGGGACGCAGGACGGCAGCATGACATAGACGTTCGCGGGCACGTTTTCGGTCTGGTTCAGGATGAATTCGATGCCCTCCCACCCCTTGACATTGGTTGCCTCATGGGGATCGACGATGTAGGTCGTCGTGCCGCAGCGAATCGTGTTTTCGAGCAGGCGCGGCGGCGTGACAAGGGTGGATTCCATGTGCAGGTGCGCATCGACAAAGCCGGGCACGACATACTGTCCGCCGAGGTCGATCTCGTTTTCACCTGCATAGTCGCCCACGCCGACGATGAGGTCGCCCTCAATCGCGATATCCGCCCGCAGGATTTCACCCGTAAAAACATTGAGCACGCGACCGTTTTTGAGCACGGTATGCGCCTTGACCTCGCCGCGCGCAATGCGTGACAGCGCGGGATATTTGGTATAATCCATGTGGAATCTCCTTTTATGATGTCTGTTCGGTAAAAATTGTATCCAGCCATTCGCACGCAAGCTCAAACCAGCGCGCGACATGCGCATCCGGATAGCGTCCGCCCGCGGTGTCGCTGGTATCCGGTGTTGCGAGCGACAGACCGTGCACACCGTGCGCGAACAGATGCACCTCCTGCGGCACATGCGCCTTGCGCAGCGCACGACTGAGCAGCAGCGTGTTCTGCACGGAGACGCTCTCGTCGTCCATCGTGTGCCAGAGGAATGCCGGCGGAGTCTGCTCGGTAACCAGTGTTTCGAGTGAAAACCGCTGCTGTGCCTCGGCTTCTCCGCCGGCAAGGCGCACAAAGCTGCCGCGATGGGCATGTTTTCCGGCCGAAACGACCGGATAGCTCAAAATCATCGCGTCCGGACGGCGCTCCCCTGCCTGCGTGCCGGTGAACAAATCATCGTGCATCCACAGCGTGCCCAGCGTGCCCGCAAGATGCGCGCCCGCGGAAAAGCCGCAAACTGCGACCCGTCCGGCGTCCAGATCCCACTCCGCCGCGCGGCGGCGCACCTCGGCCACCGCCCACGCGAGCTGCCGCACCGGCTCCAGCCCGAGCGGCGCATGGTCGCAGTCATACCACAAAACGAAGGCATGAAAGCCGGCGCGGTTGAACGCACGGGCGACCGGTGTCGCCTCGCGCGGCGAGCAAAATTCGTAGCCGCCGCCCGGGCAAATGACCACACTGCCGCGCGCGACCGCGGACTCGATGAGAAAGCAATCGAGAAGCGCCTCGCCCTGCGGACTGTTCAGTGTGCGATTGATGCACTGATCCATAGATAATCGTCTCCTTTGCGTCAGCCCAGCGTGTCACAGACCGTGCGCGCAAGCAAAGCGGCCGCGCGCTCGACATCCGCCGCCGCGCACATCTCGCTCGGGGAGTGGATATAGCGCGTCGGGATGCTGATTGCGCCTGCGGGCACACCGCCCCGGCTGCGCTGGAGCGCGGCGGTATCCGTGCCGCCAAACTGCAAAATTTCGTGCTGCACCGCAATGGCGAGCTCCTCCGCGGCATGCTCCAGCGCTTCGCGGATGCGGGGCGCGCACAGCACGCTCGAATCCATGACCTTAATCGCCGGGCCCGCGCCCATTTTGACCGCCATGGGGTATTTGCGCTCGGGCGTGTCGCCTGTGTCGGTCACGTCGACTGCGATGGCAAAATCCGGCGCAATGGCAAATGCCGCCGGCCCCGCGCCGCGCAGTCCGACCTCCTCCTGCGTCGTAAATACGAAATACAGATCGTTTTCGGTCGGCTCGAGCTGCTCCATCGCGAGCAGCAGCGCGACGCAGCCGATGCGGTTGTCAAGATACGGGCCGCACAGCACACCCTGCTGCTCAAAGCGCGGCGCTTCGTACACCGCAAAATCACCCACGCGCACCTGCTTTTCCGCTTCCTCCCGTGAGGATGCGCCGATGTCGAGGAAGAGCTCCGCCATCGTCAGCTCCTTAAACGGCGTCTTTTCCTCATAGGAGATCACGCCGCGCGTGCCGTTTGCAAACCGCACCTGAATATTGATGAGATCGCCCTTAAACAGTCCGCCCACCTGCGAAAAACGGATGAAGCCCTTGTCATCGATATAGGTCGCGACGATGCCGATGCTGTCCATATGCGCCGCCATCAGAATTTTTTTGCCGCTGCCCTTCTTGCGGCAGATGAGATTGCCGAGCACGTCCGTGCTGATTTCGTCCACATAGGGGGTGGCGAGCGACGCGAGCAGCTCGCGCACCTGTTCCTCGCGGCCGGACGGACCGAACGCGCCGCCGACCTTGTCAAAATATTTAAAAACCTTAGACATCGTCTCGTTCTCCAATCTCTTGTAAGAATGCGCGTGCAATGGTCAGCACGCCCTCCATATCGCTCACCGCGGCCACGCACGCAGGCGAATGAATATACCGCACGGGGGCGGCGACCGCGGCAACCCGCACACCGCTGCGGCTGCGGTGAATGACACCTGCGTCCGTGCCGCCCGCGATCATGTGCTTGGTCTGCCATTTGACACCGCGCTTGTCCGCCGCATCGCGCAAAAGCTCAAACAGCTTCGCGTCGTAAATCGTGCGCCCGTCCATAAACGGGAGCACCGCGCCGCCGCGCACCGCGCACACCTTTTTGTGCGCCGGCACTTCCGCAAGATCGGCGGCGGTTGTCCCCTCGACAACGAGCGCAAGATCGGGCTGAATGCGGTAGGCCGCGGTCATCGCGCCGCGCAGACCGACCTCCTCCTGCACCGTAAAGCAGAACCAGGTGTCGACCGGCGGCTGCTCGTGCAGCAGCGTCAGCAGCACGGCGCAGCCCAGCCGATCGTCAATGGCGCGCGCCTTGATGAGACCGTCCCCAAAGAGCACAAAGCCCGAATCGAACACGCCGTAGTCGCCGAGTGACACCTTATCCTCGGCTGCAGCCTTGCTCGTTGCGCCGATGTCGATATACAGCTCGTCGGTCTTGGGCATGGTTTTGCGCTCGGCGGCGCGGGTCAGGTGCACCGCCTTGATGCCGACCACACCCTTGACATCTCCGAACAGCACGCGCCGCCCGATGACGACGCGCGGATCGACTCCGCCGACAAAGCCGAAGCCCAGCATGCCGTCTTCCGTGATGCGCTTGACAATCAGCCCGACCTCGTCCATGTGCGCGGCCAGCATGACGGTTTTTCCGGTGCGCTTCGCGCCCCTGCGCAAGACCATGAGGTTGCCCATCGGATCCTCCAGCATTTCGTCCGCGAACGGCGCGGCCTGCGCGCGGATAAAGTCCCGCACCGCATCCTCACAGCCCGAAGGGCCGGGCAGATTGCACAGCGACTGCAATGCTTCCAGCATCATATCCGCACCTCCCCGTCAAAATTGCGTAGATAATGGTAAATCAGCTGCGATACCGCGTCGAGATCGCTCAATTTGATGCTTTCGATCGGGGTGTGCATATAGCGCAGCGGAATGGACAGCAGCGCCATCGCCGTGCCGTATGCCGCAACCTGCATCGCCCACGCGTTTGTGCCCGTGTGCCCCTCCATGACCTCCTGCTGATACGGAATGTCCTCCGCGCGCGCGGTCTTGATGAGGGCGCGGGTCAGGCGCGTGTGCAGATTCGGCCCCATGCCAATCATGACACCGCCGCCGTATTCAAAGGTTTTGCCGGACGGCGCGTCGGGCGTTTTGGCGTGCCCGACATCAACCGCAATCGCATAATCCGGACGCAAACGCCAGGTGCCGATTCCCGCGCCGAGGCTGGTGGTTTCCTCCTGCACGCTGATTTGCACCGCAATATCGACCTGCAGCGTCTCATCGCGCAGCAGCTCCATCGCCTGCAAAATCGCCGCGATGCCCGCGCGGTCGTCCAGGCACTTTCCTGTGATGCTGTCGCGCGAAAGCTGGCAGACCTTTTCACCGAAGACCACGGGGGTGCCGATCTTGATACGGCTCTTCGCATCGAGAAATCCGGTGTCAATCAGCATTTCCTCCATCGGCACCGCCTTGTTCTGCTCATCCGCGCGCAGCAGATGGGGCGGCATGCACGCGATTACGCCGTACAGCGGCTCCTCCGCAAGAATCGTGACCTCGCAGCCGAGCAGCATGCGCGGATCGACTCCGCCCGATTCGGCGAAGCGCAGAAAACCGCCCTCCAGCACCTCTGTGACGACAAAGCCGATTTGGTCCAGGTGCGCGTCGAGCAGCACAGTCTTGGCACCCGCTTTTCCGCAGCGGCGCACGCCCGTAATGTTGCCGAAGCTGTCGATTTCCACGCTGTCGCAATAGGGGGACAGCATCTCCGCGACAATGGTAGCACCATGATGCTCAAATCCGCTGACGGCGGCGGTTTCGCACAGCCTTGTCAGCGTTTCTATCATTTCCAAAACAGTTCCTCCTGTCATTGCTTTTATTGACGTCTTTAACATTGTTATTATAACACAAGCTGCTCAAAAAGAAACCTATATACACCGATGCGCGCAAAGGAAAAGGGACACCCGAACGATGAACCGTCCTTCGGGTGTCCCTGTAAAAAGGGGCTTAGAAATCGACTTCGGTGTCGTAATAGCAGCACTTGAGCAGCTTTTCCATCTCCTCCTGGGAGGGTTGACGCGGGTTGGAACCCGTGCAGGCATCCGCAATTGCGTTTTTCGCAATTTCAGGCAGTCTTTCGAGGAATACGCTCTCGGGCACGAAGCCCTGCTCTGCCGGCAGGCTGTCCGCGCCATAATGCGCGATGCACTGCGGAATATTGAGCGCGTCGTTCATGCCGCGCAGATGTGCGATGAGGTTCTGGATTTTCTCCTCAGTCGTTGCGCCGCCGAGGCCCATGTAATCCGCAATTTCGCCGTAGCGCTTGGCCGCGGTCTCATCCTTCGCGTTGAACGCAATGACCTTGGGCAGGTACATTGCATTTGCCGCGCCGTGGATGATGTGCGCGCCGTGATCGGCAAAAATCGCGCCGGTCTTGTGCGCCATGGAGTGCACGATGCCGAGCAGCGCGTTGCTGAACGCCATGCCCGCAAGGCACTGCGCATTGTGCATATTGTCGCGCATTGCCATATCGTCGTTGTAGGAACCGACCAGATCTCTCTGGATCATGCGGATTGCGTAAAGCGCAAGCGCATCGGTGTAATCGCAGTTTGCCGTGGAGACAAACGCTTCCACCGCGTGGGTCATCGCGTCCATACCGGTGTGCGCGACCAGCTTCTTCGGCATGGTCTCTGCCAGGTCGGGATCGACGATTGCGACGTCCGGCGTGATTTCAAAGTCCGCGATCGGGTACTTGATGCCCTTCTCGTAGTCGGTGATGATGGAGAACGCGGTGACTTCGGTCGCCGTGCCCGAGGTCGAGGAGATTGCGCAGAAATGCGCCTTATTTCTCAGCTTGGGCAGGCCAAACACCTTGCACATATCTTCAAAGGTGGTATCAGGATGCTCGTACTTGATCCACATCGCCTTTGCAGCGTCGATCGGGGAACCGCCGCCCATCGCGATGATCCAGTCGGGCTCGAACTCAAGCATTGCAGCCGCGCCCTTCATAACGGTCTCGACCGACGGATCGGGCTCGATGCCTTCATACAGCTTGACTTCCATGCCGGCTTCTTCCAAATAAGAGACCGCTCTGTCCAAAAAGCCGAAGCGACGCATGGAGCCGCCGCCGACACAAATCATTGCACGCTTGCCTTCGAACTGCTTAAGTACCTCCAAGGAGCCCTTGCCGTGATACAAGTCTCTCGGTAAAGTAAATCTAGCCATACTGCCTCCTGAAAAAATCTAAAAAATATAAATATTGCACATATCTCAGTGCAATATGAGTATAGTATGTTTGTTATTTCCTTGTCAATACCCAGCCGCGAACCTTCAGAAAATGTTTACACATGCAGGATTTTCCACCCCGTCCTGCAATTTCTGCGCATCTCTTCTGCCTTTGGCTTTTGCGGCGCGGTGTGGTATACTGAAAAATACGAATAAAAGCAAGTGGGAGGATGGCTATGCGCGAGGTATTCTATACGGTGGGGGCGGAGGAGGACGGACGCACCGCAACGCGCGTGCTGCGACGGCGCGGACTGTCGCACGCGCTGCTCGTGCAGCTCAAGTCCGTGCCGGACGGGCTGACGCTTGCAGGAGAGCAGATTTACACAAACCATGTGCTGCACGCAGGCGACCGGCTGCGCATTCGCGTCTATGAAGCCGCACCAAACGAGACCATTGTGCCCGTCGCGCTCCCGCTTTCCGTCGTATATGAGGACGAGGATCTGCTCATCGCGGACAAACCTGCGGGCATGGCGGTGCACCCGTCGCAGGGCAACCGTGACAGCTCGCTCGCGAACGCACTTGCCGCGCGCTATGCGATGCAGGGGCAGCCCTTTGTCTTTCGCGCAATCGGACGGCTGGATAAAAACACCTCCGGACTTGTTCTGCTTGCCAAAAATGCGCTATCCGCGTGCCTGCTGTCCGAAGCCGCCGCCCGGCGCACGATAAGGCGCGAATATCTCGCGCTGTGCGCGGGAGAATTGCCGCCAAACGGCACAATCGACGCACCGATCGGGCGCGCGGACGGCTCGACCATCGCGCGGCAGGTACGCGCAGGCGGCGACCGCGCGGTCACGCATTTCGAGCGTATTTCCTATGAAAACGGCGTGTCGTGCGCGCGTATTTGGCTCGATACCGGACGCACCCATCAAATTCGCGTGCACATGGCGCATCTGGGGCACGCGCTGCTCGGCGACTTTCTCTACAACCCTGCCGATCACCGCACACCACGCCACGCGCTGCATGCCGCGCACCTGACCTTGGTGCAGCCGATTACAGGACAGCCGTTGTCGTTTGTTTCCCCGCTGCCGCCCGACCTGTCACTTGCATAAAAAATGCTTCGGTCTTGCAAGACCGAAGCATTTTTTATCGCAGCATCGCGCGCGCCGTGCGCCAGTCCGGATAGGCGCTTTCCACCTGTGACCAGAACGCCGCGCTGTGGTCGGGCACGAGCAAATGGGTCAGCTCGTGCACCATCACATAATCCAGACAGGCGGGCGGGTACTGCGACAGGCGCAGGCTTATCCACACGCGGCGCAGACGCAGACTGCAGGTGCCCCACCGCGTTTTCATATCACGGATGCGGCAATCCGCCGCACGCACCCCGACGACCTGCTCCCAGCGCGCACGCACAGCAGGGAGCACCTCGGCAAGCTGCGCGCGATACCAATCGTCCAGCGCGCGGCGCACCTCGTCCTGCGGCGCATGGGGCGGCACGCACAGCGTCAGAACATCGCCTGCGCGGTCGGTCTGCCCCTCTGCGGTCAGCGCAAGACGCACGTCTTCGCCCCACACGCGAATGCGCGCCCCATCGCACAGGGTTTGCGGCGAATACGCGGCAAGCCTGCCGCGCTGTGACGCGATCCAGTCGCGCTGCCGCTGCGCAAAGCGCACCGCCTCCTCATAGGGAAGACGCTGCGGCACGCTCATCCACACCCGTTCGGGGGTGACATGCAGCGTCAGCCGCTTGACCCGTTTTTTGACAAGCTCGATCGCGACGCCGTCCTGTTCGATGGTCTTCATCGCAGCGCGTCCACACCCGGAAAGCCGTAGGCGCTGCGTGCAGCGCGCGCCGCGCGGCCGATTGCGCGCGCCATGACCTCCGCTGCAAGCGTGCCCACGACGTTGACATCCGCCCGTGCATCCCCGACCGACAGCGCATAGACCGTATCGCCGTCCGCCGTTGTGTGCACCGGGCGAATCGCGCGTGCGTAGCCGTTGTGCGCCATCGCGGCGATTTTGTTCATCTGGCTCTTGTCGAATGCGCCGTTTGTCACGATGGCGCCCAGGGTTGTGTTGCCGGTGAACAGATCGTGCGCACCCGCGACATCCGCCAGCATCTCGCGCTCGGTCCGTCGCAGGCTGCGCCGATCCTCCGCGAGCAGCCCGGCAATCTGCGCGCCGCTTGCCGAATCGAAAACATCCCCAAGCGCGTTGAGCGCGACCAGCGCACCCACCCTGACCGCGCCGACCTGCACCGCATAGGTGCCAAAGCCGCTTTTCATCGCATACTGCACCCCGCGATACTTGCCGACCGTGCAGCCCGTGCCCGCGCCGACATTGCCCTCCTCGGGTGCGTCCCGCCGCGCGCTCTCGCACGCGCGATATGCCATCGCGGCATCGGGGCGCACCTCCATGCGCGCCGCGCACAGATCGAACAGGCAGGACTGGCACACGAGCGGCACGCGGGTCACCCCCACGTCGTATCCTATGCCGCGCTCCTCAAGGTAGCGCATGACTCCGCCCGCCGCATCCAGGCCGAATGCCGAGCCGCCCGAAAGCAGCAGCGCGTGGATGCCCTCCGCCGCCGCGAGCGGACTGAGCAGCGGCGTCTCGCGCGAGGCCGGCCCGCCGCCGCGCACCTCCACCCCTGCCGGGGCGCAGCCGTCCGCAAGCAGCACCGTGCAGCCCGTTCCGCCGCTTTCGTCCTGTGCATGGCCGAGGGAAAATCCCCCGACTTCCATGATTCCGATTTCCTGCATGGATTTCTCTCCCTTTTTCGTCCTGTTATGCAAGAAAGGGCCGCACAGGCGACCCTTTCGATGGCGATATTCCAAAAATTACATCGTCTTTGCCTGCGCGCGCATCGATTTTCTGCCGAGCGCGTGCAGCAGCACCTTGCCAATGGCGAGCGTGAGTACCGCGGCAATAATCGCCTCGGGCACGCCGTTTACGCCGATCACGCCGAGGATGATGCCGAGCAGCAGCGCAGAATCCTTTCCGGTCGCGGCGGCGTACTGCGCGCCGAACAGCAGGTAAATCAGCCCCATCACGCCAATCGTATTGACGAGCGAACCGACAAACCCCGTGATTATGAGCGCAAGCGATTGCTTTTTGAGTCCGCGATCAATTGCCCGAAACACCAGACCCGCGATTACACCGATGAGCACGCGCGGCAAAATCGCGACGAGCAGGCTCCAGCCGCTGCCGTGAAACTGTGGGTTCAGGCTGTAAAACGGTGTGAACACGAACGAGGTGATGTTCGGCTGAATCGTTGCCTTGAGCACGCTCGTCAGCCCGAATAAGCCTCCGAGCACGCCGCCCATTTTCGGGCCGAGCAGGCATGCGCCCAGAATGACCGGAATGTGCATGGTCGTCGCGTTCATGAAGCCGAGCGGGATATACCCAAGCGGCGTGAACGCCATGACCAGCATGATTGCGGTCAGCAGTGCCATCTGCGCGAGCAGACGGATGTCCGTTTTTTTGTTTTCCATAGGTAGTTTCCTCCTGCTGCCGTCCCGCCCTATCGTCGGGTACAGCGCAAATTTCGGCAACCTTATCCGCGGTTTTTGCGCCAGATGAGCTGCAAGCCACGCAGCGTAACGCACGCGTCCAGCTCCGCCGCTGTGCGAAGATAGGGCGCGATGCACGCTGCGCTTCCGCCTGTGAGCAGCACAAGCGGCATCTGCCCGAGGGCTTCGCCGTAGCGCTCCAGCATGCCGTCGATCATGGAAGCGGTGCCATAGACCGCGCCCGCCTTGATCGCTTCCGCTGTGTTGCGGCCCACAACCCCGTGCACAGGTGCCTCGAGCTGCACGCGCGGCAGCTGCGCCGCGCTGTGCTTCATCGCGTCGAGCATGATGCGCGGCCCTGCCGCGATCGCTGTGCCGACGAGCACGCCCGCGCTGTCGATTGCGGTAAAGGTCGTGACCGTGCCGACATCGACAACCACGCAGGGCATTTTGCCCACATGCATCGCCCAAACCGCGTTCGCTACAAGGTCGCTGCCCAATCCGCGCGGCTGGTCGACCTTGATATTGAGGCCGGTGCGCACACCGCTTGAAACGTGCAGCACAGGGCAGTCCGTCAGCAGCGACAACGCGCGCGAAAGAATTGGCGGCATGCTCGGCACAACCGAACACTGCACGATTCCGTCAATCTGTGCCGGATCGACGCCAAAGAGCGAAAATACGTTTTTAAGTTCAAAGGCGTACTGTTCGCCGGTCTTACGGTCATCGGTTGCGATCGAGGCGACAAATTTAAGATCGTCCCCGTCGAAACCGCCCGCTTTGATGTGGCTGTTTCCGACATCCAGTGCGATGAGCATCGTGACCCTTCCTTCCGTGGCAGGTTACCATGCCCATTATACGCCGGAAAGTGCGGAGAATGCAAGCATTTTTTACTTTTTGGCCTGTACAGATAAGGCGCGCGCTATGCCGCCCGCGAGCATCATGGCAGGCGCGGACAGCAGCGTCCACAGCGCCGCATACTTCACGCAGACCTGACCGAGCACGTTGCATTTTTCGCACGAGTAGTCCCAAACCTGCATACGGTACCGCAGGTTGACCACGCAGCCCACGATGAACTCGGCCGTCGTGATGAGCGCCGCACCCGCAAGGCAGCGGCGCGGCAGCCCGACCCCGTGCAATCGCTCGCGCAGTCCGGCCATCGCGGTGAACACCACGCCGCCCGTAATCGCCATCGTCCAGTGGGTGTATCCTCTCCACAGCACCTCGAGCGCGGCATAGCCCGCGCTGCCGCAGGCAAACAGGCCTGCCGTTCGTTTTAACATCAGGCATCACCGCGCACAGTTTACCCTGCGCACGGTGTTTTCATACGTGCTTACGGCTCGCGCGTCAGCTGCGCCAGACACTCCCGCAGACCGCCCTGCACAATCGTGGCGGCGCAGCCCAGCATCAGGTTGACCGCCATGCCGAAATCCTCAACGGAAAAGCCGTTTTCATCGCTGCTGCCGTGCTTTTCGCGCAGGGTGCGCGCGTCGGATACATAGCCGTAAATACGTTTGCCCTTGGCATGCGCATAGCCGATTTCAAACGCGGTGCCGCTGTCCGGCTCGCGCCCGCGGAACGGGTCGAGGTTTGCAATCACGGCATCGCAGCGGTCAATCAGCGCGAGGTTGCCTGTAAAAATCGCGTGCGCGTCCGCCGCTTCGTTGTCAAGCGGATAGAGTCCGACGCAGCCGAACTCTGCGCACGCGCGCTTCATCTCCGCACCGCGCCGCACCGCGTCCGGTGCGAACACCTCGAACCCCGCCAGATAGATTTTCTGCATATGCGCTCCTCCCTGCATAAAAAGCGGCGGGATGTGCTCCCGCCGCCCTGTCCTTTGTGTGCTTACTGCTGCGCCAGACGCATTTCAAGCGCCTTGCGCTGTTCTTCAAAGCCCGGATTGCCGAGCAGCGCGAACATGTTGTTCTTGTAGTCCTCAACCCCCGGCTGGTCGAACGGATTGACGCCGAGCAGATAGCCCGACAGACCGCACGCCTTCTCAAAGAAGTAGACGAGATAGCCGAAATGGTAGGCGTCCGCGCGATCGATTTCGAGCAGGATGCTGGGGGTGCCGCCATCGACATGCGCGATGGTCGTGCCCTCGTATGCCTTCTGGTTGACGAACTGCACGCTCTTGCCCGCAAGATAGTTGAGCCCGTCCGCGTCCTGCTCCTCCGCCTCGATGGTAAGCTCCGTGCGCGGCTGCTTGACCCAAATCACGGTTTCGAACAGGTTGCGGCTGCCGTCCTGAATAAACTGCCCGATTGAGTGCAAATCGGTCGTGAAGTTTGCGGAAACCGGCAGCAGTCCCTTGTGATCCTTGCCCTCACTCTCCGCGAAGAGCTGCTTGAACCATTCGCCGAACATCATCAGCGCCGGATCGTAGTTGACGAGAATTTCGACCGCCTTGCCTTTGCGCAGCAGGATGTTGCGCAGCGCGGCATATTGGAGCAGATCGTTTCGTTCGATGTCGCCGCCCGCGTAGTCCGTCATCGCGTCCCGTGCGCCCTTCATCATGCTCTCGATGTCCAGACCTGCCGCCGCAATCGGCAGCAGACCCACCGCGGTCAGCACGGAAAAACGGCCGCCGATATCGTCCGGTACAACGAAGGACGCATAGCCTTCGGCATCCGCCATGCCCTTGAGCGCGCCCTGCGCGCGGTCGGTTGTCGCGTAAATGCGCGACCGCGCACCCTCTTTGCCGTACTTTTCCTCGAGCAGCTTCTTGAAAATGCGGAAGGCGATTGCCGGCTCGGTGGTGCGGCCGGATTTGGAGATGATGTTAACCGAAAAATCGCGCTGTCCGAGAATTTCGATGATATCGCCGATGTAAGCAGAGTTGACGTTATTGCCGACAAAATAGATGTCCGGTGTGCCTGCGTGCGGTCTGCTGTTGTAGTTCTGCCCGAGGCAAAACTCAATCGCGGCACGCGCGCCGAGGTAGGAGCCGCCGATGCCGATGACGATCAGCACCTCGCTGTCGCTGCGGATTTTGTCCGCCGCCTCGCGAATGCGCGCAAACTCGTCGCGGTCATAGCTTGCCGGCAAATCGACCCAGCCCAGAAAATCGCCGCCTGCGGCAGTCTTTTTGTGCAGCCACTCGTCGCACATATTGAGCATCGGCTCGAGATTTTTCATCTCGTCCATATTCACGAACGGACGAACGCCCGTCAATTTGAGTTCCATTGCCATTGCTCTCATCCTTCCACTTTGATTGGCTCTATTTTCTGTTATTCTTAAAAACAGAGATATCAGCATTATTTGTAATGATTATATCATAGCCGTTTTGCTTTGCAAGCACTCTGACAGAAATAGACAAAAATATAGCCAATCTTTCAAAAAGATTGGCTATATTTTGGTGATGAATTAGAGCAATGCAGATTTTAATAGAGCGGGAACTGGCGGCAGATCTCCGTGACACCCGCGCGGATGGAATCCGCCTTTGCGTCAAAATCAGTTGCGGTCTGCCAGACGAACTCGGCAATGCGGATCATTTCGGGTTTGCCGAAGCCGCGCGTGGTGACGGCGGGTGTGCCAATACGCATGCCGCTCGTGACGAACGGGCTTTCCGGATCGTTCGGAATCGCGTTTTTGTTCGCCGTGATATACACCTCGTCCAGCCGATGCTGCAGCTCCTTGCCGGTGACACCCGCCTTGCGCAGGTCGGCCAGCATGAGATGGTTGTCCGTGCCACCGGAAACCAGATCAAAGCCCTGCTTCATAAGCTCGTCCGCAAGAGTTTTTGCATTTGCGACGACACGGGTCTGGTACGCCTTGAACTCGGGCTGGAGTGCCTCCCCGAAGCACACCGCCTTAGATGCGATGACATGCATGAGCGGGCCGCCCTGCGTGCCGGGGAAAATCGCCTTGTTGAATTTTTTGGATAGCTCCTCGCTGTTTGTCAGGATCACACCGCCGCGCGGGCCGCGCAGCGTTTTATGCGTCGTCGTCGTAACTACATCGGCATATTCCATCGGATTCATATGCAGACCAGCCGCGACCAGACCCGCAATATGCGCCATATCAACGAACAGATACGCGCCGACCTCCTTCGCGATGTCCGCGAAAATGTCAAAGCGGATGGCGCGCGGATAAGCGGATGCGCCCGCAATAATCATCTGGGGCTTTTCCTTCTTTGCAAGCTCGCGCAGCGCGTCGTAGTCGATGAAGCCCTTTTCATCAACACCGTACGGTACGATGCGGTAAAGCAGGCCGGACTGGTTGACCGGGCTGCCGTGCGTCAGATGTCCGCCGTTGTCCAGGCTCATGCCCAAAATGGTATCGCCCGGCTTGCACAGCGCCTGATAGACCGCCATATTTGCCTGCGCGCCCGAGTGCGGCTGCACATTGGCATAAAGCGCGCCGAACAGCTTGCATACGCGCTCGATTGCGATGCGCTCGACCACGTCGACGCACTCGCAGCCGCCGTAATACCGCTTGCCCGGGTAGCCTTCGGCATATTTGTTGGTCAATACCGAGGACATCGCGCTCATCACTGCCGGAGAAACGATATTCTCCGATGCAATCAGCTCGATATTGCGGCACTGACGGTCGTACTCTGCCTGAATCGCGTTGCCGACCTCCGGATCAAACTGCTTGACGAATTCCATTGCTTCGCGTACCATGTTGTAGCCCTCCAAGTCCTTTTACATGCCGATTCTCGTATAAACGTGAGTCTTTTATCTTATTAAACCAGTAAATTACTTTGAATGCAATACCATTAAACGCACAAATTATTCCTCAAATTGCGCAAACTTCTGTCATTTATGACAAACGTCTTTGCTTTTTCGATAAATCATGCTATACTGAAGCGTGAAAACAGCATTTTTGACAAAATCACCGGAGGTTTTCACATGAAAAAAACAGAACGCGTGCACGCCGTCACCGAGCTGCTCAAGCTCGCCTATCCCGACGCAACGTGCGCGCTGGAATACGAAACCGACTATGAACTGCTTTTTGCCACGCGTCTTTCCGCGCAGTGCACGGATGCGCGCGTCAACATTGTCACGCGCGATCTTTTCGTGCGTTTCCCCTCGCTTGAGAGCTTCGCCGCCGCGCCTGTTGAGGACATTGAGGAAAGCATCAAGACCTGCGGCCTGTTCCGCACGAAAGCACGCGACCTCAAGGCGGCGGCGATTATGCTGCTCGCAGAATACGGCGGCCGCGTCCCCGATACGATGGAGGATTTGCTGCGGCTGCCCGGTATCGGACGCAAGACCGCGAACCTCATCCTCGGGGATATTTACGGGCAGCCTGCGGTCGTCACCGACACACACTGCATCCGCCTCTCCAACCGTCTGGGCTTCGTCAAGGACGAAAAAGACCCCGTCAAGGTGGAGAACGCGCTGCGCGCCCTGCTCGACCCTGTGGAGTCTTCGGATTTCTGCCATCGGCTCGTGCTGCACGGGCGTGAGGTGTGCACCGCGCGCAGCCCGCAATGCCAGCAATGCTGCCTCGCAACCGTATGCCCCTCTTTCCCGATGGATACACCCAAGCCTGCAAAGCGCAAGGCGAAAAAGTAAATACAGGAAAATGCAAAAAGCCGGATTCATTCCGGCTTTTTCTAATACGTCAATAGTGATCATGGCACAAAATATCCGCTTTGTCTTCGGCCAAGC
>CAZOJP010000010.1:0-48167 GCA_964580155.1 uncultured Intestinibacillus sp. | reverse complement strand
TATCCCTTTCGGAGCTGTCCGAGGAGCAGATGACGCAGCTGTATGTTCTGGACGAATATCCGTCCGAGCAATTCCATTTTCAGGTGCAGGGTATCGGCGTCATGGTCAAGGATGAAAAGCTGGCCGACGCGCTGACCGCCCTGTCCGATGAAAAGCGCGATATTGTCCTGTTGGCCTATTTCCTTGACATGACCGATCAGGAAATTGCCGACCGGCTGAGCATCGTGCGGCGTACCGTACAGTACAAGCGTACAAGCTCTCTCAAAGAAATGAAAGAAAGATTGGAGGTTAACGAAGATGGCAAGCAATCCCAACAGTAACCCCAGCGCATCCCTGCTGCCCTATTCCACCATCGAAGCGGCGGCGTCCGGCAATGTGGACGCCATCAACGCCGTGCTGAAGCACTATGAGCGTTATATCGCAGCTCTGTCCACCAGAACACTGTACGACGAAAATGGTGTGCCCCACCTGTGCGTAGATGAGGAAATGCGGCGCAGACTGGAAACCAAGCTGATTACCAAAATCCTTGATTTCAAGGTAGACAAAGTAGCCTAACCAACCCCAGCCCGTGCAGGAGCGTGCTTTACCCCTTTCCACGCTCCTGTGACGGGCTATCTGTGCATCCGCGAGAAAAGGCCCCTGCCACGGCAAGAGCCTTTTCTGGCTGATTTACAGCCTCCTAAATTGCACCTTGACAACGCGCTTTGCGCTGCATAGGCAGACGGATAACATTCTTGGATGGAACGAGCCGAGCAGACAGCGCGCCATGATCCGCACAGAAAGGAGGATTTTGGGGAGCGATTTTGCTGGTCTGTAACTGCGTGTGGCAACGCATGGCCATGACTTCCATTCCAATCAAAGAGACTCCCGCGTTGAACGCCCTCAAAGCATTGCGCGGCGCACCCACAAGCATGGGCCGGGGTTAGATTCCCGTGGGCGGCTGCCAGCCGCCGTCCGTTTTTGCCATTTTTCTGATTCTGACGAGAGAGCCGCACCATGCGGTGTGATCCTCTCGTTCTGTAATAGGACAAATATAGCTGTTCATACAATGAAAGGAAACGGATGCCTGTTGAGGGGAGGGAGTGAATGAGAAAGAATACGGTGCGAAGTGTAGTCGTCCATATTGCAGATAACGCAGACATTCACGCCCTTGCCAATCGGGTAAACGGCTTTCATGTTGACCTGATTGAACGAAAGCTAAATCAGTCAGGCCTTTCTACCGAGCAAAAAATAGCCGTCATAGATAAAATCCTTGACGATATGAAATCAAGGGACGTTGATGGAACCATCAAATAAGTGTTTATGCAGCCGCCATATGTGATATGGCGGTTTTGCGTTTTTCTGCTCCCAAGCACGGAGTGTAAAGTGTTTGACACCCATGATTTCCGCCAGTTGCTCCTGTGTTAACTTGTGCTTTTTTCGGTATGCCTTGATTTGGTCGGCATACTCGGAAAAGTCACCCAGAGTAAAGGTCAATTCGGCTGTTTCATCCTCCATGTCAGCTGCCAGCAGCAATTTTGTTTCCCTTTGTGTGGTTGCGCAAATCTGCCGTTACAAGGCATGAAATTGTTGGTTAAAATCGCAATCAGCCGCTCGCGCGGCGAATCGATAATGCGGCAGCCCACAATGCCAACAGCATTGCAGCCAAGACCCATGCACATTGTCAGGCACTGTTTTCCGCAGGCGTGTGCTTTCTTAAAATAGTGGTCCAAATTGAATGCGACGCGCGGCAGATAGCCCGAATCTTCGAGCAGCGTAAAGAGCGGAAAGAAAATTGCCATCGGGGGCAGCATGACACTGACCACCCAGGCGAGTGAGCGCCAAACCCCTTCGATCAGCAAGCTTTGCAGCCACAGGGGTGCGCCGATCCATGAAAGCGCATGATAAAAGGGCACATCCAGCGAAAAAAACAACGTAAACAGCGCTTGTGAGGGGTAGTTCGCGCCCGTGATGGTCAGAAAAAAAATAAGCCCCAGCACAAGCAGCATAATGGGAATGCCTGTGCTGCGCGCTGTCAGGATGCGGTCGATTTTGCGGTCGCGCACATGCGCAGCGGAGGGGACGTCGACCACATCGCATGCAATTTCTTCCGCGCGCAGCACAAGCCCTGCCACAATGCGGTCGCGCACGGCCTCTGAATCCAGACCTTGCGCGTGAAGCGCGGCGCGCGCCTGCCCGATTTGCTCCTGCGGAAGCGGAAAACCACACGACTGCGCAATGGAGCGCGACAGCGCCTCGTCGCCTTCGAGCAGCCGCAGACTGAGCCACACACGCGGCAAAGCGGTGTGCATGGGTAGCGCCGCTGCAATTTGGGCGGCTGCATCCGCGATTTCGCGCGTATAGCGGATGGGGGGAGGGGTGCACACGCTCGTTTCGGCGGCGACCGCATCGACCGCATCAAGCAGCGCGCGCAGACCGCGTTTTTCCCGCGCGGCGCAGGGCACGACCGGTATTCCTAAGGCGTCTTCCAGTGCACGCAAATCAAGAGAAATGCCCTTTTTCTCCGCTTCATCCATCAAATTGATGCACAGCACAACCTTGCTTGTAATTTCGGTGATTTGCAGCACGAGGTTCAAGTTGCGCTCTAGACAGGTTGCGTCCACCACGACAACGGTGCAGTCCGGCGCGTGAAAGCACAAAAAATCCCGCGCGACCTCCTCCTCGGCAGAGTGGGATAAAAGGGAATATGTACCGGGCAGATCAACCAGAATATGCCGCCTTCCGCGATGCTCCAGCGTGCCCTGCGCGCTTTCCACGGTCTTGCCGGGCCAGTTGCCAACGTGCTGATTCATGCCGGTCAGCGCGTTGAACACCGTCGATTTTCCGACATTGGGGTTGCCGGCGAGGGCGATGACCACAGCGTCCGAAGGCGCGCGTGCGGCAGATGCGTCAAGCTTCGCGCCGCCGCCGGATACAGTCAGTCCCATAAAAGCACCTCCTGCATCAAATAATCTGAACGAGCGCGCTGTCTTCGCAGCGCAGCGCAATGACGGCGCCGCGGATTAAATAGGCTGCGGGATCGCCGGCCGGGCTTTTTTGCAGGCATTCCACGCGTGTGCCCGGTATCATGCCCAGATCAAGCAGTCTGCGCCGAATCATACCGCGCATATGCAGTCGTTCGATTTGTGCAGTATCCCCAACAGACATTTTTTCCAAAGTGTTCATAAACCGCGAACCTCACAATACCATGTAGTAGGAGGCAACAGTGTTGCTCCTCACTAACAGGATATGCGCAAAGCGGCTTAGGGTGCGCGGAAAGGGGAACACATGGAAGACGCGGGATTTCGTACGCTGACCGGCTATCGGCAACAGGACGGATACGGCATGACCGAAGCAATGGAGGACTATCTCGAAATGATCTATCGCGCGGCACATCGGGGGGAGGGCATCCGCGTGGGCGATTTGGCGCAGCGGCTGCATGTGCGCTCGTCATCGGCATCACGCATGGTGGTAAAGCTGGCGGAGAACGGGTTTCTGCGGTATGAAAAATACGGTGTCATCCGCCTGACGGAGGATGGATATGCCAGAGGCTCATACTTATTGTGGCGGCACAGCGTGCTCAATCGCTTTTTTTGCCGGATAAACCGGACAAACAATGAGCTGACGCTGGTGGAGCAGATTGAGCACTTTGTGGATGAGCGCACGGTGCAGCATCTGGCGCAGCTGCTGTCCCGCATGGATGTGCAGCAAAAGACCGCCGAATAAGTGCGGACGCATAGAAAAAAGCGGGATGCAGCTCGGTGTGCATCCCGCTTTTCTGGTGATAGGGTTACTTTGCGGCCTGTACCGCAGCCTTGAGGGCATCGATGCGGTCGGTCTGCTCCCACTTGACGCCGAGATCCTCGCGTCCCATGTGACCGTAAGCCGCAAGGGGGCGATAAATCGGACGGCGCAGGTCAAGCTCCTGAATGATGGCAGCCGGGCGCAGGTCAAAGACCTGAGGCACGACAGCGGACAGCAGCTCCTCGGAAACCGTGCCCGTGCCAAAGGTATCTACCATCACGGACACCGGCTCGGCAACGCCGATGGCATAGGCAAGCTGCACTTCGCAGCGGCTTGCAAGGCCGGCGGCAACGATATTCTTCGCCACATAGCGCGCAGCATAGGCCGCGGAGCGGTCGACCTTGGTCGGGTCCTTGCCAGAGAACGCACCGCCGCCGTGGCGCGCCGTGCCGCCGTAGGTGTCGACGATGATCTTGCGGCCGGTCAGGCCGGAGTCGCCCTGCGGACCGCCCACAACAAAGCGTCCGGTCGGGTTGATGAAGTAGTGCGTCTTGTCATCCAGCAGGGAAGCGGGGATGATGGGATGGACTACATGGGTAATCATATCCGCGCGAATGCGCTCAAGCGAGACCTCCGGGCTGTGCTGGGTGGAAATGACTACGGTATCCACGCGCACGGGGCGGTTATTTTCGTCATATTCGACCGTGACCTGCGTCTTGCCGTCCGGACGGAGATAGTCGAGCGTGCCGTCCTTGCGCACCGCGGTGAGCTGCTTTGCAAGCGCGTGCGCAAGCGAGATGGGCAGGGGCATCAGCTCTGCGGTTTCGTCGCAGGCATAGCCGAACATCATGCCCTGATCGCCCGCGCCGATTGAGAGGTCGGCATCCTGCGCGCCGCCCTTGCGCTCAAGGGAATTGTCAACGCCGAGCGCGATGTCCGCGGATTGCTCGTCGATCGAGGTGACGACCGCACAGGTGTCGCAGTCGAAGCCGTATTTTGCGCGGTCATAGCCGATATCCCGCACAACGTCGCGCACGACACGGGGGATGTCGACATAGCAGTTGGTCGAAATTTCGCCCATTACCGAAACAATTCCGGTTGTAACCGTGGTCTCGCATGCAACGCGCGACATCGGGTCCTGCGCATAGATTGCGTCGAGGATCGCGTCCGAAATCTGGTCGCAGATTTTATCGGGATGTCCTTCGGTGACAGATTCTGAAGTGAAAAGGTGCTTTGCCATAAGTGTGTTCTTCCTTTCGTGAATGAATAAAAAAATGCGTTTCCGGACGGAAACGCAAGCACAACTGCCTCATCTTTCGGTCCGTGAGGAAAAATCCTCGGAACAAAATCACCGCCGGATTTAGCACCTTACGGGGGTCCGCAGGTTGCTGGGTTTCATCGGGCCGGTCCCTCCACCACTCTTGATAAGGTATATGAAATTTTAAAATATGGTATCATTATAGCACCGATTCCGGGTTTGTCAAGGGCATTTACACGAAAACTGTCGTTGCAAAGCGGGGAGCAAAGACTTATAATAATAAAATATATGGATTTTCTATAACTTAGGAGAGTGGGAATTTGGAAAACTATCAGCCCCGGCGGCGGCGCGGGGCACTTATTCGCCGTGTGCTCACGGTTACAATGCCGGTGCTGTGCGGCTATTTATTCATGGGCATGGCCTTCGGTATCCTGCTGCAGCAGGCAGGATACAATTTTCTGTGGGCGCTCTTTATGAGCGTCATCATCTATGCAGGCACGATGCAGTACATGGCGATTCCGCTTTTGACGGCGCAGGCCGGTCTAGTTACAGTTGCAATCACAACGCTGCTCGTACATTTCCGCTATTTTGTATACGGGCTGTCGTTTCTGGATCGCTTTAAGGAGTTCGGCGCGCGCAAGTACTATATGATGTTTGCGCTGACCGACGAAACCTATGCGCTGCTGTGCACCTCCGAACCGCCGGAGGGCACGACGCGCGAGCAGTATATGTTTATGATCTCGCTGTTTGATCATATCTATTGGATTGTCGGCTGCACGTCGGGTGCGCTGATCGGGCGCTTTCTGACCTTCAACACCGCAGGCATTGATTTTGCGATGACCGCACTGTTCATCGTCATCTGTGTCGACCAGTGGCGCGCCGCCAAGACCAAGCTGCCCACGCTGCTCGGCTTTGGCGCGTCCGCCCTTGCCCTCCTCACGACCAGGCATTCGGGCGGCGACAACATGCTCATACCGGCGATTTTAATGCTCGTTGTGGGCTTTCTCGCCCTGCGCAAAAAGCTGGAACCGATGCTGCTCGGCGCGGAGCAAGACCATAGCGAAGGGGAGGAAACAGCATGAGCATGCACACGATTTTATATTCGGTTGTCATCATCCTTGTCATTGCCGGCGTGACGATGTTCACGCGCTTTGGCTCGTTTCTCATTTTTGGACGCGGCGGTCGCGTGCCCCGGATCGTCAGCTATCTCGGCGGCGCAATGCCTGCGGCGGTCATCGCCATGCTCATCCTCTACTGCCTGCGCGGCACGACATTTTCCGCATGGCCCTTTGGTCTGCCGGAGATTCTTGCGTGCGCGGCAACAGCGCTGCTGCACTGGTTTGGCAAAAATTCACTGCTCAGCATCGGCGGAGGAACCGCTTTGTACATGGTGCTGATTCAGTTCGTCTTTCAATAGGTCTGTTTTTAGAAAGTTTGACATACTAAATATTTCTGTTGCAAATTGTCGAATGAAAGTGTTAGAATGAAGGTGCTGTAAAGCATCAACACAGAATCACGGGCTATCGGAGTAGGTTAAAAGAATGCTATGAGTGTAAATTTAGGAATTGATATAGGCTCAACCACGGTCAAACTGGTTGCGGTGCGCGATGGCGAAATCGTCTATCAGCGCTATGAGCGCCATTTTTCCAAGGTGCGCGAAAAAGCATGCGAGCTGCTGCAGGATGCGCGCTCTGTCATCGGCGGCGACACCCTGCGCGCGGCGATCACGGGTTCGGCCGGTCTGGGCGTCGCGAAGGCTGCGAACGTGGATTTTGTGCAGGAGGTCTTTGCCACGCGCAAGGCGGTCGGCATCTTTGTGCCTGCGGCGGACGTTGTCATCGAGCTGGGCGGCGAAGACGCGAAAATCGTTTTCTTGACCGGACAGCTTGAGGAGCGCATGAACGGTTCGTGCGCGGGCGGCACCGGCGCATTTATCGACCAGATGGCGATCCTGCTCGACGTGACCCCGTCCGAGCTGGACGCGCTCAGCATGAAGATGGAGCGCCTTTACACCATCGCCTCGCGCTGCGGTGTCTTTGCCAAGTCGGACGTGCAGCCGCTCCTCAACGAGGGCGCGCGCAAGGAAGACGTCGCGGCATCCATTTTTCAGGCGGTCGTCAACCAGACACTGACCGGGCTGGCGCAGGGGCGCGAAATCAAGGGGCATGTGCTCTTTCTCGGCGGGCCGCTGTTCTTCTTCAAGGGCTTGCAAAAGCGGTTTCAGGAAACGCTGGGTCTGGACGAGGCGCATGCGCACTTTCCCGCACTCGCACCGTTTGCAATTGCCGCGGGCGCTGCGCAATACGCGCTTGAAAACACGACCCGCGAGTACAGCTATGGCGAGCTGCTCGGCCTGCTCGAGCAAACCGCCGGCATCCCGATTGAGACCGCGCATCTGCCGCCGCTTTTTCAAAATCAAACGGAATATGACATGTTCCGTGCGCGCCACAGCCTGCACGACGTGGTGACGCAGAACGTCACAGTCTATCAGGGCGACGCGTATCTCGGCATCGACTGCGGCTCGACCACCACGAAAATGGTGCTCATCGGCGCGGACGATCAGATTTTGTTCCACCACTACACGTCGAACAAGGGCAGCCCGGCCGATGTCATCCGCGAGCAGCTGCTCAAGCTGCACGAGCTGTGCGGCGATCGGGTACATATTGTGTCCTCCACGGTCACGGGGTACGGCGAGGCGCTCATCCAAAACGCCTTTGGCGTGGATCACGGGCTGGTCGAGACCGTGGCGCACTTCAAGGCGGCGCGGCATTTCTGCCCGAATGTTGATTTCATCATCGACATCGGCGGGCAGGACATCAAGTGCTTCAAAATCCGCAACAACTGCATTGACAATATCCTGCTCAACGAGGCCTGCTCGTCGGGCTGCGGCTCTTTCATCGAGACGTTTGCGCGCTCGATGGGCTACTCAATCGAGGAATTTTGCAAGCTCGGACTGTTCGCGGAAGGGCCGATCGACCTCGGCTCGCGCTGCACGGTGTTTATGAACTCCTCGGTGAAGCAGGCGCAGAAGGATGGCGCGGGCATCGATGCGATTTCGGCTGGATTGTCGGTATCGGTCGTTAAAAATGCGCTGTATAAGGTCATCCGCGCGCACTCTCCCGACGATTTGGGCCAGAATATCGTGGTACAGGGCGGCACCTTTCTCAATGACGCAATCCTGCGCTCGTTTGAGCAGGAGATCGGACGCGAGGTCACGCGCCCCGCGATTTCCGGCCTGATGGGTGCATACGGTGCGGCGCTGCATGCCAAGGCGAACACGCCCGCGCAGACCAATCTGCTCGGCACAGAGGAGCTGCTGCAATTTTCGCATCAGGTGCGCTCGGTGCGCTGCGGTCTGTGCACGAACCACTGCAACCTGACCATCAATGATTTTTCCGGCGGACGCCGCTTCATCTCGGGCAACCGGTGCGAGCGGCCGCTCGGCAAGGGGCAGGCGCTCGAAATGCCCGACCTCTATACCTGGAAGCTCGAGCGGCTTAAGCGCTACGGGGCGATGGATACGCCTGCCGCCTCGCGCGGACGCATCGGCATTCCGTTTGGATTGAACTTTTACGAGCTGCTGCCGTTCTGGGCAACGTTCTGGAGCGAGCTGGGCTTTGAAGTCGTGCTCAGCGATGTTTCCACGCGTGAGCTTTATATTCGGGGGCAGCACTCCATTCCGTCGGATACCGTGTGCTATCCGGCGAAGCTCATGCACGGACACATCGAAAACCTGCTGGAAAAGGGCGTGGACGCGATTTTCTATCCGTGCATGACCTACAACCTCGACGAGGGACGGGCGACAAACTGCTATAATTGTCCGGTTGTCGCATACTATCCCGAGCTGCTTGAGGCCAACGTCGCCGCGCTCAAGGGCTTTGACTTTATGATTCCGTATTTTGAGCTGCGCGATCACAAGCAGTTTGAAAAGCAGGCGCTACGCTATTTCCGCGGAAAATACCGCGCGATTCCCAGACGCGAGATCGTGAGCGCCATTGCGCGCGCATACGCCGAGCTCGATCGTTTTTATGCCGAGGTGCGTGCCGAGGGTGCGCGGGCAATCCGCTATGCGGACGAAAACGGACTGGAAATCGCGGTGATCGCGGGGCGGCCGTACCACATCGACCCGGAGATTAACCACGGCATCCATCAGCTCATCGCGTCCTACGGCATGGTGATTGTGTCCGAGGACGCGGTCTGGCAGCTTGCCGAAGCACCGTACGTTCACGTGCTCAACCAGTGGACCTATCACTCGCGCATGTACGGCGCGGCGGAATATGTCGTGGGCAAGCCCAACGCGCAGCTGGTGCAGCTGGTGTCGTTCGGCTGCGGAATCGACGCGGTCACGACGGACGAAATGCGCGCCATCATCGAGGGCGGCGGAAAAATTTATACACAGCTCAAAATTGACGAAATTAACAACCTTGGCGCGGCAAAAATTCGCATACGCAGTATGATCGCCGCGGTAGAGGAGGGGAGAAAACTTGCAGAACAATCCAAACACGGCTGACCCGCGGGCGATACCGCGCGTCGCGTTTACCGAGGATATGCGCCGTGATTACACCATTTTGGTGCCCAATATGCTGCCCGTTCAGCTTGGGCTCATTTGCCGCATCATGGAAAACTACGGCTACCGCATGGAGCTGCTGGACACCGAAGGGCCGGACATCGTCGAGCAGGGCCTTAAAAATGTGCATAACGACACCTGTTATCCCGCCCTGCTTGTGATTGGGCAGCTGATGAATGCCATCGAAAGCGGAAAATACGACACCCACAAAATCGCGCTCATCATGCCGCAAACGGGCGGCGGCTGCCGCGCCTCGAACTACATCCATCTGCTGCGCAAGGCGCTTGCGAAAAACGGTTATGATTACATTCCGGTTATTTCGCTCAACTTCAGCGGTCTGGAGGAAAATCCGGGCTTTCAGCTCAGCGGAAAAATGCTCGTTCAAGTCGCGTACGGCATGCTGATCGGCGATTTGATCATGCTTGTCGCGAACCAGTGCCGCCCCTACGAGGTCGTCCCCGGCTCGTGTGATCAGGCGGTGCAAATCTGCATCCGCACGGTGGCGCAGCGCTTTGCCGCAGGGCGGCTGATCCGTTACCGCGAGGTCATGGGGCTGTACCGCTTTGTGCTCGAAGCGTTCGGCAAGCTCAAGCTCGATAAAACGCAGCCTAAAAAGCGGGTGGGCATCGTCGGCGAAATTTATGTGAAGTTTTCGCCGCTCGGCAACAACAATCTGGAGCAGTTTCTGCTATCCGAAAATTGTGAGCCCGTGCTGCCCGGACTGATGGACTTCTGCCTGTATTGCATTTATAACAGCGTCATTGACGCGGAGCTGTACGGCAGAACCCCGCGCAAGGCAGTGGGGTATAAGCTGGCATACCGTTTCATGCTCAAAAAGCAGGCGGATATGATCAAGCTCATGCGCGAGCAGGGACAATTCGCGCCGCCGATGGCGTTTGATCGTGTGCGCCGCCTGTCGCAGAAAATCATCAGCCCCGGCGTCAAGATGGGCGAAGGGTGGCTGCTGCCCGCGGAGATGATCGAGCTGATTTCCGAGGGTGTGCGCAACATCGTGTGCACGCAGCCGTTCGGATGCCTGCCGAACCACATCGTGGGCAAGGGCATGCTGCGCAAGATTCGCGAGCATTACCCCGAAGCGAATATCGTTGCGGTGGACTATGACCCCGGCGCGTCCAAAATCAATCAGGAAAACCGCATCAAGCTGATGCTTTCCTCCGCGGAATAAAAAAATGCTCCCTTCGGCGAGACAGCTGTCTTGCAGTGAAGGGAGCATTTTCGCGATAAAAGCGCGCGATGGCTTTTACCGCCGCTGATGCGTCAGAAGGCGCACCGTCGAGGACACCATGACGATGCCGATGGCAAGCGCGCCAGCAATGCCGACTGTATGCAGCCCCAGCCGCGCGGCTTCGGCCGCGTTGCCGAGCAGGCACTGCTCCATCGTATCATACACGCCGCCGCCGGGCACGAGCGGAATCAGCGCGACCGCAAGAAAAATGCTGACCGGCGCACGGAAAAAGCGCGCCATCATCTCCGAATATGCCGAAATGACGATAGTCGCAAGAAAATAATCCGGAATATTGCTGCCGGGCAGGCGGTTTGCCAAGCGAAAAACCAGCCAGCCGAGCGCGGCACCAAGCGCGGCAAAAACCAATTTTTCGCCGCGCAGACGAAAAATGACACCAAAGGAAAGGCAGGCACAAAACGATAAAAACACTTCCAGCAGCAGCTTCATATGCCAAGCCCCTCCCACAGATGCAGCGCGCTGAGGGGCAGCGCAACACCGATTGCAATGCCGATCGCCACGAGCAGCGCTTCGGTGAATTTGGTGATGCCCGCGATGGAATCACCGGCAATCAGATCGCGTATAGCGTTTGTAATCGCGAGTCCGGGCACCATCGTCATGATGCTGCCCACGATGATACGGTCGTAGCTTGTCACAATCCCGAGCGTGGCTGCCCCGACGGCGAACGCCGCAATCAAGGCACCGCCGACAATGTTCATAAACAAGCTGTTGACCTGCATACGCTCCAGCGCGTCCAATGCTATTTTGAGGCAGAACCCGGCGCCAAAGGCGACTGCCGCGCCGCGCAGATCACCGCCGAACAGCAGCGTAAACAATCCGGCGACAAGCCCGAACGCCACGCGCAGCGCCCAGACGGGATAATAATTTGACTGCGCGGCAATATGCTCCAGCGCGGCACGCACCTCGCATTCGGACATGGGCTGTGCGCAGAGGGCACGGCACAGGGCATTGAGCCGATCCAGCCGATCCAGATTGGTGCCGCGCGAACGGATGCGCCGTGTGCGGGTCAGCGGCGGCTCGCCGGGGCGCGCCGCGGTTGCAATGATGCTGGTGGGCACGGCATAGACGTGCGTATCGTGCGCGCCGTACGCAATGCAGATACGGCTGATGGAATCCTCCACACGGTAGATTTCTGCGCCGCTTTCCAGCATCTGCTGCCCGATTTCGATCGCGATTGTCAGCAGCTCGGATGTTGTCATATTCTCCTGCATACAGCACGCCCCCTTTCCTTTTTTAGGATACCCCAACCGCGGCGGTTTTGTCAATCCTATAAGGGCAAGGGGGGGATGCAGCCTCGCATCTGCTGCGTTATCCGTTTTGCTCAAGCGCGTCGCGCAGCTTGTGCAGCGCCTTTTTCTCGATGCGCGACACATACGAGCGTGAGATATTGTGTGACTTCGCAATTTCGCGCTGGGTCTGCGGCTCTTTTCCGCCGATGCCGTAGCGCAGGCAGACGATTTCGCGTTCGCGCGCGTCCAAACAGACCTGAAGGCGGTCGTAAAGCTGTATGTAGCGATCCTCCTGCTCCACGCGCAGCAGTCCCTCATCCTCGCAGCTGATGACATCCATCAGCGCGAGCGCGTTGCCGTCCGGATCGCTGTCAATCGCATAGGACAGCGAAATATCGCCCGCGCTTTTTTTGAGCGTGCGGAAATGCATCAGGATTTCGTTTTCAATGCAGCGGGCGGCATAGGTCGCAAGCCGCACCTGCTTATCCGGACGAAACGAGTTGATCGCTTTGATCAGTCCGATCGTGCCGATCGAGATGAGATCGTCTTGGTCGGCTGGAGACGCGTAGTATTTCTTGACGATATGCGCGACAAGCCGCAGGTTGTGCTCGATTAGCATACGGCGGGATGCTTCATCGCCCTGTTCCAGCAGCCGCAGGCAGTCGGCCTCCTCCTCTGCGGTCAGCGCGGGGGGGAATGAGCCTCCGCTTGCCTTGGTGCGCAGGATGAAAAGCACCGCTCCGGCAAGCAGCGTCAAGGTCGCGGTGAAAAGCATAGGATGTACCACCCTTCCTCTGTTCTGTGTTCTTCTATCCTATGCCGCAGAGCCGCGTGGGTTGCCTGTACCACAATCAAATTATACAAAAAAGAAAAAATAAAACTATTTTTTGTGATTTTGTAACCTGTGTGTAACTGCGATGTGATATGATATAACAAATAAAGAACAGCGGAGGTGTATTGTATATGGCGCTGACTGCAATTAGTAACGTATCAGAAAGCATGAAAACCATGCAGATATGTGTCAATTTTTATAAAAACAAGAATATTTCCGGAATACTCTACCACCCTTCTGCACCAAACGGACTGCAATTTGAAAACCTCATGCAGCTTTTGCTGCAAATCGAACATATACTGGACACCATATCCTTTCCCAAGGCATCGACCGAGCGCCGGCGCTTCACAAAAATGCGAAAAATCGAAAAAACGCAGGAACCGACGGTGTACGAAGTGCAGTCCGGCCGGCTTGCCACTTTTTTTGTGCGCATGATTTTCAGACAAAATGCGAGCTGGCAAGGCTCTGTGATTTGGAGCGAGGGCGGCAGCGAAGAGGCTTTTCGCAGCACGCTCGAGCTGATCATGCTCATGGACAGCGCGCTGGAAGCGGAAGATGCGTAAGCAGACAGGTGCGCTGTCTACGCGCGCGCGTCGCCTCCTAATCGGCGTTTTGGGGCTTATTGCGATCCTCTGTCTGGTAAAGCTCGTGCAGATTGGTTACGGCTATCGGCGCGCGGCGCAACTTTCCGGACAGGCGCAGCAGGAGTTTCTCACCCCACCGACATCCCCGTCTGCCGCACAAGCGGCCGATTCGCAAGCGCCGGATGTCGCGCCGCCCGCTTCACCGCCCGAGGTCGACTTTGCCGCGCTGCAGCAAACAAACGCAGATGCGGTCGCATGGCTTTGGATTGCGGACAGCACCATCAGCTATCCGGTTTTGCAAGGGGAGGACAACCAGAGATACCTCACCACCGCGTACAATGGCGCGCACAGCGTGGGCGGCAGCATTTTCATGGACTACCGCAACGCACATGATTTTTCCGACCACAATACCATTCTCTACGGGCACAATATGAAGGACCGATCCATGTTCGGCGCGCTGAAAAAATATCGCGATCAGGATTATGCGCAAACACATCAAACGATCTATCTGCTGACGCCGCAGGAAACGCGGCGATATCAGGTGTTTGCCGTATACGATGTGACGGTGCCCGATGCGTGCTACACGCGCAACTTTGACAGCGTGGCCGCACAGGAAGCCGAACTGTCCCGCGCGGTGCGGCGCTCCTCCTTCTCCGCAGATGCCCTGCCGGACACCGCCCGACCGTATATCACGCTATCCACCTGTACCGCGGGGGAGCAGAACCGCCTTGTGCTCCAAGCGTATGCGGCGGACGACTGAATCAAAAATCCAACGTACTCGCACCGCAGCATCAAGAAAATCAAAAAAGCCTCGCCGCAAAACCATGCGGCGAGGCTTTTTTTGTCGTTAATAAATGAGCATGCTGTCCCCAAAGGAGAAAAAGCGGTATTCCTGCTCGATCGCCTGCTGATACGCGTGCAAAATCATGTCGCGCGACGCAAATGCCGAAATCAGCATCATGAGGGTGGATTCGGGCAGGTGAAAGTTGGTGATCAGGTGGTCGATGAGCTTGAAGCGATAGCCCGGATAGATGAAAATATCGGTCCAGCCGGACTGCGCGCGCACGCGGCCGGCATCGTCTGCAATCGTTTCGAGCGTGCGGCACGCGGTTGTGCCGACCGCGAACACCTGATGTCCCTGTTCCTTGGTGCGGTTGATGAGCGCCGCCGTCGCTTCGTCCATCATGTAGTATTCCGAATGCATTTTGTGCGCGGTGACATCCTCGACCTTGACCGGGCGAAACGTGCCCAGGCCGACGTGCAGCGTGACATAAGCGAGGTTTACGCCCTTGTCCGCGATGCGCGCGAGCAGCTCCTCGGTGAAGTGCAGTCCGGCAGTCGGCGCGGCGGCGGAGCCGGGGGTTTTGGAGTAGACCGTCTGATAACGCTCCTGATCCTCCAGCTTTTCCTTGATATAGGGCGGAAGCGGCATCGTGCCGAGCTTTTCCAGCAGCTCGAGGAACACACCCTCGTAGTGGAAGCGGATCATGCGGTTGCCGCTTTCTGAATCGACCGCTTCGACCTCCGCGGTCAGCAGCCCGTCACCGAAGGACAGCCGCACACCCTCACGCGTTTTCTTTCCCGGACGGGTCAGGCATTCCCACACCCCGTCGCCCTTGTCCGTCAGCAGCACAACCTCGATCGGTGTGGTGCGCCCCTCGGCGGAGCCCATCAAGCGCGCGGGGATGACGCGGGAATTGTTCATCACCAGCGTGTCGCCCGGCTGCAGATAGTCGAGGAGATCGGTGAAATGGCGGTGCTGCACGCTGCCGTCCGCGCGGTTTAGCAGGAGCAGGCGCGAGGCATCGCGCTTTGCAAGCGGATGCTGCGCAATCAGATGCTCGGGAAGATCGAAGTTAAAATCACTGGTTTTCAAATCTATAACAGTCCTTTGTTTTAATTTACGAGGGTGATGTCGGTAAAGTAAAAATGCATGATATCCTCATAGCTTTTGCCCTGTTCCGCCATGGCTTTCGCGCCGTATTGGCTCATGCCGACATGGTGCCCCCAGCCGGTGCCGCTGAAGGTGTAGCTTGTCGCGGCGGTCGCCTGCGTATCGCCGGAGCCGTTCATTGCCCGCTGAAAGCCCGACAGGATGCCCGCGCCGATGGAGGTGGGGGCATCCGATGAAGAGCTGCTGCCGCTTGCCGTGATGGTGTAGCGCTGGCTGTTGAGCGAAAAGGTCGAGCGGCACGCTGCCTTGGAGATTGTCACTTTTTTTCCGGCGGTGTCGGTTGCGGTGAGCTCAAGCACGTTGCCGACCGCGGTGTTCTGGGTGACGGCGAGATTGGAGAGCGTGCCGAAGGACGAATCAATCGCCCGAATTTTGGCCTGCACCTGTGCCGCGGTCAGCGTGACCGACCAGACCGCTTGGCTTTCGGGCACCGCGGCGGTCTCGTAGGGATCGAGCTTGCCGGTTAAGTAGCTGTGTTCGCCGCCCCAGACGTTCGCGGCATCCTCTGTCGCGCCGCCATCGGAGGAGAAGTAGAAGAGCTGAATGGGCTTGCCGTTTACGGCCGCATAGACGCCCTTTGTGCCGTCTACAGCGGCATCCGAGTTTGCGGTCGCGAGGTTCATCCCCTGATACACCTGACAGTGCGTGGTCGCGCACAGGTCAAAGCCGTCCGCCCTGTGCTTGGTTTCGCTCATCGCGTAGGAACGCGTACAGACCGCCTGCGCCTTGAGCGCTTCGACGTTCCAGCTTGCGCTCATCTCATAGGGGAGGACGCCCTTCACATAATCCTCGGTGCGCACATAGTTTATAACGGAGAGATTGCCGTTCGCCGCGCGCGGATAGGCAAAATTTCCGTAGTATTTGTAGCCCTTGCACCAGGTTACGGGGCTGCTGCCCTGCGGCGCCAGGGCAAAATCCTGCGTGCCGTCATACTCAAAGAGGATGCTGCCGCTTTCGGTTTCAATCACCGTGGTGCAGGTGGCGGAGCCGCCGACCGGCGTGCCGCCGAGGGGCGCGCCCGCGGTCTGCGCCGCAAGCAGCGTGGCATAGCTGCCGGTGCGCACGCGGTATACATCGTCTACATAGGCGGCAAAGCCGCCCGCGCTTTGCGCCGCGGTCTGTGCCTGCGCCGCGGTCGCGTAGGTCGCGGGGAGCTGCACATGGTACGCGCCGACCGTCGCGGTCGCGCCGGAGGAGGGCGCATAGGTGCCGTTTGCGGCGCGGTCGTAGTTATCGTCGCGCAGGATGACGACCTTGGTGTCGCTGATCGGGTAGAGGCTGTGGAAGGCCTCTCCGCCGTCGTAGTAGCCCGCCTGATAGCCGCTGCCCTGGAAATTTTGCAGCTGGGGCGCGGCGAGCGCGGTCGATCCGTAGTATAGCCCGACACGCACGATATCATCGGAAATCGAGGCGGATGCGGGCATCTTGAGCGCGGCAAATGCGACGCAGGACGCAAGCAGGATGCCTAAAATACGTTTCTTCATGTTTCTCCCTGTCTTTCTATTGACAAATAACGACCTATCCTCTAAAATGATGAATATATCACAGCCATATATAGATAGAGGCGCGGTTTTCATGAGTATCATCTGTGAGGGAGCACCCCCAACGACCGGATGAGAAAGGGGTATTCCGCCGAAGGCAGCCGCAGCGGTGCGCGGGGGCTGGGCTGGACGGTTCGGAGAAGATCCCATCGTCTGTCACCGAAGAACGCGGTGGAGCGCTATCACCATAATGCGAGGGGAGCGTATGCTCTTTTCCTATTATAGTATAGTTCATGCCGGTTTTTCAACCGGTATTTTTATTTGCAGGGAATACCTGCAAGCGGCGGACCCGGTCCTGACGGCATTTTTTGCGCGTCATTTGCTGCGTTCTATCTATTCCGTATCACATGAGGAGGACATCGTGAAATGAAACAGTACAAGGTAGGCATCGTCGGCGCAACCGGCATGGTCGGACAGCGGTTTGCAACGCTGCTGGAAAATCACCCGTGGTTTCAGGTCGTCGCGCTCGCGGCTTCCGGCCGCAATGCGGGCAAAACGTACGCTGAGGCTTGTGAGGGCCGCTGGAAAATGACCGTTCCCATGCCGGAGAAGCTCAAGAGCATGGTCATGCTTGATGCCGCCGCGGACGCGGAAAAACTCGCGGGCATGGTCGATTTCACCTTTTGTGCGGTTGATATGAAGAAGGATGAAATTCGTGCGCTCGAGGAACGCTATGCAAAGCTGGAATGCCCGGTGATTTCCAATAACTCCGCGCACCGCTTCACACCCGACGTGCCCATGATCATCCCGGAAATCAACGCCGACCACGCGAAGATCATTCCGGCGCAGAAGCAGCGTCTGGGCACGAAGCGCGGCTTCATTGCCGTCAAGTCCAACTGTTCGATTCAGAGCTATGTCCCCGCGCTCAGCGCGCTGCTCGACTTTGAGCCGACCGAGGTCGCTGTCTGCACCTATCAGGCGATTTCCGGCGCGGGCAAAACCTTTGAGTCCTGGCCCGAAATGGTCGACAACGTCATTCCCTTCATCGGCGGCGAGGAAGAGAAGAGCGAAAAGGAGCCGATGAAGGTCTGGGGCCGTGTCGCGGGCGATCATATCGAGGACGCAACCGCGCCGAAGATCACCGCGCAGTGCCTGCGCGTCGCGGCGAGCGACGGCCACATGGCGGCAGCCTTTGTCAAGTTCGCGAAGAAGCCCACCCGCGAGCAGATGCTCGAGCGCTGGACGAACTATGCAGGCCGCGCGCAGGAGCTCAAGCTGCCCTCTGCGCCCGCGCATTTCCTGACCTACTTTGAAGAGGATAACCGCCCGCAGACCAGACTGGACCGCGACCTTGAGGGCGGCATGGGCGTGTCCATCGGCCGTCTGCGCGAGGATTCGGTCTATGACTACAAATTTGTCAGCCTGTCTCACAATACCCTGCGCGGCGCGGCGGGCGGCGCGGTGCTGATGGCGGAACTGCTGTGCGCCGAAGGCTATATCGAGCCGGTTCGCTAAACCGCATTCACTTCCAAATTTTATTGTGCATGGACTCCAAGGAGGCTCATTTTTATGAAAAAGCCCATATTTACCGGCGCTTCGGTTGCCATTGTCACGCCGTTCACCTCAACCGGTGAGATTCATTATGAAGAATTCAAGAAGATGATCGATTACCAGATCGAGCAGGGCACGGACTGCATCACAATCGTCGGCACGACGGGTGAGGGCAGCGCGCTGACCGACGAGGAACATCGCGCCGCAATTGCGTTCGGCTGCGAGTACATCAATCACCGCGTGCCGGTCGTTGCCGGCACAGGCTCCAACCACACCGATTATGCGATTGACCTGACGAAGTTCGCGCTATCCTGCGGTGCGGATGCCGGCCTGTCGGTCACCCCGTATTACAACAAGACAACGCAGCGCGGCCTGATTGCGCACTTTACCGCCATCGCGGACTGCGGCCTGCCGATCATTCTGTACGAAGTGCCGTCGCGCACCGGCATGTCCTTCGCCCCCGAAACGCTGCACGAGCTGTCAAAGCACCCCAACATCAACGGCGTCAAAGAGGCGTCCGGCAATTTCACGACCATCGCGGAAACCATGCACCTGTGCGGCGATGAGCTCAATGTCTGGTCGGGAAACGATGACCAGATCGTGCCGCTGATGTCGCTGGGCGGCAAGGGTGTGATTTCCGTGCTGTCGAACGTTGCGCCGGCTGCAACGCACGAGATGACCGCGGCCTGCCTGCGCGGAGATTTTGCGGCGGCATCCAAGATGCAGCTTGCCTACATGCCGCTGATCAACGCGCTGTTCACCGAAGTCAACCCGATTCCGGTGAAGGCGGCGATGGAATACATCGGCTGGCAGGTCGGTGATCTGCGCATGCCGCTGGTACGCTTGGGCGAGGAGCATTTTGAAACGCTGAAGCGCGAGCTGGACGCGGCGGGCTGCAAGGTAGAAAGATAACGTTGTCCCCCCCTGCAAAGGAGTTTAAAAAATGCTGAAAATTGCGCTTTCCGGCTGCAATGGCCGTATGGGTCGGGTGATTACCGATATTTGCGCGAAGAAAGACAACCTGAAAATCGTTGCGGGCTTTGATATCCACGCACAAAAGCTGGCGGATTTTCCGGTTTATGCCGATCCGTTCGAGTTTAAGGGCACCTGCGATGTCATCATCGACTTTTCCAATGTTTCGGTGACCGATACGCTGCTGCGCCACTGCGTGGAGACCAAAACACCGGTCGTCATCTGCACGACCGGTCACAGCGAGGAGCAGCTTGCGCGCATCCACAATGCCTCGGCGCACATTCCGGTGTTCCGCTCGGGGAATATGTCGCTCGGCATCAACCTGATACTCGAGCTGCTCCAGCGCTGCGCGCGCGTGCTCGGAGACGGCTACGACGTGGAGATTGTCGAAAAGCACCATAACAAAAAACTCGACGCACCCTCGGGTACGGCGCTCATGCTCGCGGATGCGGTTGCGGCAGCGCTGCCCTATGATGCGACCTATGTATACGACCGCCACGAGCGCCGTGAGGAGCGTGCCGCGCACGAAATCGGCATTTCCGCGGTGCGCGGCGGCACGATCGTCGGGGAGCACACGGTCATGTTCTGCGGACGCGACGAGGTCATCGAGCTGACGCATATCGCACAGTCGCGCGAGGTGTTCGCGGTCGGTGCGGTCAATGCGGCGGTGTTCCTTGCGGATGTCAAGCGTCCCGGACTCTATAACATGAAGCACGTCGTTGCGGCAATATAAAGACAAAAAACGTGGAAACAACATTGTTTCCACGTTTTTTTTGTTTTAAAAATCCGTATGTGATGCAAAGAAAATGCGCAAGCTACTCAGACAATGTGGGATTTTGCAGGGAGGGTGAGGGAATTTCTTCCGCGCGGCAGAGCAGCACGCGCACGGGGATGTTGCGGTCCAGACAGGCTTTGATGGTGTATGCTGTGCCGCGGGAGCGCCCATCCCACAGCGCAAGGACATAATCCGCGCCCTTGATGATGCGCTCCGAGCGCTCGAGCGGTGCGCGCCGCCCATATCGCGCATAATCCGGCTTGATCACGGTCAGTCGGATGCCGTTTTCGCGCGCATAGCGTGCCGCCAGCGCGTCCGCACCGTCTGCGCCGCCGGATCGAATTTCGCTTGCGCCGATCGGGACATGCGTGCAGAGCATATCGTAAAAATGATCGGTCAGGTCGCGCGAGCCTACAATGGCAACATGCATATGCCGAAACCCCATTTCCATGCAAAACAAAATTTTCTATATTCAGTATACACATAGGAGCGCGGCTGCACAAGGGCTGTGCAAGGCTGTTTTGAGAAATCGCCCAAATCTTCGCCGGACTCACCAAACGTTCTCTGCGATAGTTTACGCATGCCGTGGAATAGTAAAAACGGGAGGTGAGACAGATTTGAGAAGTCAATGGAAAACGGCGCGCTCCAAGCGCATCGCAGCGGCGCTGCTGGCGGTCGCGTTCTTCCTGCCGACAGGCATGCTGGCGCGTGCGGCGCCGGAATCGGTGGTGCCGGTCGGCAGGGCGGCGGGTATTCGGCTGACGGCGGACGGCGTTATGGTGGTGCGCTTGAGCGGCGTGCAGACATCGGTGGGCATGGTCTATCCGGCGAAACAGGCGGGTCTGCGTGAGGGAGACATGATTTTAACCGCAGACGACAAAAAAATCCAATCCAACGAGGATTTGCAAAAGGCGGTCACCGGAGCGGACGGCAAAGCCGTGCAGCTGACCCTGCGGCGGGACAGTATGCAGAAGAATATTTCCGTCACACCGGTTGCGGATATGTCGGGCGCATACCGCATCGGCGTAATGGTGCGTGACAGCATGGCGGGCATCGGCACGATCACCTATGTGGATCCGGCAACCGGAGCCTATGGCTCGCTCGGCCACGGCATTTGCGACACCGAGACCGGTGCGCTGCTGCCCATGTCCAAGGGCGCGGTGACCGAGGCCGAGGTGACCGAGGTCAAGCGGGGACAATCGGGCGATCCGGGGGAGCTGCACGGCGCGTTCAATTTGCAGCATGACATGGGAACGGTGGAAAAAAATACGACCTCGGGCATCTTCGGTGTGCTGGAGGACGACACCTACTATGCCAAGCTCGCGTGCGTGCCGGTGGCGCAATCCGGTGAAATCCACACCGGCGCAGCGCAGATTTTAAGCAACGTCGAGGGCAAAAAAGTGCAATCCTATGAGGTAGAGGTCACAAAGCTGTATGACGAGGACGACGAGTTGGGGTGGTGCATGCTGCTGCATGTGACGGATCCGACGCTCCTTCAAAAAACAGGCGGCATCGTGCAGGGGATGTCGGGCAGCCCTGTGCTGCAGGACGGAAAGCTCATCGGCGCGGTGACGCACGTGCTTGTAAACGATCCGACGCGGGGATATGCGATTTTCATTGAGCGCATGTTCGAAGAAATGGAAAAGTAAAAGGTTCTGATCCTAGTATACCCGGGAAATAGAAAAGCTTGTGCGGGGGAGGACGAAAACATCCTCTCCCGCACTATTTTGCGCGAAAAACTTCCGATATAGCCCCGACCAAAGCGAATGCCGCTTCTTTAAGAGCGAGCAGGGAGAAATTTCTGCTGTGTCGGCTGAAAATCCTACTTGACAGCCGTGACATTCTGGGATAAGCTAGAAACAGCAAAGTTATTTGCAAAAGAAACATAAAACACTTGGAAATTTTAGGAGGTACTGTTATGGTTAAGTTCTATCGCTGTAGTCATTGTGGTAATATCGTCGAGATGGTTCATGCCTCCGGCGTTCCGATCATTTGCTGCGGCGAGCCGATGCAGGAGCTCATTGCCGGCACGGTAGAGGCTGCGCACGAAAAGCACATCCCGGTGGTTTCCGAGAAGGACGGCGTTCTGCATGTCGAGGTAGGCTCGGTCACGCACCCGATGGTCGAGGAGCACTACATCCAGTGGATCTGCGTAGAAACCGACAAGGGTGTCTACCGCAAGGCGCTCAAGCCCGGCGAAGCACCGGCTGCCGATTTCTGCCTCTGCGGCGAAAAGGTACTGGGCGTATACGAGTACTGCAACCTCCACGGTCTGTGGAAGGCATAAAAAGCCAAATCAAAGCCCTTCGGACAATTCCGGAGGGCTTTCCTTATTCTGTTCGATTGATGACGTTCATTTGTAGACTTTCCATCACGTCAAGTGCCTTTTCGTGCAGGCTGTCATCAAAGCCCGCGCACAGCGCGGCATCGATGGTGATTTGCGCCTCCGGCCACTGGGCCTGCAGCAGCACCGCGTTGGACAGGACGCACATATTGGTGACGACACCAACGATGAGAATTTCACGCACCTCGCCCAAGTCGGCTGCAAGCTCCATGACATCCGCGGGCTTCATGCCAAAGCCGCTTTTGCGTACGGTGTGAATTTGCCGGTTGCAGCAGGTTTCGCAGATCTGCTCCTGCGTTTTGCCGTACAGTCTCCATCCGGCAGAGCCGTCGATGCAATGCGCTGTCGGCAGCGCGCGTCCCTCGCGCGTTTCCGGATAGTTTTCCGAGTGGGTGTCGTAGGTGAACAGCACCTGATCGCCCGTTGCGAGATAGGCCTGCACCCGCTGCGCGATGCCCTCGTCGAGCGTCGCCGCCTTGGGGAAACCTAGCGCGCCGTCCACAAAATCCTTTTGATAATCAATTACGGCCAATAGCTTGTGCATATCATCGCCTCCTTGCGTTCATCATAGCACGAAATTGCACATCGGACAAGCGCTATGCGCACCGCCTTTTTCCCTTTGCGCGGCGCTTTTAAAAAAATCTCCGCATATGCCGTTTAAAGTATGCTATAATCAGTTCGTCGCCGCATAGAGTAGTGCGGTGAGGGGGCGATCCAAATGACAATCTGGGTCATGCGCGCACGCACAGTGGCCGCATGCGCCGCGCTGGCGCTGTTTGCGGCCGGCGCGGGTGCCTATTGGCATGCGGAGCGCGTGCAAGCGGCATTTTCCGTGTGGGAGCACGCGCACACGCTCGTGCTGGACGCGGGGCATGGCGGCTTTGACGGCGGCGCAATCGGTGCGGGCGGCACGACGGAGCAGCACATCAACCTGAGCGTGGTCAAGCGCACGGAAGCGCTTGCCGGGCTGTTCGGCATCCAAACCGTGCTGACACGGCAGGACGAGAATGCGCTCGATTATCAGCCGGGGAGCGCGATTCATCAAAACAAGATTGCGGATATTAAAGCGCGTGAGCGCATCACAAGCCAAACGGAAGACCCGATTTTTTTAAGTGTGCATCTCAATAAATTTGAAGATGGAAAATACAAGGGCGCGCAGACCTTTTACTCGAAGAACAACCCGGCGGGCAAGCCGCTCGCGGAATCGCTGCAACGCTGTCTGGTTACCGGTCTGGCGCCCGATAACAACCGCAAGGCGAAACAGGCGACAGACACGATTTACCTTATGAAAAAGCTGAATTGTCCGGCGGTGATCGTGGAGTGCGGCTTTTTGTCCAATCGCGAGGAGGAGGCGCTGCTGCAGCGCGAAGATTATCACAAACGCCTTGCGGTGTGCATTGTCAGCGGCTACCTGCAATTTTTAAGCGGAGACATGGCGTAACGGAGGAAATATGAAAGAGAAAACCGTCTATTTATGCAGCGAATGCGGCTATGAGCACGCGAAATGGTTCGGGAAATGTCCGTCGTGCGGCGCATGGAACACCATGAGCGAATTTAAAGTAAAGCCCGAAACGGCGGCACGCGGCGTGATCGCCAAGCCGCGCAACAGCGCGCGTCCGCAAACGCTGCAGGACATTGCAACGGACAGCGAGGAGCGCTTCCTTTCCGGCATGGGAGAGCTGGATCGCGTGCTCGGCGGCGGCGCGGTGCAGGGCTCATTTGTGCTGGTCGGCGGCGAGCCGGGCATCGGCAAGTCCACGCTGCTGCTGCAAATGTGCGATGAAATGTGCCAAAACGCAAAGGTGCTCTATGTTTCGGGCGAGGAGTCGCTGCGCCAGATTAAGCTGCGCGCAAAGCGCCTCGGCGTGTCTCCGCCGAGCCTGTTCGTCCTTGCGGAAACCGATATGGACCAGATTATTGCGGAAACCGACACGCTCGAGCCGGACATTCTCATCGTGGACTCGATTCAGACGGTTTACCGGCCGGACGTTTCCGCCGCGCCGGGCGGTGCGTCACAGATTAAAGAATGCGCAATGGCGCTGATGCAGTATGCCAAAAGCCGCGGCGTGACAATTTTCATTATAGGCCACGTCAACAAGGAGGGCGCGCTCGCAGGGCCCAAAATCCTTGAGCACATGGTCGACTGCGTGCTCTATTTCGAGGGGGAGACCTCGGGCTCGTTCCGCTGCCTGCGCGCGGCGAAAAACCGATACGGCTCGACAAACGAGATCGGCGTGTTTGAAATGAGCGACCATGGCCTGCTCGAGGTGCCGAATCCCTCGGCGGCGATGCTTGCCGGTCATCCGGTCGGCGCGTCGGGCAACTGCATCGCGTGCACGATTGAGGGCACGCGTCCGCTGCTCGCCGAGGTGCAGGCGCTGGTCGCCAAGACCGCCTTCGGTGTGCCGCGCCGCACGGCCGCAGGCGTCGATTATAACCGCATGGTGCTGCTGCTTGCCATTTTGGAAAAGCGCGCCGGGCTGTTCTTGTCGAATTCCGATGCCTATGTCAACGTCGTGGGCGGTATGCGGCTGGACGAGCCTGCGGTCGATTTGCCGATTGTGCTCGCAACGGTATCCAGCTTTCGCGACAAGCCGCTGCCGGAGGGCGTCATGGCGTTTGGCGAGGTCGGGCTGACAGGCGAGCTGCGCGCGGTATCCGCCGCGCTGCAGCGCGTGCAGGAAGCGTGGCGGCTGGGCTTTCACACCTGCATCATGCCCAAGCAGGATTTGGGGGAGCAGGGCGTGCCACGCGGCATGAACATTGTGCAGGTCGCGAATGTTGCGGAGGCAATCGGCGCGGTGCTGTAACCGTTTTTCTCAAAAACACGAAGATGACTACCGCAGACTGCTCATATTTTTTGCCGTGCGTGCAGATAATATGAGCAGTTTTTTTGTGCGGGAGGTCGGAATATGAAACGCAAAATACGGATTGTGCTGTTGACGACATCGGCGGTGCTGCTTGTGCTGCTGATGATGATTGTCAATCGGGAGCAGGAGGCGCCGGTTATGACGGTGCGCGGCGCCCCTGCGATTGGGCAGGATATTTACAACAGCGTCTACGCGCCGGGTGAGGTCGAAGCGCAGGACAGCTATGACTATGCTGCGGCGGCCGGCGCGACCGTGGAGGCGGTCTATGTCAAGGCAGGACAAAGCGTCAAAGTCGGCGAGCCGCTCGTGCGCCTGCGCGCGGAGACGGTGTCGCTCGACGCGGAATCCGCGCAGGCCTTCGCGTCAGAAATACTGGACGGCGAGCAGCGCGTGGATGCCAATGCGGTCGCCTCCGCCCTGCGCGGGGGCGCGGCGCCCAGGGAGCGCGTGTACACCGTGACCGCGGAGCGCGACGGCACGGTGCTGCGCGCGCCCGAAAATGCGGGAGAGCGTGTGCTGCCCGGGCTGACCTATCTGCGCACCGCGGACATCAGCCGCCTGCTCGTGCGCGCGGATATCCCCGAGCTGTATGTGCGGCAGGTGGCAGAGGGGCAGCGCGCCAATATCACAACGGAAGCGTCGCCGGAGGATGTCCTCGCCGCCAAGGTCGTGTCCATCGCGCCCTACGCACGGCGCGCGGTCAGCCTGACCGGACAGCAGCAGTCCGCAACCGTCACCGCGCGCCTTTCCCTGGTCGGCACCCAGCACGATTTGCGGCCCGGATATAGTGTAAATGTTAAAATCTTTACAGATGCGATTAAGGACGCAATTCTCGTGCCATATGAGGCGATTTTGCAGGAAGATGGTCGGGAGCATGTTTTTGCAGTGCGGCAGGGGATTGCACGCAAGTGCGCGGTAGAAACCGGCTATGAGCTGGACGGATATATCCAAATCAAGTCGGGGGTGGCAGCCGGCGAGCTTGTGCTGCTCTCGCCGCCGGACACGCTTGCGGACGGCGACCGGGTGGAGGTCGCGCGCGCATGAGAATAGGGGACGGTGTTTTCCTCGCGGGCGCGCAGCTTAGACGCCGCCGTCTGCGGGCATTTTTGTGCGCGCTTTCAGTCGGTGTCGGTGTCGCGTCGATGATGCTGATTGCAGGGCTGGGCGCGGCAGGGCGGCGCGAGGTGCGCACACGCATCGACAGCCTGGGACTGGGCGGACTGTCGGTCTATGTGGCAAAATCCGCGGCGGGACGGCCGCTTACCGAGGCGGATGCGCAGGTGCTGCCGCGCAGCATCGCGGGCGTGCAGCAGGCGATGGCGCTCAAGGCGAAAACCGGCAGCTACCGCGCTGCCCAGTCGCAGGGCAACGTGATTTTCTTCGGGGTGACCGACACGCTCGGGGAGGTCATGGGGGTGCAGCTTTTGCACGGTGCGCTGCCCAATGGCCGGCAGACCGCGCGCGGTGATCGCGTGGCGGTGGTCGATCGCAGCCTTGCGCACAAGCTCTACGGGCGCGCAAACATCGTGGGCAAACGGGTTCGTTTTTGCGTGAATGACAGCGAGCAGTATTACCGCATCATCGGCGTGATTGCCGATCAGACGGGCGTGCTCGGCAGCACGGTCGGCGCGCTCGTGCCGAGCATTGTGTATGTGCCGTACCGCTGCCTTGCAGGGGCGCAGGACAGCGCGGATCAGATCATGGTGCAGTGCGTGGCGGGTGCGGATCCGGCGCAGACCGGCGCGCACATCACGCAGTACCTGTCGGATTATGTCCATGTCGCGGGCACGCTTGCCGTACAGGATATGGGCAGCGCGTTCGCGCAGATTGAGGGGGCGGTTGCGACCGCGACCGTGCTGTTTCTCGCGGTGGCGGCGATTTCGTTCGGCGTTGCGATGTTGGGCGTGCTCAGCGGCATGCTGTCCACCGCACACGAGAAAAAAGCGGAAATCGGGCTGTATATGGCGCTCGGCGCGCGCCGATCCGATGTGGCGCGGCTTTTTTTGCTGCAAGCGGTGCTGCTCAGCGTGGCGGGCGGCTGCGGCGGACTGCTCGCGGGCGGGGGAATCCTGCTTGCGGCATCCGCGCTGACCGGCATGCAGCTGACCGCGTCCGTGCGCTTTGCGCTGTGTGTGCTCGCGTTGTCCGGCGTGTGCGGTGCGGCGGCGGGGGTGATCCCTGCGGTGCATGCGGCGGCACTCCGGCCGGTAGACGCGATGCGGCAGTGAAAATAATGCCGATGTGCCTTTTTTTCCGGCGGTCTTTGTGATAAAATAGCAGGGACAATGAATCAGAGCGATGCCGCCGGCATTCTGCTTCGGAAAGGAAGACGCACATGCGCAATATCAACGATCTGAGCGAACTGACGATGGAGGAATTTCGTGAGCTGTACAAGCTGACGAGCAATATCATCGACCGGCCCGAGGGTTATACCGACTCCGCGCGCAGCAAGGTGCTCGGCAGCCTGTTTTACGAGCCGTCGACGCGCACAAACCTGTCATTTTCGACCGCGATGATGCGCCTGGGCGGCAACGTGATGGGATTTTCCGATCCCAACTCCAGCTCCACCACCAAGGGGGAGACGCTCAAGGATACGATCACCATGGTGTCGAGCTATGCGGATATGATCGTCATGCGCAACCCGTGCGAAGGCGCGACGAAGGCGGCGGCGCTTTATGCCTCCGTGCCGGTCATCAACGCGGGCGACGGCGGGCATCTGCATCCGACACAGACGCTTGCGGATATGACGACCATCCTGCGCCTGCGCGGCAGTGCGGACCACATGAAAATCGGCATCTGCGGAGACCTGAAATACGGGCGCACGGTGCATTCCCTGATTAAATTTTTGCAGAAATACAAAGATGTGCAGTTCTACCTGATTTCTCCACGCGAGCTTTCCATTCCGGAATATATCCGCCGCTTTATGATAGAAAACGGCATGCAGTTCTATGAGGTGGCAGGGCTGGAGCCGGTGCTTCCGATGCTTGACGTGCTTTATATGACGCGCATCCAAAAGGAACGCTTCACCTCGGAGGCGGAGTACAACAGTCTCAAGGGGATTTACTGCCTCAATGCGCGCAAGCTGCGTGAAGCCAAGCCCGAGCTGCTCGTCATGCATCCGCTGCCGCGCGTGGACGAAATCGCACAGGATGTCGATGACGATCCGCGCGCGGTGTATTTCGATCAGGCGCGCTTTGGCATGTATGCGCGCATGGCGCTGCTGCTGACCCTGTCGCGCCAGCCCTATCGCAAGCCGGGCAAGGTGCCGGAGGGCGTGCGCGGCCTGCGCTGCACAAACCCCAAATGCGTGACCAAGGCCGAAACCTATCTGCCGATGCTGACGACGCACTCCGCAGAAGGCGAGTGCTGCGCCTATTGCGACAAGCCGGTTGAGCCGTACGAAGAGCCGCCGCAGGCGGAAGAATGAAAATACCCCACGGCTGCACACACACAGCCGTGGGGTATTGGGGTTAGTCTTCGTCCTCGGCACCCTCTTCTGGGTGTAAATCCGCGGATACTTGGCGCACGGTGCGCGCACGGTGCAGACGGGAGAGCGGGTTGAGATCGGTCGCCTGCCGCACACTCGCGTCGTCGACATGGGTGTAGATCATGGTCGTATCCAGGTTGGCATGGCCCAGCACGGTTTGCAGCGTGCGCACGTCCACGCCGTTTTGGTACATCAGGGTCGCGGCGGTGTGCCGCAGCTTGTGCACGGAATACTGCGTGGCATCCAGTCCGGCTTCCGTGAGGTATTTTTTGACCAGCCACTTGACGGTTGCGACGCTGATGCGGTTGCGGTTGCGGCTGATAAAGAGCGCGTCGCGGTCGCGCTCGTGCGGTGTGATGCGCGTGTCCAGGTAGCGCAGATACGCGCTCGTGCACGCCTCGTTGAGGTAGAGCATGCGCTCCTTGTTGCCCTTGCCGAGCACGCGCAGGGTCTTATCCGAGAGGGAAATGTCGGTCAGGTTGAGCTTGACAAGCTCGGAAACACGCATGCCGCAGTTGAGAAAAAAGGTGAGGATGCAGTAGTCGCGCTCGGCAAACGGGCCGTCGACGTGCTCAAGCAGCGCGGTGCTGTCCTCTACGGACAGGTAGCGCGGCAGGGACTGACGGCGCGCGGGGGATTCCAGATTGGCGACAGGATTGAGTTCGATCACGGCGACCTTGTCGGTCAGATAGCGAAACAGCGCGCGGATGGACGAGGTCTTGCGTGCGCGCGTGCGCGCGGAGACGCCGTAATCGGTCGTGGGGCTGTTGGGATGCTGCGGGCGCTCCGTCGCGATGAACTCCAAAAAGGCGTACGCCTCCGACAGGGTGACATCGCGCAGGAAGGGAACGTCGACATCCAAAATCGAAATTTCATCAAAGGGTGTATCCTGCGGCACAAGTCCGCGATATTGTTTTAAAAAGCGCAAAAACATACGCAGGTCAAGGTAGTATTCGTGCGCGGTCTGCGCGGATTTGCCGCGGATGGTTGAAATATAGGTCAGAAAATCGCGCAGCACCTGCGGTGCGTCGGCGGCATAGGACGACATGGGGCGGTTCATACGGACGCCCTCCTTTCATGGGGATGCTTCTATTTTACGGCATTTCCGCGCGCGCGTCAAATGAGCATGAAATTTTGACTTGACTTTTCCGCTAGGATATACTACACTTAAAAACAATCAAACCCGGAAAAGATGCGAAAGGAGGAAACCACCATGATGATGCAGCGTGCGATGATGTGCCGAATGTCTGCCATGATGTGCGGTTTTTTCCAATTTCACACCAAGCACTCCTCAATGTGCGTCCGGTAATCACGCCGCGCGGCTGCTCTTGCAGTCTGTTTGGCGTTTGCTATTTTGCGACATCATGCGGAGAGCTTCGGCTTTCCGCATTTTTTTATCCATAAAAAGGAGGTCATTTTTTGGAAACACAGGATGCGATCATACAGATTGAGTGTATGAGCAAAGTGTTCGAGAGCAAAAGCGGCCGTGTGGTCGCGCTCGATGAAATTGATTTACACATCGTGCGGGGCGAAATCTTCGGCATCATCGGCCTGTCCGGCGCGGGCAAGTCCACCCTCGTGCGCTGCATCAACTTTTTAGAGAAGCCGACAGGGGGCAAGGTCATTGTAGACGGGCAGGAGCTGAGCCGGCTTCCTGAAAAGCAGCTGCTCGAAGCGCGCCGCGGCATGGGAATGATCTTTCAGCAGTTCAATCTGCTCCAGCAGCGGACCGCGCTGCAAAACATCTGCTTCCCGCTTGAAATTGCGGGGAAACCCAAGGCGGAGGCGGAAAAGCGCGCGCGTGAGCTGCTCGAAATCGTCGGGCTGCGCGAGCGGGAGCACGCCTATCCGGCGCAAATGTCGGGCGGACAGCAGCAGCGTGTCGCAATTGCGCGCGCACTGGCGACGAATCCAAAAATTTTGCTGTGCGATGAAGCGACAAGCGCGCTTGATCCCACCACCACGCGCCAGATCCTCGCGCTGCTCAAGCAGATTAACCGCACGCTCGGCATCACAATCGTCATCATCACCCACGAGATGGCGGTCATCGAAGAGGTGTGCCAGCGTGTTGCCATCATTGACGCAAGCCGCATTGCCGAAGTCGGTACGGTCGATCAGGTGTTCACAAGACCGCAGTCCGATATGGCAAAGCAGCTCATCTATCCCGACGGCAAACGCGACGAGGTGGCGACCGGCAAGCGCTACTGCCGCATCGTGTTCGACGGCAACTCCTCTTTTGAGCCGGTGGTGTCGAATATGGTGCTCGAGTGCAAAGCGCCGGTCAACATCATGTTTGCCAACACGAAAAACATCGACGGCAAGGCATACGGACAGATGCTGCTGCAGCTGCCCGAGGATGAGCGCGCGGCGCAGCGCGCCCTTGCGTATCTGGAAACACAAAATGTGCACGTAGAGGAGGTGGACGCGCATGATTTCGCCTGAACTTTGGGGGCTGATCGGACAGGGTGTCATTGAGACCCTGTACATGACGCTGGTGTCCACGCTCGGCGCTTATATCATCGGCATGCCGGTCGGGCTGCTGCTCGTCGCGACCGATCAAAACGGCGTGCGTCCCATGCCGATTTTCAATGGGATTTTGGGCATACTGGTCAACATCCTGCGCTCGATTCCGTTCCTGATTCTCGCGGTATCGGTCATGCCCATCACCCGCGCGATTGTGGGCACGACCATCGGCTCGACCGCGACCATTGTGCCGCTCATCATCGCCGCCGCACCCTATGTGGCGCGCATGGTCGAATCCTCCATCAAGGAGGTCGGCTTCGGCGTAATCGAGGCGGCGCAGTCGATGGGCGCAAGCCCCTGGCAGATTGTGACCAAGGTGCTCGTGCCCGAGGCCAAGCCCTCGCTGCTTGTGGGCGGCGCCATTTCCGTCGTCACCATTTTGAGCTATTCCGCGATGGCTGGCTTTATCGGCGGCGGCGGACTGGGCACAATCGCGCTCAACTATGGCTATAACCGCAACCAGACGCCGCCGATGCTTGTGACGGTGTGTCTGTTGGTTGTCATTGTCCAGGTTTTTCAGGAGCTTGGGCTGTGGCTTTCCAAGCGGCTGGACAAGCGTAATAAATAATTTATATACATCTGAAGGAGGAATCATCATGAACAAGAAGCTGATTACCGGGGTACTGGCAGGCGCGCTCGGCGTGTCCCTGCTGGCAGGCTGCGGCGCAGGCGGCTCTGCCGCTTCGAAGGACAAGGTCATCAAGATCGGCGCGACCCCCACGCCGCATGCGGAAATTTTGAGCGCATGCAAGGACATCCTTGCCGAGCAGGGGTACGAGCTGCAAATTACGGAGTTTACCGACTATATCCAGCCCAACGTGGCGCTCAATGACGGCACGCTCGATGCGAATTACTTCCAGCACGAGCCGTATCTGAACAAGAAGGTGCAGGAGGAGGGCTACAAGCTGGTCAATGCGGGCGACGTGCATTACGAGCCGTTTGCGCTCTATCCGAGCAAGACGCAGGCGATTGCCGACCTCAAGGATGGTGCGGAGATCACCGTGCCTAACGATGACACGAACGAGACCCGCGCACTGATGCTGCTTGAGGCGCAGGGCCTCATCAAGCTGGCCGAGGGCAAGGCGGATCCGACCCAGTCCGCAACCGTGCTCGACATCGTGGAAAATCCCAAGAACCTCAAGATCACCGAAGTCGCGGCGGAGCAGCTTGCCCGCTCGCTGCAGGATGTAGATATGAGCGTCATCAACGGCAACTATGCGCTGCAGGCGGGCCTGAATGCGAATACCGACGCGCTGGCTGTCGAGGACGGCCAGTACGCAGGCGTATACGTCAATGTGGTGGCAGTGCGCGAGGGCGAGGAAAACAGCCCCAAAATCAAGGCGCTGCTGGACGCGCTGCGCAGCGATACGGTGAAGCAGTACATTGGCGACACCTATAAGGGCGCGGTTGTGCCGACCTTCTAAGAAAATACCGAAAGCGAGCCTCCTATTTCCTCGGGAATAGGAGGCTTTTTTGCGTGCGGATTTTGTAATCGTTTTGTAGTTGCAGTCTGCGCTCTACAAGCGTAGAATATAGACAGAAGCAAGCTCTACGTTTGTAGAACAGGGGAGGATCGGATGTTCAAGAAGGAACTAAAGCGGCTGCCCGATGCGGAGCTGTCGGTGATGCAGGTGATTTGGAAGCTGCCCGCGCCCGTGACGGCCGCGCAGGTGCAGGCGCACGCAGTGCAGGACTGGAAAGCGACGAGCGTGCTTACGTTTTTGGCGCGGCTCGTGGAAAAGGGATTTCTATCTTGCGAGCGGCAGGGAAAATACAACCTTTATACTGTGCTGATTGACGAAGAAACCTATTTGCAGGAGGAAAGCCGCAGCCTGCTCGAGCGGCTCTATGCAGGCTCGGTAAAAAAACTGGTCGCGTCGCTCGCCGATGCGGGTGCGGTCACCGAGCATGACCTTGCGGAGCTGCGCACGTTTCTCGACGAGCAAAAGGAGGGATGAGCATGCGCCGCATGATTTTCTGGAATCTGCTTCAAATCAGCGCGACGGTGTCGGTCGTCGGCGCGGTGCTGCTTGCGCTGCGCGGATTGCTCAAGCGGCGCTATCCGGCGCGCGCGATGAGTCTCGTCTGGTGTGCCCTGGCGCTGCGGCTGCTCGTGCCGGTGCAGCTCACGCTGCCGAAGCCCGCGGTCATTCTCACGCCGCCGCCTATGCAGACCGTCGTGGCTGCGCCGCAGGACGTGCGCATACAGACAGACGAGGCAACAGGGGAGACCGCAGCGGCGCAGACAATTCCCGCGCCGGCGCCGCGCATGCACATCGCCGATGCGCTGATGGCGATGTGGTTTGCCGGTGCGTGCGCGCTGCTCCTGGGGCATATGGGCGCATACGCGTGGTTTTGCATGCAGATGCGGCGCAGCAGCCGGCCGGCGCAGCATGCCGCGCTGCAGCGGATGTTCGCCGATACGCGCAGCGCGCTTGGCATTCGCCGCAATATCGCGCTGCGGATTACACCAGCGGCGGATTGTCCGATGCTCGTGGGCATCGTACACCCGGTACTGCTGCTTCCGGAGGAATCGGTGCCGCCGCAAGACGCCGAGCTGATTTTCCGCCACGAGCTGCTGCACTGGAAGCACGGGGATTTGGCGGCCAAGTGGGTGCTGGCGTTTGCAGCGGACGTACACTGGATGAATCCGTGCGTGCGGCTGCTTGCGCGCGCCGGTGCGGCGGATTTGGAGCTTGCCTGCGACAGCGCGGTTGTGCGTGGCATGGATTTTGCGCAGCGCAGGCACTATGGGCAGGTCATTTTGCAGGCGGCGAGCACCTCGGGCAGGGCGCGCCGACAGGAAGCGCTTCTGTCACGCTTTGCAGGGAATCAGAAGGGACTGAGGGAAAGAATGCAAAATTTATTTGACGAAACCATCAAAAAGCGAGGTGTGGCGCTGCTGTTTGTCGTAATGGTGACCCTCGCGATCGTGGGCGGCAACTTTGCGATTCGTCAGGAGGCCGCGGCGGCCGATCCTTCGGTGACGGCGCAGCTCACGCAGCTTGCGCAAATCTGGGGCGCGGGGGTGCAGGCGCGCAGCGCCAAGCCCAACTATGACATGATGACGGCGCAAAACGCCGCGGCGTTCTATGCGCAGCAGCAAAACCGTCTGGCCGAGATGGATCCGGACGGCACATTCCCTGCGGAGCAGCGGGAGCGGGCGCTCTGGAACGTCGGTGTATCCAGCCCGTCCGTCAATGGATTTGCGGTGGCCGCGGTCGACGCGCAGAAGCTGCAAGCGACGCTGGTGTACAACTGGCATTTGACCGGCATGGCGGATATGCGCACCGTGGAGCGGCTGACCTTTGTGTACGAGGACGGCAGCCTTAAGGTTGCGGAGTACGGCAACGATTCGATGCCCGGAGCGGGCGCGCTGTCGAACGCGGTCGACAGCCTTGCGCAGTTTGAGCTGCTGTACGCGAACGATTTGGGACTGCCGCAATCATCTTATCCGGATATCGACATGGACGAAGCCACCGCGGCGCAGCATCAGCTCGGACTCGTGGGCGGCAAGATGACGGCGCAGCGCGACTATCTGGCACCCGGTCATGGCGATAGCGCGGTGCAGGGCAAGGTGCTGACCTACACCTTTGCGGATGAGAGCGTCGTCAACATCACCATGCTCAGCTACCTGCCGATGGACTGGACGCGGGAGGACGGCACAAACAGCCGCACACCGATCGATCTCGCCCGTCAGTGGGCGCGGGGCGGACAGCACAAAAGCGGACAGTATCGTTATCCGATTATGCAGGCGGCTTTGCAGGAGCAGTTTGCGGAAAATCAAACCCGCATAGTTGGCGGGGACGGCTGGTTTTGGAAGATTGTCGGCTCCAGCCCGTCGATCAAGCGGTGGACCATGCTTCCGGAAGCCGAAGATGGATCTATCCGCCTCGTATACGCAAGCTGGGACTCGACACCGCACGAATATCGCGGGGAGGAAACGCTGCAATTCGGCAAGGATGCACGGGGGCGCACCGTTGTGACGGCCACAACCGATGAAACCCTGTTTGGCTCGCTGATCTCCGAGGTAAATTCCGTGACACAGTTCACTCAATTATACGACAACGCGCTCGGGCTGCCGGAATACGATGAGGAGCTGCTCGAGGTGCTCGGGCAAAAGGCGAATCTGTCGACACCGGGTGATGCGCTGTTGGAATTTTTCTATGCGGCGGAGACTCCGGGGAGCATAACCGCGCAGACGGAGGGCGAGACCGCAACCGCAACCGCCGTACTGCCTGAGGGCGGCGCGCTGCGCTTTACGCTGGAAAACCGCGGAAGCGAAGCGAAGCCGCTTTGGTATCCGGTTGCATGGTCGATCGTGCAGCAATAAGCGCGTGCGAAAAAATGCCGCGAACCACAGGGGTTCGCGGCATTTTTGCGTCATCGGTAGTACCGTTCCCGATCCGGCTCCCATCCTTCGAGCGGATAGCGCTGCATCGCACCGAAAATGTGCGTGCGCAGATCGGGTATGGTTTGCTCCAGCGTGTGCAGCAGATCCTTGACCTCCTGCCGTTTGGTAAAGCCGTCGGCAGGGCAGGGGTTGTGCACAATCGGCAGCTCCTGCCGCCGTGCGAAGTTGCGGATATCCTGCTCTGTTGCGTAAAGGAGCGGGCGAATCAGGGTGACGTCCTTGCGGTCGAGGTAGGTCACGGGCTTAAAGCAGGAAATGCGGCCCTCATAAAAGAGCGACAGCAAATATGTTTCGACGACGTCATCGAAGTGATGACCGAGCGCAATTTTGTGACAGTTCGCGCGCAGAGCCGCCTCGTGGAGCGCGCCGCGGCGCAGCTTGGCGCACAGCGAGCAGGGGTTCGGTTCGTCCCGAATGTCGAACACGATTTTTTTAATATCGGTCGGTACGCGGATGTATTCCACATCGAGCGAGTCACACAGCGCGGCAACCGCGCTGAAATCCATGTCGTCATAGCCCATTTCGAGCGTAATGGCAACAAGTGTAAAGTGATTGGGATAAAAACGTCGCAGTCCGGCGAGCAGCCGCAGCAGCGTCAGCGAGTCCTTGCCGCCGGACACACCGACGGCAATGCGCTCCCCCTCCTCAATCATATGATAGTGGTCGACCGCCCGGCGCACCAGCGAAAGCATCTTTTGCATTGTCGTTCTCCATTTCCGAGTGAATTGCTGTATTTACTATAGCAGACCGAAGCGGCACAGACAAGCGGCAAATTTTAAATTGCAGTTCGAGAAAACGAGAGATAACGCGAGTAAATAAGAGATAAAGAAAGATTACTCGAAGGTAAATCAAAAAATCGAAAAAAACAATTGACTTGCATGAAACACTGTGGTTTAATATATAAGGCACTCCGAGTAGGAGTAAAAGTTCGTAAACAAATGTTTAAATATATAAAACGGAGGAAAGTCATATGTCCACTTTTATGGCAAAAACAGAAAACATTGACCGCAAGTGGTACGTTCTCGACGCAGCGGGCAAGCCGCTCGGCAGAACGGCAGCGGTCGCGGCGCACCTGCTGCGCGGCAAGCACAAGGCTCAGTTCACCCCTCACGTTGATTGCGGCGATTTCGTCATCGTCATCAACGCTGATAAGGCGGTTCTGACCGGCAAGAAGCTGACGCAGAAATATTATCGTCACCACACCGGCTGGGTTGGTGGCCTGAAGGAAGTGCAGTACAGCACACTTATGGCTGAAAAGCCGGAGTTTGCAATGCAGCTTGCTGTCAAGGGCATGCTGCCGAAGAATTCCATCGGCCGTCAGTCTGCAACCCGTCTGAAGGTTTATCAGGGTGGAGAGCACAACCATTCCGCCCAGAAGCCCGAAGCCTGGGATAAGTAATTCTTGTAAGGAGGAAATGTAAATTATGTACAAGCCCAAGAAAGCCTATTTCTATGGTACCGGCAGAAGAAAGTCCTCTGTTGCAAGAGTCAGACTGTTTCCGGGCGGCACCGGCGAAATCAAGATCAACAATCGCACGATTGACAACTACTTCGGCCTCGATACGCTGAAGATGGTCGTCCGTCAGCCGCTGGAAGCTACCGGCACCAACGGCAAGTTCGACATCGAATGCACAGTCGTCGGCGGCGGTTTCACCGGCCAGGCAGGCGCAATCCGCCATGGCCTGTCGCGTGCGCTGCTTCAGGCGAACGCTGAGGAGTATCGCGCAGTTCTGAAGGCCGCTGGTTTCCTGACCCGCGACCCGAGAATGAAGGAGCGTAAGAAGTACGGTCTTAAGGGCGCACGTCGCGCACCGCAGTTCTCCAAGCGCTAATTTTTGGAGAAGCTTACAAAAAAGAGTCACAGAGATGTGGCTCTTTTTTTATGGCTTTGGCAAAAAAACGGCACGCTCTGTGCCGAGGCTGTAAGAAACGAAGGCTGTGAAGGCGCGCCTCGGCACGGCAGAACGGCGCAGATCGCAACGGGGAGGGCTTGTGCACGTTCAGGATTTTCATTTTTGCAAATCGTTCATAAAAAAAGCGGGGAAAGGGTTTGCAAAGCAAGACCGAATACGGTAGAATAAGAGATGAAAGTATCATGAGAAAGAGGTAAATGCAGTATGGAGAACCCAGGGTATCGACGTGTACTCATTAAGATCAGCGGTGAGGCACTTGCCGGAGATCATAAGTTTGGCTTGAACTTTGACGTCATCGGGCCGGTGTGCGATGTGATCAAAAAATGCAATGAGCAGGGCACACAGATCGGTGTCGTCGTCGGCGGCGGAAACTTCTGGCGCGGCGTCAAGGACGGCGGCGGCAAGATGGAGCGCACGCGCGCCGATCATATGGGTATGCTGGCGACGACAATCAATGCGCTCGCCCTTGCGGATGCATTGGAGCAGCGCGGCGTGGATGTGCGCGTACAGACTGCGATTGAGATGAATAAAATCGCCGAGCCCTACATTCGCAACAAAGCAACGCGCCATCTGGAAAAAGGCCGCGTGGTGATTTTCGGATGCGGCACGGGAAACCCCTATTTCTCAACGGATACCGCTGCAGTGCTGCGGGCAGCCGAGATTAACGCAGAGGTCATTCTGCTGGCCAAAAACGTGGACGGCGTGTATGACTCCGATCCTGCGATCAATCCCCATGCGAAGAAGTACGACCACCTGTCCTATATGGACGTGCTGAACCAGGGGCTTGGTGTGATGGATACGACCGCAACCTCTCTTTCAATGGATAACCATATTCCGGTGCTGGTCTTTGCACTGGCCGATCCGGAAAATATCTGCCGCGCTGTACGCGGTGAAAAAATCGGTACGATTGTACAGGAGGAAAAGTAACGATGAAAGCTGATTTTACCCCCTACGAGACCAAGATGACGAAAACCCTCGAAGTTCTGTCGCGCGATCTTGCCGCAATCCGTGCAGGCCGCGCGAACCCCGCGGTGCTCGACAAGATTACCGTTGAGTATTACGGCTCCCCGACACCGCTCGCGCAGGTCGCGGCGATTTCAACACCGGATCCGCGCACCCTGGCGGTGCAGCCGTGGGACGGCTCCATCCTGAAGCAAATCGAAAAGGCGATTCAGGCATCCGATCTGGGTATCAACCCGCAGAACGACGGCAAGCTCCTGCGTCTGAATTTCCCGCCGCTGACCGAGGAGCGCCGCAAGGAGCTCATCAAGCAGGTATCGAAAATCAGTGAGGACAGCAAGGTTGCGGTGCGCAACATCCGTCGTGACGCGATTGACAAGTTCAAGGCAGCGCACAAGAAAAACGAAATGAGCGAAGATGAGCTTGCCGATGCGGAAGAGGGTATCCAGAAGTCGACCGATAAGTTCATCAAGGACATTGACGGCATCGCCGCCAAGAAGACGAAGGAGCTTTCCGAAGTTTAATCCGGCAGGTGACCTTGTCTGTGCGAGACACAGCTTTGACATGCTATGCGAAAATATTCCGAACAAAGACAGAGGGGGCGGCGAGCTACGCCGCCCCTTTCTATGGGGGAAAGACCAGTGGGAATCATCCAAAAAATCAAGGACGCGCGCGGCAAAGGAAAACCGGCTGCGCCGTCTGCCGATGAGAATAGACCCGTGCCGCAGCATGTCGCTGTCATTATGGACGGCAACGGACGCTGGGCAAAAAAACACGGCATGCCGCGTCAAATGGGGCATCGAGCCGGTGCGGAAACCTTCCGCACAATCGCAACCTACTGCGCGGACAAGGGCATCAAGTATTTTACGGTTTATGCGTTTTCCACAGAGAACTGGAAGCGGCCGGTGGAAGAGGTCGATGCGCTTATGAACCTGTTCCGCAAGTATTTGCGTGAGGCGGCAGATACCATGTCGCAGCGCGGCGTTGCCGTGCGCGTGATCGGCGATTTGTCCGGCTTGCCCGCGGATCTCAGGCAGCAAATTGCGGAAAACGATCGGATTGCAGATCGGCTCGGACCGGATACCGCCGTTGCAAATCTCTGCATCAATTACGGAGGGCGCGATGAGATAAAGAATGCAGTACGCGCCATTTGCAGCGAAATTCAGAACGGGAAACTGCAAATTGAGGACGTTACAGAGGAGTGTATAGGAAAACACCTTTACACTGCTGACATCCCGGATCCTGCGCTGATTATTCGCCCTTCGGGCGAAATACGCACTTCCAATTTCCTTCTGTGGCAGTCTGCGTATAGCGAATACTATTTTACCGATGTGTTGTGGCCGGATTTTACCACGGATGATATGGATGCTGCACTGGACGACTTCTATCACAGGCAGCGTAGATACGGAGGGGTATGAGATGAGATCTAGAGTTGGTTTTGGGGTGATAGGCTTTGCATTTGTACTGTGTGCGCTGTTTGTCTTCCCGCCAATCATACTGGAAATCGCGCTGGTGCTGCTTTGCGGACTCGCCGCATGGGAAATCACCGTGCCCACCGGGCTGGTGCGCGACCGCGATGTTGCCGTCGTGTGCACGCTCCTTGCGATAGGCTTCGGCTGGAGTGCGACAAGCGGCATGCAAGCGAGCGCCTATCGCACGGTGTATGCACTGGGCTTGCTGCTGCTCGCCGTGGTCGGGCTGTTTGCGGTTTTGCTTCGCCGGCATGAAACCATGCACTTCCATCAGGTCGTTTGCGGTTTGTTTGGGGCGGTTCTGCTGCCCTATCTGCTGCTTGCGCTGATGCGTATTTTTCAAATGGAAAAGGGGAGGTATCTGGTGCTGCTGCCGCTGCTTGCGGCATGGGGATCGGATACGTTTGCTTATTTCGCCGGAAGCCTTTTCGGAAAACACAAGCTCGCCCCGATTATCAGCCCCAAGAAAACAATCGAGGGTGCGGTGGGCGGCGTGCTCGGCGGCGCTGTTTGCGTGCTGATTTTCACCGTCATCTTACATCAGACGCATGACTTTGCGCTGCCGTATTGGACGGCGGCCGTTCTCGGTGCAATCGGCGCGATCATCGGACAAATCGGCGATCTGTCGTTTTCGGTTATCAAGCGGCAAACCGGTATCAAGGACTACGGACATATTTTCCCCGGGCACGGCGGTGTGCTCGATCGTTTCGACAGCGTCATTTTTGTCGCGCCGTTTGTCGATCTGGTGCTCAGAGCTGCAGGAGTTTCATAAAACCGTCTGCCGAAAACAGGGAGCAAAAACAGGATATAATTCCTCTGTGAAAGGTATATGATAACAGCATGAAGAAACTTTCTATTTTGGGATCGACCGGATCGATCGGTACACAAACCATTGATATTTTGTCCTTCATTGAGGCCGAAGTGGTTGCGCTGACTACAAACCGCAACATCAAGCTGCTGGAAGAGCAGGCGCGTATGCTGCACCCCAAGCTGGTCGCAGCGTATGACGCGGAAGCGGCGCGCGCACTGAAAATTGCACTTGCCGACACCGACATCGAAGTGCTGGGCGGCATGGAAGGTTTGCTCGCCGCTGCCACGCTGCAGCAGGCGGATGTCGTCGTGACGGCAGTGGTCGGCATGGTGGGGCTGCTGCCCACGCTTGCCGCCATCGACGCGGGGAAAGACATTGCGCTGGCAAATAAGGAAACGCTGGTTTGCGGCGGACAGCTCGTCATGGCGCGCGCGAAGGAAAAGGGCGTCGCGATCCTGCCGGTCGATTCCGAGCATTCCGCGATTTTCCAGTGCGTGCAGGCGTGCCAGGGCAACGCGCTCTCCAAGATTATCCTGACCGCATCGGGCGGACCGTTCTTTCAGTACAGCGCGGAGCAGCTCAAAACAGTGACAAGGCAGCAAGCTTTACAGCACCCAAATTGGTCTATGGGTGCGAAGATTACGATCGATTCCGCCTCTATGGTGAACAAGGGACTGGAACTCATCGAAGCCATGTGGCTGTATGATATGCCACCGGAGGATATTGAAATCGTGGTGCATCGCGAGAGCATTGTGCATTCGCTCATCGAGTTTTGCGACGGCGCGGTGCTTGCGCAATTGGGCGTACCGGATATGCGCCTGCCCATTCAATATGCGCTCACCTATCCGGCGCGTGTGCCGTGCAAAATTCCGCGGCTGTCGCTGACCGAGGTCGGAAAAATGACCTTTTTCGAGCCGGATGCGTGGGCGATGCCGGTGCTTCAGCTGGCGCGGCGCGCCGGCGCACAGCGCGGAAATGCGGGCGCCATTTTAAACGGTGCAAACGAGGCGGCTGTTGCGCGCTTCCTTGCCGACGAAATCGGATTCCTTGACATTAGCGCGCGTATTGCGCAGGCGATGGAGCGCGTGCCGTTCCTTGCGCATCCCACGTTGGACGATATTCTGGAGAGCGACCGCCTCGCGCGGGAGATCGCAAGCCGTTAAAACTATATTTTCCCTTGAGCCCGGAAAGGAGCCTATTGTGCTGCAAATCATTTTAGCAATTCTGGCATTCGGTTTTTTAGTTGTCGTCCATGAGTTTGGACATTTCATAACCGCAAAAAAAAGTGGGATACAGGTCAACGAGTTTTGGGTCGGGATGGGGCCGACCCTGCTGGCAAAGGAGTGGCGCGGCACACGTTACTGCCTGCGACTGCTGCCGTTTGGCGGCGCCTGTGTCATGGAGGGGGAAGACGGCGAATCCGACAATCCGCACAGCTTTGCGCGCGCCGCGCTGCCGCGCCGTATGCTGGTTGTTGTTGCGGGTGCGCTGATGAATTTTCTGGCGGGATTTCTGCTGCTCGTGCTGCTGTATGCGCCCGCAAAATATGAGGGCTTCAGCTCGACCACCATTGACAGCTTTTTCACCGGATTCACCGCGCAGGGCGAAACGATGCTTATGCCCGGCGACCAAATCCTCAAGATTGATGGCTATCGGGTGCTGCTCAACGGCGATGTGCGCACCGGACTGAGCCGCGGCGGTGCGGACGGTCGGTATGACATCGTGGTGCGGCGAAACGGCGCGGTCAAAACGCTGGCCGATGTGCCGCTCAAGCCCGCTTTCGATAACGGCACGAAATATGGCATCAATTTCACAGTCCAAAAGAAAACCCCGCTCACCCTGATGAAGCACGCGCTGTATACGGCGGTCGATTTTGGGCGCTTGGTGTGGGATAGTTTGGGCATGCTGGTCAGCGGTCAGGTCGGGGTGAATCAGCTTTCCGGACCGGTCGGCGTTGCCGGTGTCATGGCGCAGACCGTGCGCCAAAGCTGGGAGGATTTCGTCCTGCTTGTGTCGTTTATTTCAGTCAACCTGGGTGTTATGAATCTGCTACCGCTGCCCGCGCTCGATGGCGGCCGGCTGCTGTTTCTCATACTGGAGGCAATCCGCCGCAAGCCGGTGGCGCCGAAGTACGAGGGCTATGTGCATGCGGCAGGGCTGGCGCTGCTCCTGCTGCTGATGCTCTATGTAACAGGGCAGGACATTTTGCACTTGATTACGGGCGCATAAGCAAACTTTGATGAAAAGAAGGAATGGAACATGAACAGCAAGAAGCAAATTGATGTGGGAGGAGTCAAAATCGGCGGTGACGCACCGGTTTCCGTACAGTCCATGACGAATACGGACACGCGCGACGCGCACGCGACCCTGCGGCAGATCGAGGCGCTTGCCGCCGCGGGATGCGACATCGTGCGCTGCGCAGTACCGGATGCGCACGCGGCGCACGCGCTCGGCGAGATTTGCGAAAAATCTCCGATTCCTGTCGTGGCGGACATCCATTTTGATTATAAGCTTGCGCTCGAATCAATTGCGGCGGGTGTGCACAAGGTGCGCATCAATCCGGGCAATATCGGCGCGGACGACCGCGTAAAGGCGGTTGTCGAGGCCGCGCGCGCCAAGCACATCCCGATTCGCATCGGAGTCAACTCCGGCTCGGTCGAGCGCGAGATTCTGGCGCGGTACGGCGGCCCGACACCCGAAGCGCTTGTTGCAAGCGCGCTCTATCATGCGGCGCTGCTCGAGAAGTTCGATTTTGACGATATTTGCCTGTCGATGAAATCCTCATCGGTTCCATATACGATGCGCGCCTATCAGCTGGCGCAGCAGCAGTGCCCGTATCCCTTGCATCTCGGTGTAACCGAAGCCGGAACGGAATACATGGGCACTGTCAAATCGGCGGCCGGCATCGGCGGCCTGCTTGCGCTCGGCGTGGGGGATACCATGCGCGTATCCCTGACGGATGATCCGGTTAAGGAGATCTATGCGGCGCGGTCGATTTTGAAAGCGGTCGGTCTCAACGACGACGGCATCAACGTCGTGTCCTGCCCGACTTGCGGGCGCACCCGCATCGATCTCATCCGTATTGCAAATGAGGTCGAACAGCGCGTCGCGTCGATTCAGGGGAAGAAGATTAAGATTGCCGTGATGGGATGCGCGGTAAACGGCCCGGGAGAAGCACGCGAGGCGGATGTCGGCATTGCAGGCGGAGACGGCGTGGGATTGGTTTTCCGAAAAGGGGAGATCTTGAGAAAAATACCGGAAAATCAGCTTGTTGATGCACTGATGGAAGAAATAGCAAAGCTGTAAAGCGTTTAACCAATACACTATTTGCGAAGGAGTCGCTATGCCAAGTTCGCTGTCTGAGGTGTTCAGCCATTTTAAAAGTGAAAAATTAGACCCCTGTCTGACAAACGGACAAGTTTGCTCTATGGCGGTCAGCCGTGATAAGCGCACCATGCTGTGCCATGTTGCGTTCGAGGAAGTCGTTTCGTATGACGTGCTCAAAGCGTTGGAGCAGGGCATCGCGAAGTGCTACCACTTGACCCGTATGCGCATTTCGCCGCGCTACACCTGCAACCGTTTGAGCGATACATATCTGGCTGCGCTGCGCGACGGACTGTACGATCGCACGCCCTCGGCTTGCGGCCTGCTGGCGGGGTGTGCATGGCGGTATGAGGATGGGGAGCTGCGCGTGCCGATGACCGAAACCGCAGCGGAATATTTGCAGCTTGCGCTGCGCCAGCTGTCGGAGCAGATCCGCACGGAAACCGGGCTGCACTGTCCGGTTGTGCCGGTCAGCATGGAGCAGAAGCATCTGGAAAGCGCACAGCGCGAGGCAGCGCAGACGCGCGCGGAGTGCTTGCGTGCGGCAAGCGAGCAGCAAGCGGCGGAAGCCGCGCAGACCGAGCGCGCGCCCAAGCAGCGCCCCAAGGCTGCGGCCCCTGCGCAGGGCGGCTACCGCCGCGCAAAGGTCGCGGAGGTCAAGGACGAGAATTTAATCTTCGGCAAGCTCTATCAGGACGAGCCGATTGCGATACGGGAAGCGGTGCATGAGCTGGATCGCGTGACGATCAAAGGCGATGTGTTTTTTGTCGATCACCGCGAAATCAAAAGCAAGAAAACCGGCAAGGAATGGATCAAGCTGTCCTTTGACATCACGGACAATACGAACTCGGTGCGTGTCTGCAAATTTCTCGCCAAGGATCAGGCGGGTGAGCTGGCAGGCGCCATCAGAACCGGCATGCATCTCATCGTGCAGGGCAAGGTGACCTACGACCAGTGGGAAAAAGAAACCACCATCGAGCCGACCGCAATCGTGAAAGCGCAAAAGGTAATCCGCCAGGACAAAAGCGAGAAAAAACGTGTCGAGCTGCATTTGCACACCAATATGAGCGCGATGGACGGCATCACCCCGACCAAAAAGCTGATTGAGCGCGCGGCTTACTGGGGGCATTCCGCCATGGCGATTACAGATCATGGCGTGGCGCAGGCGTTTCCCGATGCGATGCACGCTGTCGAGTGGGGGAAAATCGAAAATTTCAAGGTCATTTATGGCGTGGAAGCCTACTATGTAAACGACGGCGCGGCGGTATCCGTGGTGCGCGGCACAGCGGATGCGCCCTTTGACGGCGAATATATCTGCTTCGATCTTGAAACAACCGGATTGCGTCCGGATCGCGAGGAAATCACGGAAATTGCGGCAACTTTGGTGCGAGACGGCGCGCCGGTGGAGGAGTTCCAGACCTACGTCAATCCGCACAAGCCGATTCCGCCCGAAATCACCGCGCTCACGGGCATTTCGGACGAAACTGTTGCCCATGCACCCGAGCTGGCGGACGCGCTGCGCGCCTTTTTGGACTTCGCGGGGGAGCGTATTCTCGTCGCCCACAACGCGGGATTCGATCTTTCGTTCCTCCATGCCGCGTGCAAGCGGCTGGGCATCGAGCGCAGCTTTACCGCAATCGACACCCTGGACATGGCACGCATTTTGCTGCCCGATCTCGGACGCTACAAGCTGAACGTGCTCGCAAAGGAGCTTGCAGTCGGCCCCTTTGAGCATCACCGCGCGAGCGAGGATGCCGCCGTGCTCAGCCGCATTTTTGTAAAGCTGCTCGCAATGCTGCACGAGGAACTGGGGGTGCAGCGCGTTTCCGACATCAATGCGGCGCTTGCAGGGAAAAAAGCGAAGGCGCGCAACCTCAAGAACCTGAAACGCTATCATTTTATCATTTTGGTCAAGAACAAGACCGGCTTGCGCAATCTCTACCAGCTTATTTCCAAATCCTATTTGGAATATTTCAACAAACGGCCGATTATTCCGCGCTCCGAGCTGCTGCGCCATCGAGAAGGGCTGATTTTCGGCTCGGCTTGCGAGGCAGGTGAGCTGTTCCGGGCGATGATGGACGGCGCGGAATGGGAGGATCTCAAGCGCATCGCCTCCTTCTACGATTATCTGGAGATTCAGCCGATCGCGAACAATGCGTTTATGCTGCGCAAGGGCAGCGTGCGCAATGAAGACGAGCTGCGCGACTACAACCGCAAAATATTGCAGCTTGCAGACGCACTCGGCAAGCCGTGCTGCGCAACGGGCGATGTCCACTTCCTCGAGCCGGAGGATGAGGCGTTTCGCCGCATCTTGATGGCGGGGCAGGGCTTCTCCGATGCAGACGACCAGCCACCGCTCTATCTGCGCACGACCGACGAGATGCTGGAGGAGTTTTCCTACCTGGGGCGCGACCGCGCCTACGAGGTGGTTGTGACGAATACGAACCTCATTGCAGACCAATGCGAGGTGGTGCGTCCCGTACCGCGGGAAAACTATCCGCCGAAGATTGACGGCAGCGCGGAGGATCTCGAGAACATGTGCCGCGAAAAAGCGCGCCGCATCTATGGCGATCCGCTGCCCGAGCTCGTGCAAAAACGGCTGGATCGCGAGCTGGGGTCGATCATCGGCAACGGCTATGACGTGATGTACATTATCGCGCAAAAGCTGGTCTGCAAATCCATTGAGGACGGCTATCTGGTCGGCTCACGCGGCTCGGTCGGCTCGTCGCTCGCGGCGTTCATGTCCGATATTACAGAGGTAAACTCGCTTGCGCCGCACTATTTGTGCCCTGCATGCAAGTATGTCGAGTGGCATGAGGAGATGTCCTGCGGTGTCGATCTTACGGACAGCATCTGCCCGAACTGTGGGCACGCGCTCAGCAAAGAGGGATTTTCCATTCCGTTTGAAACCTTTCTGGGGTTTGACGGGGACAAAGTGCCCGATATTGACCTGAATTTTTCCGGCGAATACCAATCGAAAATCCACTGGTATACCGGTGAGATTTTCGGGCACGACCATGTGTTCCGCGCGGGCACGCTGGGCACAGTCGCGGAAAAGACCGCCTACGGCTTTGTTAAAAAATACATGGACGAGCGCGGCATCGAGTGCTCCCATGCGGAGGAAAACCGCCTGACCGCGGGCTGCACCGGCATCAAGCGCACGACGGGGCAGCATCCCGGCGGAATCGTCGTGGTGCCCAAGGAAGTCGAAATTTACGACTTTTGTCCGATACAGCATCCGGCGGACGACCCAAACTCCGACATTATCACGACCCATTTTGAGTATCACTCGATTGATGACAACCTGCTCAAGCTGGACGAACTGGGCCACGATGATCCGACGATGATCAAGCATCTGGAAGAGCTGACCGGGATTAACGCACGCGAAATTCCGCTGGACGACCCCGAAACCATGAGCCTGTTCACCTCGTGCGAAGCGCTGCGCTATGTCGATGGTACGGACAAGATTTTGGGTGAGATGGGCAGCATCGCCGTGCCCGAGTTCGGCACCAAGTTCGTGCGCGGTATGCTGCGCGACACAAAGCCGCGCACCTTTGCGGATCTGGTCTCGATTTCCGGTTTGTCACACGGCACCGACGTTTGGCTGGGCAATGCGCAGGAGCTTGTCAAGCAGGGCATTCCGCTTTCGGGCTGTATTTGCTGCCGCGACGATATTATGAACTATCTCATTTTGCAGGGTGTCGAACCCAAGCTGTCGTTCACCATTATGGAGGCGGTGCGTAAGGGTAAGGGGCTCAAGCCGGAGTGGGAGGAAGCCATGCGCGCGCAGAACGTGCCCGAATGGTATATTGACTCATGCAACAAAATCAAGTACATGTTCCCGAAGGCCCATGCGGTT